>CACGUE010000006.1:0-22500 GCA_902576115.1 uncultured Pelagibacteraceae bacterium
CTTCCTATGAATAAATTTAATCCATATTTTGTTGGGAAAAAAATTGAAATCCAAAAAAAAATATTGGTAACTAAATTAATTTTACAAATATATTTGTAATTAAATTTATCATAAAATGGCAGCAGAATTTTTTGTAATATTTGAATTTCATAATTAAAAAAATTTTTCAAATCTTTTTCTTGGCTATTTTGAATTTTATTTATTTTATATTTTTCTTGTGAGCCTTTATAAATATTGCTCCCCCACCATTCTTTGTTATTAAATCTTGGAGTTAAAATTTTACTTTCATTAAATTCTAAATTTAAAAATTTACACAATTCTTTTAAGACGGTTAAGTTATTTTTTTTAAATTCTTCAAATTTTATGATTTTGTATTCTTTAAATTCATGATTTTTATAATAGTTAAAATTAATATTTAGATCTCTTAACCTATTTATATATCTATAGTTTTTTAAATTTTCATAATCAGTGTTATCAAACCGAGATATATCAATATTATTGTCTGCAAAAGCACTTCTCCAAAAATTTCTAATTGGTTCTCTAATTGTAAGTATTTTTTTATACTCGTAAAAATCACTTGAAAGATATTTAAAATATATTTCAAGACTATGAGGATGATATAAAATTAATGTATTATCTTCATTAATTGCTTTTTGATAGGATATGTGAATTGCAATAATTAAATTTTTTAAATTAATTGTATTTTTTTTAAAATAATCTAAAAAAAAAATATCAAATTTTTCTTTTGAAATTGATATATAATCATTTTTATCTTTACCTAGTTGATTGGTCCCATTAAAACCTTTTAAATTTCTTGTATCAAAAATTGATGAAAATTGTTCGCTTAACAATTTTAACAAAAGTTTTGAGTCTAATTTGTTTTCTTTTTTCCAAATAAAATAACAATCTGGCAGATATAAAAGGGGGTATGCCGGTAACGTAAATAAATTTTTTACATTACTTAAGTGCGCTTGTAATAATTTTGAACCTGATCCAAATGAGCATAATAATATTATAAAATTTAGATTTCTCATTTATATTGTTTTATTTTAATGGCTCTATCAGTATTAGTTTACTTTTTTGAATAGATCCAAAATTGATAGTTTATTTTTATTAAAAGTGTTGTCTTGAATTTTTAGCATTAATAAAATTATAAAAATTTATTATTTCATTTGAAATTTTTTTTATTTCATTCTTGGTAATAAATTCATTTATTGGAAGGGTCAATATATTTGAGACATAATATTTTGAATTTGGATAATGCTTTGAGTTAATTTTTTTAAATTTATTAGTATAAGCTTTTTGATCAAAGATCAATTTTGGGTAATGTATCGCTGTAGAAATTTTCTTTTTTTCTAAATAATTCTTTAATTTATCTCTTTTGTTAGCAAGAATAATAAAAGTATGAAATGAATTAAATTGATTTTTTTCTTCATATGGAAGCTTAATCTCTTTTAATTTTTTTAAGTTTTGAAAATATAATTTTGCGTTAGTCCTTCTTTTTGCAATTATAGATTTTAATTTTTTAAGTCTTAAATTTAAAATTCCAGCTTGAAAATTATCCATTCTAGAGACATATCCAAAATCGGTAATATCATTTCTGTTTTTTATTCCATGGTTTCTTAATAGCTTAATTTTGTTCGCAATTATCTTATCATCCGTCACGAGATAACCAGAGTCACCCATTGCATTTAAATTTTTAAGAGGATGAGCGGAAAAACAACCAACTTTTCCAAATGTTCCAACAAATTTATTTTTAAATTTTGTTCCAATGGCTTGGGCAGCGTCTTCGATAATTGGAATTTTATATTTTTTTGAAATAGAGATAATTTTATCCATTTTGCAAGGTCTACCAGATAAATGGACAGGCATAATAGCTTTGGTTTTTTTAGAAATTTTTTTAATCAAATCTTTCGGATCGATATTGCCATCATTACAAATATCAACAAAAATTGGTACTGCACCTAGATGAACAATGGCTGCAGCTGAAGCAATGAAAGAGTTGGGAGTAGTAATTACCTCATCTCCCTTTTTAACACCTATTAAATGCAAACCCAATGTTAGAGCATCTGTTCCACTGTTTAATGCTACACAATGTTTTACATTTATTAATTTACAAATATTTTTTTCAAATTTATCAATTTCATAACCCCCAACAAATTGACCTTTTTTAATAATTCGATTTAATAAGTCTAGTATTTCCTTTTTTTGAGATTCTGCTTGTTTTGTTAAATTTACGTAAGGAATTGGCATTTTTAATTAAAAAAATATTTAATTTTTATATAATATTTTTAAGGCTTCTTTCATCCAAGGTCCCATGTCTTTATAATGTGCTGTAGTAATAATATTATCATCTATGACTGCAGGCTCATCGGTGTAATTAGCTCCAGCATTAATTAGATCATCTTTCATGCTATAATATCCTGCTATTTTTCTGCCTTTAACTACTTTTGCAGAAATTAAAAGCTGTGCACCACTACAAATACATGCAATAGTTTTTTTTTGATCATTGAATTTTGAAATAAATTCTATAATTTTTTTTTCTTGTCTTACCTTTTCCATGGCTTTAACGCCTCCTGGCAAAACCAAAATATCGTAATCATCAATTTTTATATTATTAATTTCTTTTACTTCTTGATTTTTATTAGGAGGTAGAGTTGTACCTAATATTCCCTTAACTGGCTTGCCTTCCAATAAACAAACATCAACTTCAATTCCTTCCTCTAATAATCGATAATAAGGATAAATAAATTCATGATCTTGAGCTAAATTCCCAGATATAATAACGCCCTTTTTCATTTTATAACATATTACTTTTTAGTTCATTTTTTTGCAAGAAAGGATACATGTCCTCGAATGTAGTAGGTATAGATTTGCCATCTGATGTTCTTCTATTTATGGCTTTTGGCATTTGCTCCTGCTCACTATCTAAAATCAATTCACAAATAACAGGTTCATTAATTTTTAATATCTTTAAAACTGAATTTTTAATTTTTTTTGTATCAGATATTTTAAAATATTTGATGCTATGCGATTTTGATATTAGTTTATAGTTTGGAAATGACAAACCACTTTCATAATCAGACCCCATAATTCTACTTTCAAAACCTAGTTGTTGTGTTTGTTTGATTGTCAAATACCCTCCATTATTATAAATAAATATTTTAATAGGTATTTTATGGTGCAATACGGTCGCTAATTCTTGAATATTCATTTGTAAACCGCCTTCTCCTGTCAAACAAATGATGTTCTTTTTTCCTTTGCTTTCAATAGATGCATAATAGGCGCCAATTGCTGCTGGCAACCCCCAACCCATAGGCGCATGACCAGAATTAGTAAAAACTCTTTGTCCTTTTTTTACTTTAAATGCCTGATGTGTTCCAACAAATGAAAGCCCCATATCTGTAACAACTACATCTTTAGGCTTTAAAATTTCTGATAAGATATCTATAAAATAATAAGAATTAATTGTTTTTTTTTGTTTTTTATACTGGTCTAAAACAATTGGATATTTTTTTCTAACTTTTTTGCAGTAGTCTAGCCAATTTTTATCAAGATGAATTTTTTTTGGTAATTCTTTGACCAATTTGTCTAAAAAATACCCCGCATCAGTTTTTAACTTATAGTTGGCCAAAACTCTTGTATTTTTTAATTCTTTTGAATCTATATCAATCATCACTATCTTTGCTTTTCTTGCAAAATCTTTTGAATTATATCCTGTAACCATAAAAGGAAGTCTTGTACCAACTGAAATATACAAATCTGCATTTTGAATTATAAAATTTGATCCTCTTTCAGCAAAAGCACCTGGTCTACCGATATAACTTGGGTGAGATGACTCAACTAAATCACTTGCGTTCCAAGTGAGTGCGAATGGTATTTTATATCGATCAACTAATTTTCTTAATTTTTTTGCACAATTAGATATCCTACCACCATGCCCAACATGAATAACTGGCCTCTTAGATTTCGCTAACAATTTAGCAATTTTTTTAATTTGATTGTCTAATTTATTTAATTTTTTTTTAGTTTTGGGTGGATTGAATCTCTTGAGTTTATTTATATCTATTTCAGCATTTTGTATGTCTGCAGGAATATCAATCCATACCGGTCCAGGCCTACCATTTGTGGTCTCATAATATGCTTTTTCCAAATGATATAAAATTTCATTTGGTTTTTTTATTAAAACTGAATACTTCGTAAAATTTTTAACCATACTTATTATATCAATTTCTTGTACACCTATCTGTCTTAATCTTGTTTTTTTAATTGTTTGATCTAAATAAACTTGACCTGAAATAAACATTGTTGGAACAGAGTCTATCCAGCAACATGCTACCCCAGTTAAACAATTTGTTCCTCCTGGGCCAGTTGTTACTAATGCTGCACCTGTTTTATTTTTTAATCTTGAGTAACTTTCTGCAGCAAATGCAACAGCTTGTTCATGATGACATGAAATATATTTTAGTTTTTTTGTTTTAAAAAGTGCATCACAAAGAAAAATTGATCCTCCGCCACTTACTGTAAAAACTTTTTTAATATTTTTTTTTGCTAAAAAATCTATTACAAAATCTGCTAATCTCATATTATTAAAATGTTAGACGCCTAATGACTTTGCTGAAGAGAAATAATAATCACCCTTAAAACCAATGTCCTTAAACAGTTTTTTCCATTCTTTTTGAAGTAAAATACTTGTTCCTATTAAAGTCCATTTGTAAAACTTGTTCCTCTCTTTATCATTTTCGCCTGATGCCAAAACAATATAACTTTTTTTTGAAACTCTCTCTATTTCTTTAAGAGATTTAATAACATCACCTAAATTATACATATACAGTGAGTTAAACGCTATGACGAAATCGAAATGCTTATTTTTGTATGGAATTTTATAATATTCTGATTGAATTAATTTGCTTTGACATTTAACAGATTTTTTTAAAGCGTAAGCATGGTTTTCGATACCTACAGTTTTTATTCCTGGTAATAAAATATTTAAATCTTTTAAAAGAAATCCCTTTTTGCAACCCAAATCTAGTACCTTTGAATTTTTAGTTAATTTATATTTTTTTATAATTTTAGGTAGCATTTTTAACCACCTTCCATCATATTTAAAACCACCATAGCCATTGAGACGATTACCATCATAATAATCTTTGCCTAACTCCCAAGCCTTGATTTTATTTAAAACTGTTCTTTCTTTGGCAACTTTTCCTCTTACCTTTATAGGTTTTTTAAAATAACCAATGTCAAAATGTTTTCCCATATTAAATTTACTCGTTAATTTTTAAAATAATTCTGCCAGCTTTGCCAGATCTAAATAATTTTAATGCTTCATTTATATCATCTAGATTAAATTCATGAGTAATGAATTTGCTAAAATCTATTCCCTTATCTCTACTTAAATTTATGTATCTTGGTATTTCTTTGTCTGGTATTGAATCACCCCCATGTGAAACTTCAATTTTTTTATCAAAAGCTAGTGGTAGTGAATAAATAGATATTTTATCATTTGGCACTCCTACAAACACAGTTTTACCATTGTTGGGGGTCATCTCGTAAGCATTTTCCATTAACTTCGAATTGCCTGTGGTTTCAAAAACGACTTCAGGACCTTTTTCTCCAAATATTTTATGAATTTTATTCTTAACTTGTTCGTTGTTGTCGTTGATTATTGTTTCAGTTACACCAAATTGTTTAGATAATTCTAATTTATTTTGATGTAAATCAATTCCAACAATTGGATTCGCGGATACTAGTGAACATGCGTCGGCAATACTTAAGCCCATTCCTCCCATGCCATAAATCAATACTGATTGACCTATTTTAACTTTTGCATCATTGTTTACCGCACCATATCCTGAAGTTATCGCACAGCCAAAAAGTGCTGCAATCTTTAAATCAAAATCTTTTGGTATTGCTGTTAATCTATTTTCAGAAATAACTGCATATTCATTAAATGTAGTAACCCATCCAGCATTTACTTTTTTTTTATTCCAATTGTAAATTGGTGTTGGACTTTGTATGCCTGAACTTTTTCTCCAATGTAAAACTACATGATCATTCTTTTTAATGGTAGTGACACCTGGCCCTATATCTTGAACTATGCCTGATCCTTCATGTCCAAGTAAATGAGGTAAAAATTTATCTGGTCCCTTAACTGCATCAATCTCATTGATTTGAGCCCCACATATTCCACTGTAATAAACTTTTACAAGAACTTGGCCAAATTGTAACTTTTCGGGTAAATCTACATTTGAAACTATCAAAGGTTTCGAACTTTCATTTAAAATAGCTGCCTTCATTAATTTGTTTTCTTTCTATAAAATTCACCCACACAGTTAATTACATATTTCATTTCTTTTTTAGATAAATGTTGATCACAAGGAAAAGTGATTATTTTTTTTGTATGCTCGTCGGTCACTGGAAAATCTCCTTTTTTATGTTTAAGAAACTTTAAATTTTCCTGAAGATACATCGGTCTAGGGTAATGAACTTTTGCTTCGATACCTTTTTTTAAACAAAATTTTAAAAGTTCATCTCTATGTTTGGCGAAGATAATATATAAATGATAAACAATTTTTTTTCCTTTAATTCTTGGTGGAATTGTAATTTCCTCTATTTTTGACAATTCTTTGTCGTAATAATTAGCATTCTTTATTCTTTGATTTGCTATTTTTTTTGCACTCGGTAAAAGCCAATTTCCAACTACAGCTTGGAATGTATCTAATCTTGAATTATAACCACATATTTTTACTGTATCTCTATCTGATAGACCATGATTTCTTAATAATAATAATCTTTTATAAAATTTTTTATTATTTGTTGTAATTATTCCACCATCTGACCAAACATTAATATTTTTTAAAGGATGAAGTGAAAATGCTCCAAAACTGCCCCAACAACCTGCTTTCTTATTGTTTATGCTAGCTAGAATAGACTGACAAGCATCTTCTACAACTGGCAATCTATATTTCTTTGCAATTTTTAATAATTTAGGCATATCAGTCATATACCCAGTAAAATGTACTGGAACTATTGCTTTTGTTTTTTTTGATATTTTTTTTTCTAAGAGATCTACATTCATACAAAACGTGTCATCACAATCTACAAAAACTGGTATTGCGCCAATCTCTGTGATAGCACCAACCGTAGCAACAAAAGTATTTGCAGCTGTGATAACCTCATCTCCTGGACCAACATTTAAAACTTTTAAGGAGAGTTTTATTGCATCTGTACCTGAATTAACTCCAACTGCAAACTTGGTTCCTATTAAATTTGCAAATTTATTTTCAAATGATTTTAATTCCTTTCCTAATGTAAAATCACCAGTTGAAACAAATTTTTTTAAATTCTTCCAAAGATCTTCACTATTAGAAAATTGTTGTTTTAAATATGAGTATCTTACTTTCATTTTATAAACTTATAGTTTTTGCTTTTTCTATTTTTATCTTTTTTAACATTTAGAATTGTTATTGGTCTTTTTATATGAAATTTATCAGATAAAATTCTTAAAGTGCTACTTTTAACTATTTCACCATAAGAAATTACCTTTTTTCCTTTGTTATTCAAAATATTTCCTTTTAAAATTGCTGAAGTACTTAAATTATCATTTTTTGATAAATTTTTAAGATCTTTTCTTGTCTCAATTTCAATATTTAAATTATTAAACTTGTATAGATTTATTTTATTTAATTTTGGTCTTTTAAATTTAACATCTTTATAGCTTAGATTTTTTGTAAATTTTTTTCCCTCGTATTTTTTTTGTTGTCTGCCATAATTGTCTGATAATCTCACTAGATCATTCTTTTTATATGGTGTTTCAAATTCAAGTGCATAAACACCATTTTTTGATTTAGCTTTTATGGAATGAAAAAGACCAGGCCTAAAGACTAATCTTGACAAAGAGCCAAAATTCTTATGATTTTCTTTATAAATGCCTATTTGAACTTGTGCTTTCCCATCAAGAATTATAAAACCAGTTTTTTTCTCTGGGTGACAATGTAGTGATGTTTTATGACCATAATTAATTTTTACGAATGTTATTGCTAAAAGATTTGAATCACTATAAATCACGTATTCATATCCCCAAGGTTTATAAACAAGTTTATTTGAATAATAATTATTCATTTATAGAATATTTATTTCAGTTTTATTGATTGCATTCTTTTTATATTAAAATAATTTTCATTATTAAATGTATCTATCAGTAAGCCTGTTTCAAATGCATTTTTTAAATCTTGTACTGCATTCTTTACAGTGTATTTGGTCTTAAAGCCTAAAACGCTATTTATTTTTTCTGAACTAACATGATATGATCTGTTGTCGTCAGTTTCTGTTTTTCTAATTTTAATATCCTCTCCAATAATTTCTTTTACATCCTCTGCTAACTCATCTACAGATTGATTTTTAAAACCTACATTAAATATTTGTCCATTGATTTTATCTTTATTTGCATCAATCACATTTAAATAACAATCAATCATATCATTAATATGTATATTGGGTCTTAGTTGACTGCCACCAAATACTTTTATTTCTCTTTTATGATATGCATGATTAGTAAGAATATTAACGACTAAATCTAATCTTTGTCTCTTGGCATAGCCACAGACTGTTGATGGTCTAATTGTTGTAGTAATAAAATTTTCTGATTTATATTTGTTTAATATAACTTCACATTGAGCTTTAAATTTCGAATAATCGGTAAGGGGCTCCAACACCATGTCCTCTGTAACATTTTTTTCCCTTTTTATCCCATAAACAGAAGAAGAAGACGCATAAATAAACCTAGATACATTGCTTTCTCTGCTTAATTTAACAAGTGGTTCAAAAGCATCAAAGTTTATTGACTTTCCTAAAGTTGGGTTAAGTTCAAAGCTTGGGTCATTTGAAATACAAGCTAAATGTAAAACTATGTCATGACTAGGTATAATTTTTTCAAGCAAATCAATTTGTCTTATATCTCCTTTGATCTTTTTTAATCGTGGATGATCTTCAAGCACATTATCACCATATATCATAAGATCTAAAACCGTTATCTCATGACCAATTTCAAGTAACTTTGGAACTAAAGCAGACCCTACATACCCTGCACCGCCAGTAATCAAAAGTTTCATTATATATAATTTTATATTTTTATTAATTTTTTATAAAAGATAAATAACATTGTTCACGGCCAAATAAAGATGAAAAATATTTCATTTCTTTTACATCGTATATGTCAATCTTTTTTTTTTTTAATAAGTTATTTGCCTCTATAAGTGCTTGTAGAACATTTTTAGGTAGATCTTTTTTTATGTTTTGAATAATTTTTTTTAACAGAGGTTCAATATTTTGTTTATATTTTTTTATTCCAAGCCTCTCATTATTCTTTGTTTTAATTGCAAAATTGAAGCAAAATTTCTCTAATTCTCTATTTTTTTTAATTGATCTTCTGCTACTATTAATTCTGTAGTCAATTAATGAATGACTAACTTTATTATATTCTAAGATAAAGTTCTCATTAAAATTTTTTGATTTTCCATGCAGTGATTTATACCATCTCCAATCATCTGCAAATTTTGGCACAGAGTTGTAAATCTGTAATTTATGATTTAAAATTTTTAGACATAATTCTGGTGTGTTGTGAGCAACACATATATATGGATTTAACATACTATCTTGTATCCAATGCTCGTTTGATCTACTCATGCTTTTTAAATTGATAAGATGAGATGAAAAAGCGTTGTTTAGGGAATTAGTTTGATCTTTAAAATTATCACTATTTGAAATAATTCTATTTCCAATTAATCTTCTTAAATAAGTCGCCATTCCACCTATTGGTGGAAAAAAAGATATCAACATAATCCCTCCCGGTTTAAGAAATGATGATAATTTCTTGAGCATCCTTTTATCAAAATCTAGATATCCTCCAGGCCATCCTTCTGTTATGACAATGTCATAGAGTTTCTTTGTTTTGAAATTGCCTAATTTTAATTTATATAATTTTGGTTTTGTATGACGAAGTGAGAGTTTTTTAAATATATTTACAATATCTTGGCAACCAAGTGGGTTTGGCTCTACCAAATGATAAGTCGCTGGCATTAGTGTTGCTGTATAAATACTATTATGACCTGATCCTGGTGCAACTTCTAAAACATCTTTGCCATATACTAATTTGGGTGGCACTCCTAACAATTGATATAGGCTAGAACGGATTTCAAAATGTTTTTTTAAATTTTTTAAATTATAATGAACTGGAGAAATATTATTTTTTTTGTAATACTCCAACTCGATAGATTGATTATTGTTTCTCATATATTATTTATTTTTTTTCATCATTTCAAATAACTCACTCCATGAAGATTTTGTGCTATCAATTTTCATAGCTTGTGAAAACAATTTTGATTCTTTAATGGAATCCAATAAAAATTTTTTTCCTTTTCCACTTATTCCCTCTAAAGCAAAATGAAATTCTACATTTTCCATAGATTTGATTAAATCTTTTGCTCTATTTTCGTCCTTAGGCAACTGGTGAAAAGAACACATAATTACTTTCGTTAAATTATTTTCTTTATGAAGCCACTGTACAGTTTCTAAAGCATTAGACATCATTGGTTCTGGAATAACTAATTCGACAGTTAATTTGTTTCTAGATGCATAATTATTCATAATCATGTTTTGTCCATTGCTAGGAATTTTGAATGGTCCAATATTAATATCAGTTGTGATAGACGCTACTGTCATTTTAGATTTAAGATATTTTAAAATATTTTAAATAATCTGTATTTTTTTGTAATAACGGTTTATTAATGCTTTGAAATCTAACATTACATGCCACTCTAGCAAAATTTGACTCAAAAGAGACATTTCCATGAAGAACAAAAGGATTAAAAATTATTGCTTCACCGAATTTTAATTTTGTTGGCTTTTGATGCTCCATTAAATTTAGTACACGTTTTCCGTTAACAACACCTGTTTGTTCCTCTTCTTTCATAATTTGTGAGGATCTATCTAAATCTATATAATAAACACCTCCATTATCATCTAAGTCGTGCAAAGGAGCCCAGATAACATATGTATAAGGTGATATTCCAGACATTAATTCATAGTGTGTCCATTGTTTAGCCTGACCTTCGCCAGGAACATTTATAATTGTGTGGGCCCTTCTTTGAATAAATAGTTCTTTTCCACATAATTCCTCAACGATATCAGAACATGCATTAATCATCATTTCGGATAAATTTGTAAAGGATAATAAACTAACCATTGATTTATTAATTTCAGCCTTGGACATTTGGGCAAGCAATCTTCTTACATCAGAAATATTTTTATTTGAATTATTAGAATTAAAAATTCTATCGACAAATTCTTTTCTTAAATTCTCCAAAATATGCGTATTTTTAATCGAAAATACCGAATATCCATTCCCATTTACTAACTCGTTATATAGTTTCATAGTAGTTTTCTTATTTTAATAACAATAATTAATAACATGGATTTGGGTCAGATAAATGAATGTTTTGAACATCTCTCATCATTTCTTCGTTAAAATTTATATTTATACTACTTAAATTTTCATTTAGTTGTCTTAAAGATGTTACTCCAATTATACTACTTGTCAAAAATGGTCTGTTCAAAACAAAAGCATTTGCAAAAACACTAGGTTTTAAATTATATTTTTTTGATAATTGAACATATTTTTTAATTGCTACTTCACCTCTTCTAGTATTATGTCGTGAAAATCTTTTTGGCCATAAGGTGTATCTGGATTTTTCTGTGTTTTTATTTTTAATATATTTTCCACTTAATCTTCCTCCAGCCAATGGAGAATAAGCCAACAGTCCACATTTTTCTCTTAAAGAAATTTCGGAATTCGCTAAATCAAAAATTCTGTTAACTAAACTATAACCATTTTGAATAGTTGATATTTTTGGAAGTTTTTTCTCTTTTGCTAAATTTAAAAAATTTAAGAAACCCCAAGGTGTCTCATTTGAAATTCCAATATGTCTAACCTTTCCAGAATTTATAACTTCTTGTAAATTTTCTAAAATTTCGAGAATTGGAGTCCATCTTTTCTCGTTTTTAGTATATTCGAAATCTAATTGACCAAATATTGGCACGTTTCTCTCCGGCCAGTGCAATTGATATAAATCAATATAATCAGTTTTAAGTCTTTTTAAACTTTGATTAATCGCCTGATTCAGATTTTTTTTATTAAACTTTAAATTTTCTCCTCCTTTTCTTATCCAAGATAATTTAGTTGCACCAATTCCTTTTGGATGATTTGATGCAATTTTACTTGCAATTACAATTTTATCCCTGTTATTTTTTTTTTTAACCCATTCACCTATAATCTTTTCTGACATACCATAAGTTTCTTTTTTTGGATAGGAAGGGTACATTTCTGCAGTGTCGAAAAAATTCACCCCTTTTTCATTTGCATAATCCATTATTTCAAAAGACTCTCTCTTGGTATTTTGTTCTCCAAATGTCATTGTACCCAAACAAATTTTACTTACTTTGATATTTGAAAATCCAAGTTTAGAAAATTTCATTGAACCTATTACCAGCGATTGTGAACATCTGGTTTTATTATTTTTTCATAAATTGAAAAAATTTTTTCAGACAGCTTTGAAATATCATCAAGTTTTGATGAGCTGGCATTTTTTATTACTTGTAATTTATTAATTGCTCCTGGAATGACAACACTTACAGCATCATGCATCAATATCCATTTAAGGGCAAGATCTGCTAATGTATATCCACTAGGTAATATTTTCTTTAACTCGGTTACAGCCTCAAGACCTTTTTCAAAATTAACCCCTGAAAAAGTATCTCCTACATCAAAATAATCACCTTTTAGGTTATAGTTCCTGTGATCATTCTCAGGAAACTTAGTATTAATATTTATTTGACCAGTCAATAAGCCACTAGCAAGTGGACCCCTAGCAATTATAGCAACATTTTTTTTTTTTGCTTCTGCAAAAAAAATCTCTGCTGGTCTTTGTCTGAAAATATTAAAAACAATTTGTATACTTTTTACATTTTTAAATTTAATAGCTTCCATAGCGTCAGATATAGTATGAACACTTACTCCATAATTTGCAATTTTACCTTTTTTTACCAGATTATTCATAATATCATGAGTTTGTTGATTTATTATTTTATCAAACGGTGGGCAATGCAACTGAACAAGGTCTAAACACTCAATTCCTAGGTTTTTTAAAGATCGGTCTACAAACTCTTCCATATACTGTTCTTTAAACCCTTTATTATAACTAGTGCCTCTAGTTCTTCTACCAAGTTTAGTTGTTACATAAATTTTTTCTCTAGTTGATTTAATTAATTCTCCAATAAATTTTTCACTTCTTCCATCACCATACATATCTGAAGTATCAAAGAAATTTATACCCTGATTTAATGCTTCTTTTAACAAGGCTCTTGAATCTTTCTCAGAGACATCCCCCCAACACCAACCAATTTGCCAACATCCAAGGCCTATTTCGGATACTTTCCAACCTAAATCAGAGAAAGGTCTATATTTCATGAAGGTATTTTTATATTTTTTCTTGAATTGCCGCTTGAGATTTTTTAGCTTTTTTAATTGTTTCTAATCTTTCTGTATAAGATTTATTTGGTGGGTCATATTTATCAAAAACGTTCATAATATTTTGTGTAAAATCTCTTCCAATATCAGTTAAAAAAATACCTTCATCGGTAAACTCTACTAGCCCATCATCCTGCATATCCTTCATAAAGTCTATTTCATCTTTAAAATACTCTTTAACATCTATTCCAAATTGATCTCTAAAATTTTTATAATCAATTTTAAAATAACTTCTAATTTGTTGTGTTGCATGTTGTCTAATTTTATCATCCTCATTTAGTCTCATTCCTCTAAAAGATGGTAATTGGTTTTGATCTAATGCTTTTTTATAAGAAGGAATATCATAAAAATTTTGAACATAATAATCGTTACCTAAGTTGCTCATTGATGAACTTCCAACTGCAATGAAATTTACTCTACCACCTGGCTGATGGCCTGATGCACCATAATGCGCATCACCCTCTTCAAATGCTTTTGTCATTGGACTATCAGGTAGAGAATAACATTCAAATCCAGTCCTAATATAACCTCCATCTTTCAGTTTTTTGTGAATAACTTCTAACAATTCTTTCCTTTCAAGAAAGTCTGGCAAAGGTCCTTCTGCCAACATTTGAACCTGGTACTTTGCAACCCAGGGCTTATATGCCATCAGCGACAACTGTACTAATGTTGGTTTAAGCTTAATAATTTCGTCACAAGTTTTTGACATTGACTCTAAAGTTTGACCTGGTTGTCCAATTAAAAGATCAAAAGCAATTTCTTTATACATTGTTCTTACTTTTGGAGTTAATATATCCTCAAACAATTTAGCAGGTTGAATTCTATTTACTCTTCTTTGTACCTCAGGGTCTAAATCTTGCATGCCAAATGATATTCTATTTGTTCCACAAACTTCATGATTATAAATCAATCTATCTTCATCAACTCTTCGAGGATCACTCTCAACCGTAAAAAAGTCCACATTTGACCAGTCGAATAAGCTTTTAAGTTTATCAACTAATTTTTTCAAATCTTCTCTATTCAAAATAGTTGGAGAACCTCCTCCAAAAAACACCGTGCCTACATTTAGCTTAATGTTATTTTTATTCAAATGTTCAAAAAGCAAATCAATTTCTTTAAAAAGATATTTAAGATAATCTGTTACTTTTTGATAGTCTTTGTTGATAAATTTACTACAAGTACAAAACCAGCATAATTCTTCACAAAAAGGAATATGGACATAAAAGAAAATTTTTTTGTCCTTATTTTTAGGAAACCAATCTAAAATCGCGTTTTTATATTCATCATTTTTGAACTCAAAATCCCAATGGTCTTTTGTCGGATATTCTGCGTAATTATAAACTATATCTTGATGATACTTTTTAATTAAATTTGCGTTTAAAATAGGTTTCTTCATTTAGTTTTAATTTTTTGCTACTATTTTATATAAATTTATCACAATGATTAAGTTTAAAAAAGGTATTCATATTCACAATTGATAGGCTATTCCTTCACCCGCATCTATAGGAACCATACAACCACCCATCATAGATGCATGCTGTGAACATAGAAATAGTATAATTGGAATAATTTCACTTGCATCACCCATTTTATTTCTTGGTAATCTTTTTTTTATAAATTTTTTATAATCTTTTATATTTTTAATTTTAAATCTGAACATTGCATTTCCTGGAGCTATAAAGCCTCCTGGTAATATGCCTGTCGCAATAACATTTTTTTTATATAATTCTCTTCCGATACTTCTTACATATGCAGAAAGTGCGGATTTAGCTACATTATATCCAACCGAGCCTACTGCTTCGCTAGAAGCAATAGAGCCAATATGAATAAGTTTTAATTCTTCATTTGGAGTTTTATTTTTTATAACTTGTCTATTAATTTCAGCAACAGAAACTAAATTGGTATTAAGCAATTTATTAAAATCCTTATAATTCAACAAAGGATCTTTAAGACCCAGTCCTCCTCCCGCAATATGTAAAACAATATCAATATTTTTTAAAAATTTTTTTGCTTTCTTAATTGCATAACTTATTTTGCTTATACTCAATAAATCTAATTTTATAGAAATATGATCATTAGAGTTGATTATTTTTTTTCTAATTTTCTCCATTTCATCTTTAGATCTTGATATCATGGCAATTTCGGCACCACTCTCTGCTAGAGTATAGCAGATTGATTCCCCAAGACCTCTAGAGGCACCTGTTACAATTACTTTCTTTCCTAAAAGTTGATTTTTTAAATTCAAGTTTAAATTTGACAATTTTAATTAATTATTATTTTAAACTGCCTGTTAAATCTTTTGCAGTTATTCTATTTTTTACTAAATCACTATCATTAACAAACATTCCAATAAACCATCTACCTTTGTTACTATTCCATATTAGTTTTTCATCTGGATCGACTTTATCTACACCATGTGCAATTGATCCATAAAAGATAACAGCGTCTCCTTCATCAAGATTTTTTTCAATATTAATTTTTTTATTTTTTGATGATTTAAAATAAAAACCACCATTTTTAAAATCTATTCCAACTTTACTCATTATTATTCCAGAAACTACTCTCTGATTTTTTCTTGGATCAACATGATCTCTTAATTCTCCTCCTCCCGCTGGATATCTTACTATTTGCAACCTATCTATTTGACCATCGCTAGGAATATTATTTTCATATTTCTTTTTACTATTACCTGCCAGAAGTTTCACATACCTCCAATGCTTGTAAACTCCATCTTTAAGTTTTTTTTCAAGTTTAGTTTTAATATTCCAATTATAAAAATAAAATGAATGTTTAATTGCAAATAAACTATATTTTTTAGTTATATTCTTATCTATAACTCTGTGAAAATTTGGTACACCATCAATCATTTTATAAAAAGAAGTTTTCTTGTTTTTTTTATAATAGTTGGCCAATTGAATAATAGTATTCTTTAGATTTTTATCAGCAGAGTTTTTTAAAATATAAGCCTCTTTCTCGACGAACATTTTTCTTATTAGTTTTTTAATATATTTATAATTTTTATTATCTATTTCTTTTTTTAATTTTGAAAAATTTAGTTTTTTTACTTTCTTTACATATCTTGGGCTTGGGTATTTTTCTTCTAAATAATTCCAATATTTATTTATTTCGTTTGGTAAATTCATTCTATTTAAGCATATTATCAAGTGTTTTTAACATTTTAATCTTATTTACAGTCTCTTTGTTTCCGATAGTTTCAACCGATTGTGCTGCAGCAATTGAGCTTATAAGCAAAGTAATATTTTTATCAATATCAAATTTTAGACAAGGAGCAACTAATGCAAGCATTGTGTCTCCAGCTCCTATCTTATCAACTATATTGTGTGCATAAGCATCAGAATAATAAAATTTTTTTCTGTTATATAAAATTGACCCACTTTTACCCATTGTTACAATTAAATTCTTGATTCTTTTCTCTCTGGAAAGCTTACTAATTAAATTTTCTAATTTACTTATTTTATCTCTCATTTCTTGTCTTATCTCTTTTTCATTTATTATCAAAGTATCAAAATTTTTGTAATTTCTTATAGTGTGATAGCCAATATTTGAAGCATTAACTTGGGCATTGAGCGCTAAAAATTTTGATTTTTTACATATGAGATTAGCACTTTTTTTAGAAATAAATCCATGACCATAATCTGATACTATAACTAAGTCATGCTTATCAAATTCTTTAATGAGGATTTCATGAAGTTTCTTCTCATTTTTTACATTTAAAATTTCGTCATTAATTTTGTATATTCCTATAATTTTGTTATTACTAACGCTATCAAGGTATCTCTTTTTTACAATAGTTGGTGAATTTTCTTTAAATATAAATCTGGTTTTAACATTTTTTGGTAAATTGAATTTTATATCTGTCAGATGTTTTTTATCATGGCCAATCATTGAGACTACTGTTATTTTTTTTGCAAATTCTGATACATTTCTTGCTATTCCAAGAACACCGCCTAGATATTGATCCTCTTTAATTTCATTTAAAACTAACATTGGTTCTTTTCCAGATTTGCCAATTACCTCACAAAAATTGTACTGATCAATTATTGTTTCTCCAATTATTAGAATTTTTAATTTTTTAAAATCATCTATTTTTTTTTTTATTTTTTTAAAATTTGTAAATTTATTTATTTTTTTTATTATTTTTTTCTGTTTTTCTGTATAAAAATCTGTTGATCTATTTAATAATCTGCTAGAGCTAAATGTTATTTCTTCTGTATAAACTACCTTTCCTTTATATTTTTTTACCTCACTAATTTCATTTGAAATCTCCCCAGTTATATCATCAATAGGATTTATATAGTCTTTACCTTTGCAATAAATATTTGGCTTAATATTTCTTATTGGGTAAACAGCGGTTGGGCTATCATTGATACAAACATAATCAACTGTTTCTAGTGCTGCTATTGCTTCACTTCTTAGATTTTCATTAAAAACTGGTTTTCCTGGTCCTTTGTTAACAAATCTATCTGAAGTTAAAGTGACAACTAGTTTATCGCCTAAATTTTTTGCTCTTTCTAAATGCTTAATATGGCCAACATGCAATAAATCAAATACTCCATGACATAAAACTATTTTTTTAGATTTCTTCCTCTCTTCATGAATTATTTTCGCAAGATTCTTTAAATTTTGTATTTTATTTTTCATTACCTAAATATTTAAACCATGATTTTGTTGCATATTTTATTGATTTTGGAGACCATAGAGGTGCTGTTTTCCAATCTTTGATATGTTTTAGCATTAACTCAACTCCATTTTTGAATTTTATTCTTGGTTTCCATTTAAGATTATTTTTAATTTTACTATTGTTTGCCCAAGTAATTTTTGGTTCACCGGGTCTATTTGGAATAAATGTTACTTTCCCTCCAATTATTTGAGCAAGAAAATTTATAGATTTTGGATTATCTGCACCTAAATTATAGATTTCATTTTTTTTTTTTGAAATTGCAGCTTTTAGAAATGCATCTGCAACATCTGCAACATATATAAAATCTCTCGATTGATTTCCATTACCTACAATGGTTAACGGCTTATTATTTAATTTTTGTTTAAAAAAAACCCCAAATACTGCACCATAAGCACCAGAGGTCCTTACTCTTGGACCATAGGCGTTAAATATTCTTATTGAAATTACAGGCAATCTATACACTTTACTCCAATGCAAAGCTGCTAATTCACCCATGTACTTACTTAAAGCGTATGGATACTGAGGATCAATTTTTGTTTTTTCGTTAGTTCTTCTATCACTTATTCCATAACAAGATGATGATGCGGCATATATAAATTTTTTAATTTTTGAATTCCTAGACGCTTCTAAGACGTTTATGGTGCCCTGAACATTGGTCATCATATAATTTGATGGATTTTCAATAGATGGGACTATATCTCCGATACCTGCAAGATGAAATACATAAGTTGCATTTTTGAATAATTTATTATTTTTTGATATTTTATTTATGTCTAATTTTTTTATTTTCAAATTATTGTTATTTTTATGTTTTTTTAAATTTTCAATACGTCCTCCAGAAAAATTATCAATAACGATTACATAAAATTTCTTTTTAAGCAATAAATCAACTAGATGACTGCCTATAAAACCTCCTCCCCCAGTAACAATAGCGATATTTTTTTTTTTCATTTAATTAGCTTTTATTTTAAATATTTTTTAATATCTAAATACCATTTAGATTTAAAATAAATTGATTTGTCATCAACAAATAAATCATAACTTGGCTTACCAAAAATTAACTTGTGATATTTTAGTTTCCATTTATTAATTTGATTTATAGTAAATCTATATCCTTGTTTTTTTGCTTTAAAAATATTTTCATTATTTCTGCCCATGAATCGAGAGGTAAATAATTTTATGTAATGTCCATTATCATATAATTCGTTTATTTTTTTTATAGATTTTAAATGAGGAGTAGATTTTTTATAGTTGTTTCCGTAAGTTTTGCATATAGTATTATCAATATCAAAACATAAAATTTTTTTAAAATTTTTTTTTTTTAATTTATGCAAAGCTCCGCCCTTACCCACAATTGATTTTTGTAGATTTTTTTTCATAATTAAATTTAAATAGGTCTATATAAAAAATTCGATTTTTTCGAGATTGTTGTTTTATATTTACCTATTAGTATTTCAATTTTGTCAGACTGTTTTGACAAAACTTCAAAAATTAAACTAGTAAAAGGACCAGAAACAAATTTCCCTTTATTAAAATTTTCATCAGAAAAAAAATCTTGATTAATAAAACCTTCTTTATCCTCATAATTTTTACATCTTTCAATAAAATTAGAAATTTCATCTTGACTGTTTTTAAATCCTTCTAAAATACATTTTAATCCACGAGTATATTTTAAATTGTTTATAATTTCTTTATTGTTAAACTTTGAGTGAAAACAAATTAGATATCCTTCTAGTATCGATTTTTTAAATGTCTTAAATTTTTTTTTTATTATCTTATTATATTTTATTTCTGGTATAAAATACTCTGGTTCATTTCCTAAGATTTCCTTAAATTTATTTTTTAAAAAAGCTAATTCGTTAATTTTATATTTGGCGATAATCCACATATTATTCTTCAATCTCTCTCTTTAATTCATCATATTCTTTCATCTTTCTTTTCATGAAATTTAGAGTTAATTTTGTTTTTTCTGATATTCCTTTAGGAGTTAAAATATACACGTACCCAAATTTATTCGGGTTGTTTTGAAAATTATTTATTTTAATTAGACCTTTATCTTTTAATGCTTTTAAGCAATAGTTTAATTTTCCTAAACTAAATCCTAACTCTTCTGCAAGCTGTCTTTGAGTTGATTTTGGATTTTTATTGATTTTCCTTAAAACGTTAAACTGATCTTGATTGTTATTTGACATAACTTGTTCAATTTTTGAACTGTTATAGCGTTCATTTATTGAACTGTAAAGTATATTATGAAAATAATTATTATATTTAAATTATCAAAAGAAATTAATTTTTTTTATAAATTTTAATACATTTTCTCAAAAATTTTATGCAATCTAAAGGATAAGATCCAATCGCAGTTTCTGCTGCCAGCACAAGACCTTTAGCTCCTTGTTTTAATGTTGAGTAAATATCATTACTTTCTGCTCTAGTCGGACTTTTTTGAGTAACCATAGTTTCAAGTAAATTTGTTGCAACAAAAACTGGTGTTTTAAATTTTTTTGCATTTTGAATTATCATATCTTGAGCAAGCGGTATTTCTTCTATTGGTATATATCTAGATAAATCACCTCTATCTATTAAAAGAGATGATGACACTTTTGAAATATTTTTTAAATCTCTTACTGCATTAAGCGTCTCAATTTTTGAAATAATTTTTTTCTTGTTTCCTATTATCTGTTTAACGGCATAAATATCTTTATGATTGTTTACAAAAGAGATTGCAAAATAATTAATATTAAGAGATTTACCAATCTTTAAAGCATAAATATCTTTGCTTGTTAGAGGATTTAATTTTATTGGGTAATTTACATGAACTCCTTTTTTTGATTGCAAAAAACCACTTTTTATTATTTTACAAATAATTTTATTTTTTATGACATTTTTATTAATTACTTGAAGACATAAGTTTTCAAAACCAATAAAAATTTTAGTTTTAATGGGAATGGATAAAAGATTAAAGCTTGGATATAAATAAATATTTTTTTTATTACTTAATTTATTTTCAATACTTAATTTAACAATTGAATTTTTTTTTAAGAAATAATTTTTTCTTACTAACGTTGTTCTAATTTGCGCTCCCTCAGTATCCAAACAAATATTTTTGATATTTTGTTTTTTTAGATATAAAATTTTTTTTTTAATTTCATTTTTATTTGTATGTGAGAGATTAATTCTAAATATATCTACACCTTGTTTTTTTAATCCTTTAAGTATTTTTTTTTTAAATGATGATGGACCAATTGTACATATTATTTTAATTTTTTGACTCATTAAAAAATTTTTTTTCTTATGTTTGTCGCAGAAATTTTTTCAATTTTTTTTGGTAAGTTTATTTTTGTAATTCTATATCCAACTTTTCTTCCATACACAACCTCTGATACAACGGGTATTTTCAATATGATAAAATTATTTTTGTATTCTTTTAAGGCGTTAATAATTTTTTTTTTAACTGTA
Organism: uncultured Pelagibacteraceae bacterium; assembly: GCA_902576115.1. GTDB lineage: Bacteria > Pseudomonadota > Alphaproteobacteria > Pelagibacterales > Pelagibacteraceae > Pelagibacter. The sequence continues at coordinate 21,744 of CACGUE010000006.1, forward strand.
GAAAATTTAAAAGGATTTTTTTTATTGATATTAAATGAGTCCATTACAAGGATACATACCTGTTTATTTTTTTTTAAGGCCTTTAAAAAAATATTTTTATGACCATCGTGAAATGGTTGAAACCTTCCTATATAAATTGCTGTTTTTTGTCTCCAATTAAATTTTTTCATTAAATTATTTTTTTTAGAATTTTTTTAGATGATTCTTTAATGGTTTCATTAGCTGTATTAACAATAATTTTTTTATAATTTGTCCGTTCATATTTTATTTTTGAATTAAAACCAATTAAATTTTTGATTATATTTTTTTTTGCTTTCTCGTATAATTTTTTTGTGTCCCTATTAATTAGTGTTTTCAAATTACATTTTGTAAAAACCTCAAAATAATCTTTTCCAAACAATTTTTTCGCAATATTCCTTGTTTTTTTTAACGGCGAAATAACTGATACAATTATAAAATCATAGTTATTTTTTATTTTATCTATATATTTTATTATCAACAAATTATTTTTTACTATTTCTGCCTTATCAAAACTTTTATTATTTTTTTTTTTTCTAAACAGATCCCCATCAATTCTTTTAACTTTATATTTTTTATTTTTAAGAGTTTTGAATAATATTTTTGATAAAGTTGTTTTTCCAGCACCAGATAAACCAGTGAACCAAATAATTTTACACTTCATTTTAAATTGATATATATATATCAACCATATTTTAAACAATATTTTTATGTTGGAGAGTTATTTTATCATTGCTTA
>CACGUE010000006.1:25000-65353 GCA_902576115.1 uncultured Pelagibacteraceae bacterium
GTGGTCTGGGCTCTTTCCCTCTCGACCATGGACCTTAGCACCCACAGTCTGTCTGTTGAAGAACTACTTTTAGCATTCGGAGTTTTATTAGGTTTGGTAAGAATCTCTTCCCCCTAGCCCATTTAGTGCTCTACCTCTAAAAGCATATTTATTCAACGCACTACCTAAATAGTTTTCGCGGAAAACCAGCTATCTACGAATTTGGTTGGCCTTTCACCCCTTACCACAAGTCATCCAAAGACTTTTCAACGTCAACTGGTTCGGTCCTCCAGCAAGTGTTACCTTGCATTCAACCTGCTCATGGTAAGCTCATTCGTTTTCGGGTCTAATTCATAAAACTAATCGCCCTATTAAGACTTGCTTTCGCTACGCCTACACCTAGATGGCTTAAGCTTGCTTTATAAATTAAGTCACTGACCCATTATACAAAAGGTACGCCGTCACTCTAAAAAGAGCTTCGACTGATTGTAGGCATGCAGTTTCAGGTTCTATTTCACTCCCCTAATAGGGGTTCTTTTCACCTTTCCCTCACGGTACTAGTTCACTATCGGTCACTGAAGAGTATTTAGGCTTAGAGGGTGGTCCCCCTACATTCGAGCAGGATTTCACGTGTCCCGCTTTACTCAAGAAATTTGTTAAACATTACTCATACGGGACTATCACCCTCTTTGGTTAGCTTTTCCAAACTATTCAAATTTTTTTAACAAATCTACTGGCCTGTTCCGTTTTCGCTCGCCACTACTAACGGAATCTCAATTGATTTCTTTTCCTCCGGTTACTTAGATGTTTCAGTTCTCCGGGTTATCTCTTTAAACCTATGTATTCAGTTTAAAGTAACACATAAAGTGTTGGGTTTCCCCATTCGGAAATTTACGGATCAAAACTTGCATACAGCTCCCCGCAACTTATCGCAGTATACCACGTCCTTCATCGGCTTTCAGTGCCAAGGCATCCGCCACACGCCCTTAAACGCTTAATTTATGCACAGAAAAAAATTCTGTGTTGAATTAAATTTTTTAAATATTCATCTATTCGAATATTTATTGATTGTTCTTAACTTTGAACAATCGGATATAGATATTGATAATATAAAAAATTTTTACGAAATATAATAACTAAGTGTTTCTTGGTGGAGGATAGCGGGATCGAACCGCTGACCTCCTGAATGCAAATCAGGCGCTCTCCCAGCTGAGCTAATCCCCCAGTAAAAAATGGTGGGCCGAGAAAGACTCGAACTTTCGACCCCACCCTTATCAAGGGTGTGCTCTAACCAACTGAGCTACCGGCCCTTTTCGCAGAAGAGTGAAACACTAATTCTAAGAAGAGAAATGAGGACGGTCAACATTATCCTGTTATATTTTTTAGATTAAGAAATAATTCTTAATCATCCTTAGAAAGGAGGTAATCCAGCCGCAGGTTCCCCTACGGCTACCTTGTTACGACTTCACCCCAGTCGCTGACTATACCGTGGTCAAGGGTTTTAAACCTTGCCTTAAGGTAGAACCAACTCCCATGGTGTGACGGGCGGTGTGTACAAGACCCGGGAACGTATTCACCGCGGCGCGCTGATCCGCGATTACTAGTAATTCCAGCTTCATGTACTCGAGTTGCAGAGTACAATCCGAACTGAGGCATCTTTTTAGGATTTGCTTGACGTCGCCATCTTGCTTCCTATTGTAAATGCCATTGTAGCACGTGTGTAGCCCAACACGTAAGGGCCATGAGGACTTGACGTCATCCCCACCTTCCTCCAGCTTATCACTGGCAGTTCTTTCAGAGTGCCCAACTAAATGATGGCAACTAAAAGTGAGGGTTGCGCTCGTTGCGGGACTTAACCCAACATCTCACGACACGAGCTGACGACAGCCATGCAGCACCTGTGTTTCGTCCGGCCGAACCGAAAACTTTAATCTCTTAAAGTCGCGACGAACATGTCAAGTGTTGGTAAGGTTCTGCGCGTATCTTCGAATTAAACCACATGCTCCACTACTTGTGCGGGTCCCCGTCAATTCATTTGAGTTTTAACCTTGCGGTCGTACTCCCCAGGCGGTGTGTTTAATGCTTTCGCTGCGACACTGAAAATAAATTTCCAACGTCTAACACACATCGTTTACGGCATGGACTACGAGGGTATCTAATCCTCTTCGCTACCCATGCTTTCGTTCCTCAGTGTCAGTAATGATCCAGAAAGCTGCCTTCGCAATTGGTATTCTTTCTAATATCTACGAATTTCACCTCTACACTAGAAATTCTGCTTTCCTCTATCATACTCTAGCTAAAAAGTTTTGATGGCAGTTCCAGAGTTAAGCTCTGGGATTTCACCACCAACTTTTTTAACCACCTACGAACTCTTTAAGCCCAGTAATTCCGAACTACGCTAGGTCCCTTCGTATTACCGCGGCTGCTGGCACGAAGTTAGCCGGACCTTCTTATTCGGGTACAGTCATTTTCTTCCCCGACGAAAGAGCTTTACAACCCAAAGGCCTTCTTCACTCACGCGGCATCGCTGCATCAGAGTTTCCTCCATTGTGCAATATTCCCTACTGCTGCCTCCCGTAGGAGTTTGGGCCGTGTCTCAGTCCCAATGTGGCTGATCATCCTCTCAGATCAGCTATTGATCAAAGTCTTGGTAGGCCATTACCCCACCAACAAACTAATCAAATGCAGGCTCATCCTTCGGCGCATAAAGCTTTCTCCGTAAAGACTTATGAGGTATTAGCACAAGTTTCCTCGTGTTATTCCTCACCAAAGGGAAGATACCTACATGTTACTCACCCGTCTGCCACTAAGTATTGCTACTTCGTTCGACTTGCATGTATAAGGCGTGCCGCCAGCGTACGTTCTGAGCCATGATCAAACTCTCAAGTTTAAAAACGGCGCACACTAGCTTCTACATAAATACTAAGAATAATATCTATGTAATGTTAAAGTGTGTACGACAAATTTTGGTAACCTTAACCGTCCACACTTCTCTTCTTAAAATATAAACTTTTTAAATAGCTAATTAGTAATAATACCAATAAATAACATTTTTTAAATGTTGAGTGGACCGCTTATAAATAATAATATTAATAAATCAAGAATTAGATTAATTAAAATTTGTTTAAAATGCCAATAAAATCAACGTTTTTTAGACCTAAGAAAAATAAATCATGAAAAATTTGTTTAATAAAGAGAACTCTATTTTCTTTTGGATTATATTGATAGCCATATTTGGTATCGTTGCTTCTTCGTTTTATAAGAATAGTCAACACAAACAGACACAAAAAATAAAAGGAAGTTTAGACAATATTTATTTAAAGAAAACAATCCAAGAAATAACAGGCAATTTAGATCCTAGATTCATAAGCAAAGAATATGTTTCGAAAACAGGAGACACATATGAAAATATAATTGATGATTTAGAAATTAATAAAAAAGAAAAAAAAATAATTCTAGACACAATATTAAAAGAAAAATCTTTAGATATTTTAAGAATTAATCAAAAATTTACTTTTAAAATTGATAACTTGTCTGATGATAAAATTTTTGAGTTTAAAATTGAAACAGACAGAAAAAACGAAGTACTTTTTACAAAATCGAGTAATTCAAATAATTTTATTTCAAAAAAAATAAAAAAAAATTTTGAAAAAAAATTAGTTTATAAAGAAACAATAATTACAAGTAGCCTATACAATAGTGCAATAAATTTAGGAATTAAACCTAACATTATCATTGAATTTGCAAGATTATACGGCTTCCAAGTTGATTTTCAAAGAGACATATGGAAAAACGATAGCTTTCAAATAATATATGAAGAGTATGTTGATGATGCAAATAAAATAGTAGATACAGGTGAAATTATTTTTGCTAATTTAAATTTACAAAATTTAGACCTTCAGCTCTATAAATATGAGTACGGAAAGAACAAAATTGATTATTTTGACGAAAACGGTAAAAGTATAAAAAAAACATTAATGAAGACTCCTATTAATGGAGCAAGATTATCATCATCATTTGGAAAAAGGAAACATCCAATATTAGGTTATACAAAGATGCATTTGGGCACAGACTTTGCTGCACCAAAAGGAACACCGATAATGGCATCTGGAGATGGCAAGGTTTTAAAAGCTGGTTGGTGTGGCGGAGGTGGAAATTGTGTTAAAATAAAACATAATACAACTTATCAAACTGTTTACGCCCATATGTCAAAATTTGGGAGAGGTATAAAAAAAGGAGCGAGAGTCAAACAAGGTCAGATAATAGGTTATGTTGGCTCAACAGGTTTATCAACAGGTCCACATTTACATTATGAGGTCATAGAAAACGGAAAAAAAATTAATTCACAGAAACTTAAATTACCCTCTGGGAAAATTTTAAAAGGTGAAGAAAGAAAAAAATTTGAAGTTAATAAAATTAAAATTGATGTTTTGAAATCTAATTTAATTTCAAAGGCTAATTAATCTGATTTTTGAGCATCCTCTTTATTTTCAGCTGCGCCTTTTTCATCTACATTTTTTTTGAAATCTTGTTCAATAACATTATTTTCATCATTAGTTTTACTTAACTCTTGAGTATTTAAGATTCTTGAGAAATGATCAGCATGTTGTAAGTAGTTCTCAGATAATATTTTATCTCCTGATGAAAGTGCTTCTCTTGCTAAATTATTATATTTATCAACTAACTTTGAGGCATTTTGATTATTTCTAGGATTTCTATGTCTAAATTCAGTGTTAGAATTGAAATCATTTTGAATTTTGTGGCCATTTAGAGATCTTTTTCTAAATATTCTATCTCCATTCGGCTTAAATCGATTTTTTCTATTATTTCTGTAATTGTTCATTAAAATAATTTCGTAGCTATTATTACTCTTGGATGATTTCTAATATCTTTACAAACTTTATCTATATAAAACTTATTTTTCATTAGTAATTTCTTTATTTTTACTTCTTGATGTTCACCAATCTCAAAAACTAACTTCCCGTTTTTTTTTAACAATTCTTTACTCTTGAAGATTAATTTTTTAATAATTTTTAATCCATCTGTGCCGGCTTTTAAAGCTATTTTCGGCTCAAATTGTTTCACATTTATTTCCAATCTTTTATATTTAATATCATCAATGTAAGGAGGATTAGAAATTATCAAATCATATTTATTATTGGTAAATTTGTCAATATTGATATTTATGAATTTAATTTTATTTTCTAAGTGATGCATTTTTGCATTAAATAAAGCAATTTTGATAGCTTTTTTGCATATATCTATAGCTGTTCCAAAAGAATTTGGTCTCTCTTTAATTATAGATAATATTACACATCCTGATCCAGTACCTACATCTAAAAAGCGCTTTGAAGAATTATCATCAGTTAGTTTTAAAACCTCTTCAACAATAATTTCTGTTTCAGGTCTTGGTATAAGAACATTTTTATTTACAAAAAAACTTTCCTTCCAAAAATCTTTTTTCTCAAAAATGTATGCTATAGGTTCTTTTTGTTCTCTCCTAAGTAATAATTTTTTAAATTTATAAAATTTTTTTTTGTCTAAAGTCGAATTTAGATTTGTTAATACCTCTTCTCTTGTTTTATTTAATGCACTTGCTAAAAGTAACTCACTATCTAGTTTATGACTTATGATGTTATTTGATTTAAGTATTCTGTAACCATAATTTAAAGTGCTTAGATAATTCATTATTTAACTTTGCTAAGTTCATCTTCTTGGGCTTGCAGGTTTAAAGATTCAATCATATCATCAAATATTTCACCTTCCATAAACTCTTCTAATTTGTGCAATGTTAAATTTATTCTATGATCTGTAACCCTGCCTTGTGGAAAATTATAAGTCCTGATTCTTTCAGATCTATCCCCAGATCCAATTTTGCTTTTTCTATCCTTAGATCTTTGTTTATCAATTTTTTGTCTTTCATAATCATAAATTCTAGATTTTAATATTTTAAGTCCTTTTTCTTTGTTTCGTATTTGTGATTTTTCATCTTGTTGACTTACCACAATCCCAGTTGGTACATGCGTTATTCTTACAGCAGAATCTGTAGTATTAACACTTTGACCACCAGGCCCACTGCTTCTAAATACATCAATCCTCAAATCTTTTTCTTCTAATTTAATATCTAAATCTTCAGCTTCTGGCAAAACTGCTACTGTTGCAGCTGAGGTATGTACTCTACCTTGCGTTTCGGTATATGGTACACGTTGTACCCTATGTACACCACTTTCATATTTTAATGACGAATAAATATTTTTTCCTTTAATTAAGGCTATAACTTCTTTGAGACCTCCAGCCTCACTTTTCGATATTGAAATTACTTCAATAGCCCATTTTTTTTTTTGACTTACTTTTTCGTACATTTTAAATAAATCTGAGGCAAAAAGACTTGCTTCCAACCCACCTGTACCTGCTCTTATTTCAATAATCGCATTTTTGCTATCCGCAAGGTCCTTGGGGAGTAAAAATAGTTTAATTTTTTTTTCGTTTATTTGGTAATTATTTTTTAATTTTTCTAGCTCACTATTAGCAAATTCTTTCATTTCTGAATCTGAGTTTTTATCATTTATTATATTATTTAAATCCTCAGTATCTTTTTTATAACTTAAATATTCTTTTGCTTGTTTTACGATATCATTTAAATCCGAATACTCTTTAGAAATTTCTGCGTATTTTTTTTTGTCTATCTCGCCTGAAGAAAGATCGCTCTCTAATTTACGATGTCTATCGACTAAGTTTTGGACTTTTTCCTGTGGGAGCATTAATTTATTACTTATAAATTGGAGGCTTTTTCTTCTACCAAAGAAACAATCCTATTTATCATGTCTTTGGTCATTACTTTTTCTGTTTCTAGGCCATTTAAATACAACATATGATTATCTTTTCCACCACCTGTTATTCCTATTTCTGTTTGTTTTGCCTCTCCTGGTCCATTAACAACACAACCAATAATCGATAGTGTAATTGGTTTTTTAATATGAGATAACCTTTTTTCTAGTTGCTTTACAGTTTCAATAACTTGAAATGCTTGTCTGGCACAAGATGGGCATGAGATAATTTTTACACCTCTATTTCTTAAATTTAAAGATTTTAAAATTTCATTTCCAACTTTAATTTCTTCAACAGGATCATCCGAAAGTGATACTCTTACAGTATCTCCAATTCCATCTAATAATAAACTACCAAATCCTATTGAAGTTCTAATGCTGCCGGGCAGATAGCTACCAGCTTCGGTTATTCCTAGGTGAAGAGGATAATCTGTTTTTTTTGATAATAACCTGTATGCTGCTATAGACAGAAAGACATCCGAAGATTTAACACTAATTTTAAAATTTGAAAAATCCATATCCTCAATTATTCTTATATTTCTCAAAGCACTATCTACTAAAGCCTCTGGACAAGGCTCTTTATACTTTTCTAGGATATCTTTTTCAAGTGACCCTGCATTTACACCAATTCTAATTGAACAGTTATTATTTTTTGCGGCAGAAACAACTTCTGCAACTCTTTTCATATCTCCTATATTTCCAGGATTTATTCTTAGACAATCTGCGCCATTCTCTGCGGCTTCAATTGCTCTCTTATAATGAAAATGGATATCTGCAACTATAGGAACATCTACATGTTTAATTATTGTTTTTAAAGCTTCTGTTGAATTACTATCAGGGCAAGAAACTCTGACGATATCTGCACCAGCTTCAGTAACTTTATGAATTTGTTCTATTGTAGATTTATGATCAGTTGTCAATGTATTGGTCATTGTCTGAACAGTGATTGGATTATTTCCACCGACTTTAACTTTACCAACACTTATCTCTTTAGTCTTCTTTCTATTAATTTTTCTAAATGGTCTAATTTCAGATGTCATTTGTCTAACTTAAATTCTTTATGCAAACATTTTACAGCTTTTGAAGCATTTGTACTTTTTATTAAAACTGATATTTTGATTTCTGAAGTTGAGATAACCTGTATATTTATATTTTTTCTTGCAAGTGCTTGAAACATTCTAAATGTAACACCTGGAGTTGTAATCATTCCAACCCCTATTATTGATATTTTTGATACATTTTTATCAAAGATTAGTTTTTTAAAAACAATATTTTCATTTTTGTTAATAATTTTTTTTGTTTTATTCAAATCATTTGACTTAATTGTAAATGTAAGATCTGTTTGCTTGCCATCAGCAGATATATTTTGAACTACCATATCTACATTTATCGAATTTTGTGAAAGTGGTTTAAATATTGAGGCTGCTATTCCTGGTCTATCTTTAACACCTAATAGAGTTACTTTTGCATCATTATCTGTCGAAGAAATTCCTGTAATGATTTTATTATTAATAATATTTTTTCTTTTAGTTATCAATGTACCTGATTTGTTTATAAATGATGATTTTACTTCAATATTTATCCTATTTAATCTTGCATCTTGAATAGAGTCTGGTTGCATTACTTTTGACCCTAATGAAGCCATTTCTAACATTTCTTCATAAGATATATTTTTAATTTTTTTTGCAGAATTAAGTTTATTAGGATCGGTTGTGTATACTCCCTCAACATCTGTGTAAATGACACATCGATTAGCTTTAAAAAACTTTGCAACCATAATTGCGCTTGAGTCAGAGCCACCCCTGCCAATAGTTGTAATATTTGAGTTTTTATCCACACCCTGAAATCCAGCGATAATAGGAATTCCTCCAGTTTTTAAAAATTTTAAAATTTTAGTTTTATTTATATATTTAATTCTTGAATATTTGTGTTTTCCTTCTGTTATAATTGGTATTTGCCATGCCATCCAAGATCTAGAGTTTAGACCATTTGCTGCTAGATGGCCTGCTAACAACGAACATGAAATTTGCTCACCAGCAGAAACAAGAGTGTCATACTCATTATCAGGAAAATTTTCACTGATTTTTTTTGACATATTGATCAACTTATTCGTAGTACCACTAATTGCAGATGATAATACTATTACTTTATATTTTTTTGAGTAAGATTTAATTATTTTTGATACTTTTTTGATTCTTTGTATTGACCCAACCGAAGTACCGCCAAATTTTAATACAATAATTTTCATTGGTAGTTTTATTTACAAGCTTTATAATATTGATAAAATACATCTTATTTATAATGTCAATAAAGAATGAGCAATAATACTATAAACAAAGAAGAAGTTGAAAAATTTAGCAAAATTGCCGAAGAATGGTGGAATCCTAATGGAAAATTTAAACCACTTCACAAATTTAATCCGATTAGAATAGAATATATAAAAAATAATATTATCAAAGAATTTAACATTTCATCAAACCACAAACCGCTTAAGGGAATTAGAATTCTTGATATTGGATGCGGAGGAGGTTTATTATCAGAGCCTTTAGCAAGACTTGGAGCAGAAGTCGTAGGTATCGATGCTTCCAAAAAAAATATTGAGATTGCAAAACATCATTTAAAAAAAAATAATTTAAAAATTGAATATTATGATAAATCTCCAGAAAATTTTAACTATGAAAAAAGATTTGACGTAATTCTTAATATGGAAATAGTTGAACATGTTGAAGATATTCCTAAATTTATAAATCAGAGTACAAAATTTTTGAAAAATAACGGTTTAATGTTTATTGCTACCTTAAACCAAACATTAAAATCTTATCTATTTGCGATAATAGGCGCTGAATACATATTAAGATGGCTTCCAATTGGGACGCACGATTGGAATAAATTTGTAAAACCTGAAATTCTAGAAAATATCTGCAATAAAAATTCACTAGTATTAAAAAGTATAGATGGAGTAAAATTTAATCCACTTTTAAATAAATGGAGTCTTTCAAGTGATAAATCTATAAATTATATCACGAAATATAAAAAGGGTTAATTTTCCTTATCTTCAATCCATGGAATAGTTGATGTTTCTATTCCCTCTTCCTTTAATTCATTAACATCTTCAATTGATGCTTTACCGTAAATATTTTTTTTATTCTTATTTTTATTATAATGAATAGATCTTGCCTCATAAGCAAAATTTTCTCCAACATATTCAAAGTTTTCTTTTACAAATTTTTGATATTCTCTTAATTTTTTTTTAACATTTTTATAATTTTTGGAAGTTTTATCTTGTTTGAAGGTAGAATTAGCTAAATTTGGCTTCATCAAAGACTTTTCAATTTTTTGAGAATTACATTGCTGACAACTAAGAAGCTTTAGTTTTTTTAATTTATCGAATTCTTTCGAGCTCGCAAACCAACTTTCAAACTCAAGTCTACAATTTTTACAATTTAATAAATACTTTATCATTAGAGTTAAATAATTGTACTTTGCAAGATTTCAATACCTATGATCTATAATCTGAATTAATTTCAATATATTCCTTAGATAGATCCATGGTATATGCTGTAAACTTTTTATTTCCAATAGATAGATCAATTGTTATCTCTATATTTTCATTTTTCATATAGTCGCTTAAAATACTCTCATTGTAATCTTTAACTAATTTGCCATCTTTAAGGATAATATTAGATCCCATTAATATAGATAATTTTTCATTTTTAACAGTTGCACCACTCTTTCCAATCGCCATTGCGATTCTTCCCCAATTAGGATCTTCCCCAAAGATTGCAGTTTTAACCAATGGTGAATTTGCTATTGAGAAACAGATATTTTTTGCATCTTTCTCTGTTTTGCTATTTAGACATTTTATAGTAACAAATTTTGTTGCCCCTTCTCCATCACTTGCAACTCTTTTTGCTAAGTTAAGCATGACATCATGCACACTATTAATGAATTGTTTTAATTTTGGATCTTTAAAACTTTTTATTTCTTTGTTGTTAGCTTTGCCTGTTGAAAAAATTGAAACCATATCATTAGTGCTAGTATCTCCATCGCATGTTATAGCATTAAAAGTAGTCTTAATATTCATATTAAGTATCTGTCTCAAAATCGATGAAGAAATGTTTGCATCAGTAAAAATAAACCCTAAAGTTGTTGCCATATTTGGAAAGATCATTCCTGATCCCTTTGCAACACCATATATTTTCACATCAGAACCGCCTATTTTACATTCTGCCATTGATAGTTTTGGTTTAGTATCAGTAGTCATAATACCAAGGGCTGCTTTAATCCAAATTAGTTTATTTTGATTATATTTTATTTTATCAACTAAGTTTTTAGTGTTACTTAAAATTACATTTTCAGGAAATTTTTCTCCTATTGTTCCAGTGCATGCAAATAATATTTGACTTGGTTTTATTTCTCTTGGCTTGTCCTCATCTACAATTTGTTTTGATGTTAACAATTCTGATAAATTTAAAGAGATTTTTTTAAGAGAATTATAGCCATCAACTCCTGTCAGAGCATTTGCATTTCTTGTATTTATTAAAATTCCAAAAATCTTTTTATCTTTTATTTTTTTGTTCCATTTTATATTTTCGGAGACTAAACTAGATTGTGTATAAACATTTGCAAAATTTGCACCTTCTCTAAAATAAAACAGAACTAAGTCATCTCTTTTTGTATTATAAAGACCACAGCTAATAGTTGAGATAGATACTCCATCAATATGTTCAAGATCTTGAAAATGTCCTATTTTAGAATCCATGTATTTCTTGTCAAAAAAGTTGTTTATACCAAAATCCATGCTATTTAATTTTTTAAATAAGTAACTATATAATTTATAATTATTAAAACATCAAAAATATGCTTAATCCGTTAAACATTATTAGTAAATTTATCAAAAGTGGCAATCAAAAAGAATTAGACAGAATTCAAAAAATTGTAGAAGAGATTAATCTTAATGAAAGTAGGATTAGTAAATTTGAGGATAATGAATTTCCTATAAGAACAAATGAATTTATTTCTAGATTAAAAGAAGGAGAAAAATTAAACGATATATTGCCTGAGGCATTCGCATTGGTAAGAGAAGCTTCGAAAAGAATTAACAATGAAAGACACTTTGATGTCCAGCTAATTGGAGGTATTGCGTTACATGAGAATAAGATTGCAGAAATGAAAACGGGTGAAGGAAAAACACTTACTATAGTTCTTGCTGCATACCTTAACGCATTAGAAAAAAAAGGTGTTCATATAGTCACTGTAAATGATTATCTGGCAAAAAGAGATAGCATAAATATGGGTAAAATTTACAATTTTTTGGGTTTGAGCTGTGGATATATAAACTCAAACCAGTCAGATGATGAACGCAAAGAAAATTATAATAAAGATATAACTTATGCCACTAACAGTGAATTAGGCTTTGATTTTTTAAGAGACAACATGAAATATTCAAAAAATGAGATGGTCTTGAGGAAGCATAACTTCGCGATAGTTGATGAGATTGACTCTTGTTTAATAGATGAAGCAAGAACTCCTTTAGTTATATCTGGAGCGGCAGAAGATAAAACTATGCAATATATTGCTGTAGATAGATTAATCAAAAATTTGAAAAAAACAGACTTTGACTTAGATGAAAAAGAAAAAAATATACTCTTAACAAATGAAGGGATTGATAATGTTGAAAAAATATTTTCTGATGCTGGTATTTTAAAAAATAACAATTTTTATGACCCAGAAAATTTACATTTAGTTCATCATGTAAACCAAGCATTAAGAGCAAATTATTTATTTGAGAATGGGCGAGATTATATAGTTAAAGATGACGAAATAATTATAATTGACGAGCAAACAGGTAGGCAACTGCCAGGTAGAAGATTTGGTGATGGACTTCATCAAAGTTTAGAGGCTAAAGAAAAAATAGAAGTTAAAGCTGAAAATCAAACACTGGCGTCAATAACCTATCAAAATTTTTTTAAGTTGTATGATAAATTAGCAGGTTGCACAGGAACAGCACAAACAGAGTCTGCGGAATTTTTTGAAATTTATAACTTGCCTGTTTTACAGATACCTACCAATAAAAAAATGATAAGAAACGATCTTAATGACCAGATCTTTAGAACAGGTTTAGAAAAAGACAATGCAATCATTCAAAAAATAAAAGAATGTAATGAAATTGGACAACCACTGTTGGTTTTCACCTCAAGCATAAATAAATCTGAACATTACTCGAATTTGTTAGAAAAAGAGAAGATTAAACATATTGTTTTAAATGCTAAAAATCATGAGAAAGAAGCAGAAATTATTGCAAACGCTGGCAAAATAAATTCAGTAATTATCACAACAAGTATATCGGGAAGAGGTGTTGATATTAAGTTAGGTGGACAAAATCAATCTGAAAAAGAGGATGTAAAAAAAAGGGGGGGGGTTATTTGTTATTGGAACAGAAAGAATGGAAAGTAGAAGAGTTGATAATCAAGCAAGAGGACGATCCGGAAGACAGGGAGATGAAGGAAGTTCAATATTTTTTGTAAGTTTAGAAGATGACTTGATGAGATTGTTTGGCTCAGAAACCATGAATTCAATGCTAGAAAAGCTTGGTCTTAAAGATGGTGAAAGCATTGATCATCCTTGGATAAATAAAGCGATTGAAAGAGCTCAACAAAAAGTTGAAGCAAGAAACTTTGATATAAGAAAAACGCTTATTAAATTTGATAATGTTCTTAATGACCAAAGACATGTAATTTTTGAACAACGAAAAAATGTGATAGATGGTAAAGAAGATGAGAATTATTCAGATATTTTCCTAGAAGAAGTTTTAGAAAATTTAAAGGGACAAAAAATATTACATGAAAAATCTCCTAATTCGAAAGAATTTCCAAAAGCTTTAAAGCAGACTTTAGGTAAATCAATAACTGATGATGAGTTAGGGGAAATTTTAAATTTAGATATAAAATCAATGGAAAAAAAAATAAAGGATAAATTTATAAATAACAGAGATGAAAGAAATAACTTATTAGGCATTGAACAAGGAAAAGAAATTGAAAAAAGAATATTGGTACAAATTATAGATCAAAATTGGAAATCACATATTCAATATCTAGAGCAATTAAGACAAGTAATTGGTTTAAGATCTTATGGACAAAGAGATCCTTTGGTGGAGTACAAAAAAGAAGCTTTTCTATTATTTGAAAATTTACTGGGAAAATTAAAAACTGATCTTGTCACAATGCTGTTAAATTTAAAAATAATACAAAAAGAAGAGGAAGATAATTCTCAAAACAAAGTGAAAGAGAAATTAAAATCAATTGCAAAAAATAAAATTGGAAGAAATGAACCTTGTCCGTGTGGATCTGGAAAAAAATATAAACACTGCTGCGGTGCCTTATAAATTAAAAAATCTCTGTTAATAAAATTAATAATAGAAGAATTGATGTAGTTGAAATAAATAATTTTTTTTTCGATTTAATTTTTAAAATCAAATTTTGAAAGAGATTATTTTTAATAGTAAGTTTATCTTGATGTGCTGCATTAGTGGCGAAACCTTTATTCCTTCCAATATCTAAAAACTTATTCTTTCTTTGATTTAATATTTCTTCCTCATTTAATGTTAGAAATTTACTTAAGTTTCTATCAATAGCATTACGTACATTATCTAAAATAAGATCTTTATCTCGATGCGCACCACCCAAAGGTTCGGGTATTATTTCATCTATAATTTCTAGTTTTAAAAGATCTTTCGCTGAAAGTTTCATTGCCTTCGCAGCCTCTAAAGTCTTTGTTGGATCTCGCCAAAGTATAGTTGCACATCCCTCTGGAGATATTACTGAATATATTGCATTTTCTAACATCAATACTTTACTTGAAGATGCTAATGCAATAGCACCACCAGAACCTCCTTCGCCTATAATTATAGATAAAGTTGGAACAGTCAGTTGCATAGAACATTCAATAGACTTTGCAATTGCTTCAGCCTGTCCTCTTTCCTCAGCACCAACTCCAGGATAAGCACCTGGAGTATCAACAAAATTAATAATTGGTATTTTAAATTTATTAGCTAAATTCATTAACCTTATCGTTTTCCTGTAACCTTCTGGTCTCATCATCCCAAAATTTCTCTCAATTCTTGAGTCTAAATTTTCACCTTTTTCCTGTCCAATTACTAAAACTGACTTAGAATTAAACTTACCAAAACCACAAATTACCGATTTATCTTCTCCATAAAATCTATCTCCCGAAAGTGAAATAAATTCATCAAATAAATTATCTATAAAAAATTTTGATTTAGGTCTATCCTCGTGTCTCGCAACCAATGTCGTCTGCCATGCATCTAGGTTTAAATATATATCTTTGAGTTTCTTATCTATTTCATTTTGTAAGTCAGTTATTTTACTTGTGTCAACTTCTGAAATGCCATCTTGATTATAAGGATCTTTTAATTTATCTAATTCTGTTTCTAAGTTTTTTATATCAGTCTCAAAATTTAAATAATTTTTCATTACTTTATCATATATAATTTTTAGGCGATAAAATGATCAAATTACAAAAATTATATTCTTTTCGTATGAAAAATAACATTTTTTTTAAATAAACTAATGACATAATTTATTGATTATCATATACAACGATTTTTATTATTTAAAAATTATGAGCGATTCATTTATTAAAATTAATACTTTATCTGTTTCAAAGGATTTGGCTGATTTTGTAAAAAATGAACTTCTTACAGGATTAGATATTAACGAAAAAGATTTCTGGGATGGATTTGATAAAAACATTAATGAACTTGCACCAATCAATAAAAAGCTATTAGAAAATCGAGAAACTCTTCAATCCGAAATTGATTTATGGTTAAAAAAAAATAAAAATGAAGAATTTAATCATCTAGAGTACAAGAATTTTTTAAAAGAGATTGGATATTTAAAGGAAGAAGGAAACGATTTTAAAATAGATACAAAGAATCTTGATAGTGAGATTTCCAGTATTGCTGGTCCTCAACTTGTAGTTCCAATAATGAATTCTAGATATACATTAAATGCTGCTAATGCTAGATGGGTAAGTCTTTATGATAGTTTATATGGTACAGATTTAATTGAGTCTGAAGAAACAGGTAGTCAAAAGTACGACCCTCTGAGAGGACAAGAAGTAATAAAATTTGCGCGTAATTTTTTAAATGATCATTTCTCTATCAATGAAATTCATTGGAGTGATATAAATGGATTTAAAATAGATGGAAATAACTTAAAAATATTAAAAGACAATAAAGAGTTTGAGTTAGTAGATAAAAATAAATTTATTGGATACAGAGGAGAGCCTAATAATCCAACAACAATAATTCTAGAAAACAATAACTTAAAAATTGAGATAATAATTAATCCTAAAGCTTTTAGTGCTGTTCAGGATGCTGCGGGAATAAGTGACATAATTATAGAATCTGCAATATCTACAATATGTGATAACGAAGATAGTGTTGCAGCAGTAGACTCAGAAGATAAAATTTTATGTTACAGAAATTGGTTAGGTTTGATGAAAGGAACTCTAAAATCTGTCTTTGAAAAAGATGGGAAAACTTTAGAAAGAAAACTCAATCCAGATAGAAGTTATATTTCAAAAGACAATAAAAAAGAAAAGTTACATGGTAGAAGCTTACTTTTAATTAGGAATGTTGGTCATCTGATGACAAATTCAGCAATAATTTTAGAAGATGGTTCTGAAGTCCCAGAAGGTATCATGGATGCATTTATTACAACTGCTGCAGCAATTCATGATTTAAAAAGAAAAGGTAATTCAAGAACAGGCTCTATATATATTGTAAAACCAAAAATGCATGGACCTGAAGAGACTGCTTTTACAGATAAAATATTTACTAGAGTTGAGGAAGTCTTAAAACTTGAAAAAAATACTATTAAATGCGGTATTATGGACGAAGAAAGAAGAACATCTGTAAACTTAAAAGAATGTATTAGAACATTAAAGAGTAGAGTTTTTTTTATAAATACTGGCTTTTTGGATAGAACTGGAGATGAAATGCACACGTCAATGGAAGCAGGTCCAATGATAAAAAAAGGTGACATGAAAAAATCAAAGTGGATAGCTGCTTATGAA
This sequence comes from uncultured Pelagibacteraceae bacterium, assembly GCA_902576115.1. Taxonomy (GTDB): domain Bacteria; phylum Pseudomonadota; class Alphaproteobacteria; order Pelagibacterales; family Pelagibacteraceae; genus Pelagibacter. The sequence goes on from CACGUE010000006.1 coordinate 41,905, forward strand.
GATAACAATGTTGATGTTGGTTTAAAATGTGGATTTTCAGGTGTTGCACAAATAGGTAAGGGTATGTGGGCTATGCCAGATAAAATGAAAGATATGATAGATCAAAAAATATCACATCTTGAAGCTGGTGCAAATTGCGCATGGGTTCCTTCTCCTACTGCAGCCTCTTTACATGCAATGCACTATCATAAATTAAATATTTTTGAAAAACATAAAAAATTAAATAATAATAAAATAAATTACATTGATGATTTGTTGTCCATTCCAATCGCAGACAGACCTAATTGGAGTAAAGAGGAGATAAATAACGAATTATGTAACTCAGCTCAGACTATTTTAGGATATGTAGTAAGGTGGGTAGACCAAGGAGTAGGATGCTCCAAAGTTCCAGATATAAATAATGTTGGATTGATGGAGGATAGAGCAACACTAAGAATATCTTCACAACATATAGCTAACTGGCTACATCATGGTATTTGCTCAAATAGACAAGTTTTAGAAATTCTAAAAAAAATGGCAAAGATAGTTGATAAACAAAATGAAGGAGATCCAGAATATCAAAAAATGTCTCCAAATTACGACAGGTCAATCTCTTTTAAAGCGGCTTGTGAATTGATTTTCCATGGCAAGTCACAACCATCAGGTTATACTGAACCTCTATTGCATTTAAATAGATTGATTAAAAAAAGCTAATTTAAATTTATAAATCTCTTCTATTTTTAAAAGCAGATATAAGCGTTCCATCATCTGAAGTTTCAATTTCTCCTCCAACCGGCAAACCTTGTGCTAATTTTGAAATTTTTACATTTGTAGTTTTTAAACTGTCTTGAATATAAAAAGCTGTAGTTTGTCCTTCAACAGTAGCACTAGTAGCTAAAATTACTTCATCGATATTGTCATTTTTTATTCTTTCTATCAGAGAATTAATTAGCAAATTTTCTCTATTATTGCCGTTAGCGTTGTCAGAGATAGTGCCTCCTAAAATATGATAATAACCTTGGAAAATAGATGAACTTTCTATTGCCCATTGGTCCGAAATATTTTCAACCACACATATTTTGCTATATTTTTTGTTTTTATCTTCACAATTATTGCAGGGATTATTATTAGATTTTAATGTTCCGCAAACTCTACAACGTTCTATATTTTTAAACACATCACTTAGATTATTAGCCAAAGGTTTTAATAGTTCTTGCCGGTTATTAATCATTTTTAAAATTATTCTTTTTGCAGACTTAGGTCCAAGACCCGGAAGTTTAGATATCAGTTTAATTAAATTATCTATTTCAGGTAGATTTTGCATTTTATTATAGGGGCCATTTAAATCCAGGTACACCTAATCCACCAGTTGCTTTAGATATTTCTTCGGAAGTTTTTGATTTTAATTTGTTTTTTGCATCATTGTGAGCTGCAATAATTAAATCTTGGATTATCTCTATATCTTCTTTTAGCACTTTATCGCTTAATAAAATTTTAATCATTTCTCCATCGCCATTAAGCGTAATTTTAACCACGTCACCTCCTGACACGCCATTAACCTCGATCCTTTTAAGATTCTCCTGACTTTCTTTCATTTTTTTTTCTATCTCTTTTGCTTTTTCTAAAATTTTATTAAAATCAGTCATCTTTTTTTTCAATATCAATTAATTCAATATCAGGAAGCACTTTCAGTAAATTTATATACTCATTTGAGCTTTCGTATTCTTTTATTTTTTTTTTTTTTTGAACATTTTTTTTCTCTTTTTCGCTCAGTGCACCTTTTGCCTTAGTGAAAGAAATCAGCCATCGGTTTTTAGTCCAATCGTATAGTTTTTCTGATAAATCTTTTACAAAACTCTTATTTAATTTATCATTAAATGAAATTTCGATACTCATATTTGAAAAAGAAACTAAGTTTACATTATTTTCTAATTCATATTTTAAATTCATCTCTTTTTTTTGAATACATATTTCAATTAAATCTTCTAAACTGTTGATGTCTAAGGTATTTTTCTTTTCAATTTTTTCATCTTCTTGTTTAACATTTTTAATCTGTTTAATGGCATCCTTATTTACAGCATTTTTCATATCTTTATTTTTTATTGAAATGTTTTTTATTTCATTTTGCTCGTTATTTTGTGTTAATTTTTTTTTTTTTAAATAAGTTAGCTGGACGAGAAACATCTCGATTAATAAGCTTTGGTTAGCAACTATTTTTATTTCTTTTAAAGTTTTTAAAGTAAATTCCCAAAATAATAATATTGCATTTGGATCTAGTTCTTTTGATAAAGATATTATTTTTTTGTAATCACTATCACTCAATGTAAAATTATTTCCTTCATTTTTTATATGTGATATATTCTTCAAATAATAAAGTACTTCCAAGAAATCATTTAAAAATAGTTCGGGTTCAATACCTGAATTATACAATTTTCTATAATGATTTATTATTTTTTCTTCATTACCTAAAAAAATTACTTCTAATAAATCTAAATATGAACTCTTGTTGACATAACCGAAAATCTTTTGAGCATCTTCAAATTTCAAAGATTTGTTATTGTTAGAAATAATTGCTCTATCAAGTAAAGATAATGCATCCCTCACAGAGCCCTCTGATAATTTAACTATCAATTTAATTACATTATCTTCCACATCTTTTTTTTCTTTTATAGTAATATTTTTTAAATAGTTAAATAGTTCCTCAAACTCAATTCTTGATAAATCATACCTTTGACATCTGGATATAACGGTTATAGGAATTTTTTTTATTTCGGTTGTTGCAAAAATAAATTTTAAATATTTTGGAGGTTCTTCCAGTGTCTTAAGTAATGCATTAAAAGCTTGTTTGCTTAGCATATGTACTTCATCGATGATAAAAATTTTAAACTTCGCCACTGTTGGTGGATACCTAGAAAATTCTATTAGCTCCCTAACATCGTCAACACCTGTTTTACTAGCTGCGTCCATTTCAAGAACATCAATATGATTAGAATTTGCTATGGGATCACATTGATTACATTCCTTTTCACACAAATCCTCAATTGCATTTTCACAATTCAATGCTTTTGCAACAATTCTTGCAAATGTAGTCTTGCCTATTCCCCTCATGCCAGTAAACAAAAAAGCATTGGCTGAATTGTTATTTTTTATAGAATTGTAAATTGTAGTGGCTATTTCTTCATGACCAATCAAATCTTTGAATTTTTGAGGTCTATATTTTAATGCCAGAACTTGAGATTTTATCGTCATAATAGGAGACCTACCAACCTGGAAAAAACTCATTACCCTTGCTCTTTTTCAAGTCTGGGGGAGTTCATGGTTATCCCACCTGGAAGGCCTCCAAAAGTATTATAACAATAATTTTTTCTAATCTACAGTAAAGTTAATTATTTTTTTTCTCTGAAATTATGAGCCTTATAAACACCTAGTACGTGCATGTCTTCGCAGTGAAAAGCTAATTCTTCTAAAGAATTTTTAATTTTTATTTCATCTAAATGCCCATCGATATCACATAAAAAAAAGAACGATGAAAATGAATTTTTCTCAGGAAAACTTTGAAGCTTAGTCATATTCACTCCGTTAATAGCGAATCCTGATAAGGCAGAATATAAAGCAGCAGGCTTATCTCTTAACTTAAACAAAAAAGATGTAATATATTTATTTTTATCAATTTCAGGCTGTAAGATATCTTTTCCCATTAATAAAAATCTTGTATAATTATTGTTATCGTCTTGAATGTTCTCTTTTAAAATTTCAAGATTATATATTTCAGCACTTAGTTTTGATGCTATTGCAGCTTTGCTTTTATCTTTTGAGTCTGAAACATATTTAGCAGATCCCGCGGTATCTGCTCTTACGTTACCAGATAAATTATTTTTTTTTAAAAATTCAGAAGCTTGACTTAATGCTTGAGTATGTGAGTAAACATTTTTGATATCCTTTATCTTAGAACCTTTAATACCTATTAGGTTATGATTAATTGGAAAAAAGATTTCCTCATAAATGTTTAATCTATGTTTAAATATTAAATATTCTACTCCAATGTTTCCTGTCGTTTTATTTGATTCAGGTATGATTGCCCTAATATTGCTATTTTCACTTGCTCTCTCAAAGCATTCATCGAAAGTTTTACAAGGAATTGTCTCTATGTTTGGATAAAGATATTTGGCGCAACTCTCACTATAACTTCCTGCAATGCCTTGATATAGTATCTTCATTATATTATTTTTTTAATGACTTTATGTAGTCTTCTAGATCTTTTTTTGTGTCAATGCCACTAGAAAAATAATTTGCCAATATTACTTTAATTTTCATATTATTATCAAGAGCTCTAAGTTGCTCCAGTTTTTGTTTAGTTTCACTTTCGCTTTTTTCAAAATTTACAAATTTTTTTAAAGCTGAATATTTATATAGATATATTCCAAAATGCTGATACGTGTTGCTATAGATATTTTCTTTAACCACTCTGTAAAAGTTTAACGCTTCTGTTGCTGAATTATCAGAAATCTTATTTTTTGTAATAACTTTTACAATATTTTCATTATGATAATCTTCTTTTTTCTCAATGTTGTATGCTAATGTTGAAATATTGAAGTTATTTTCTTTTGATAATTTATTTAAGTTTCTAATATCTAAAGGATTAATCATTGGTTCATCGCCTTGGATATTCATAATAAAATCTATATCTTTTAAATCTAATTTCTGACAGGCCTCAAATACCCTATCTGTTCCAGTTGTGTGATTTATGTCTGTCATTATGAATTTACCCCCATTTTTTTTTACTTCTGAGGCAATTTCCTCGTCACATGTTGCTACATAAACCTCTCCAATTTGGCTTTGTATAGCTTTTTCATATACATGCATAATGAGAGTTTTATTATTAATTTTTATTAATGGCTTTTTGGGGAGTCTTGTTGCTGCTAATCTTGAGGGAATTATTATTATTGAATTACTCATATATTCATATTTTATGCGTCTTTGAGACGCAAATTTATAAATTAAATTTCTTATAAATTTTGTTTAACATGTTATATGACCATTTTAAAAAAAAATAATGGATTCATTTGAAGTAAATAAAATTATTGCTGCTGTACTTCTTATAGCACTACTTGTGATTGGAATTGGCAAAATTTCAGATATTGCTTTTCATGTGGATAAACCAGAGAAATCAGCTTACAAAGTAGATATTCAGGAAAGTAGTCAAATTTCAAATTCAACAGCAGAAAAAATTGAGGTAAAAGTTGATATATCTGCATTACTTGCATTAGGAGATGCTTCTCATGGAGAGAAAGTTTTCAAAAAATGTTCTGCTTGCCATTTAATAAATAAAGGTGGAGCGAATAAAATCGGACCTGCTTTGTATGGTGTAATTGGAAGAAAAGTTGCATCAAAACAGGATTATAAATATTCAAAAGCAATGGCGGCATATGAAAAAAATTGGACATTTGAAGAGATGAATGGTTATTTAAAAAAACCACAAAGTTATATTAAAGGAACTAAGATGGCTTTCGCAGGATTAAGAAAAGAAAAAGACAGAGCATCAGTAATTTTGTATCTTAACCAAAATTCAGATAATCCACTACCTTTACCTTAGTTTTCCAAAACAATATAGTAGTATACTTTTTTGAACATGAACTCTGTTGAATGCCTGCTGCCAGACGTGAGAATTTTTTCCTAAAAATACACTCTCCTCAACTTCATCTCCTCTTGGTAAGCAATGCAAAAAAATACAATTTTTTTTTGTATATTTAAATATATTTTTTTTAATTTTAAATTTTTCAAACTGTTGTTTTTTTCTTTTTTTTATTCACTTTATCATTTAAAGATATTACTTTGTCAGAAAAAATTACATCTGCATCCGTAGCTGCTTTTTTTAGATCATGATAAATAAATATTTTTTTCTTATTTTTTCTTACCCAATTTTTAACCTTCTTACCTGGTGCAAATTTTTTTGGACACCCTATACTTAATCTAAATGAAAACTTAACAGATGCAGCTATTAAGCTGTCCAAAACATTATTGGAATCTCCAATCCAACAAATTTTTAATTTTGATATTGTTTTTTTTTTTATTTCCTCAACAGTAAAAATATCTGATAATACTTGAGTTGGATGAGATGATGGACTTAAACCATTTATTATTGGGATAGTTAAATGCTTTTGAAAATCTTCAATTTTTCTATCATCATCAGTTCTCAACATAAAACCATCACCATACGTAGATAAAATTTTAGCTGTATCAGCAATCGTCTCTCCACCTTGTCCAAGATGAAGTTCGTTAGATCTAAGTGTCAATGTTCCTCCACCGAGCTGTTTAATGGCTAAATAAAAGCTTATTCTTGTTCTTGAACTAGCTTTTTCAAACATTTGCACTAGCATTTTACCTTTAAGAGGTGATCCTTTGTCTGGCTCTAAAGTATTTAATTTTTTTCTTTGTTTTTTTCTTTGTTTTGCATCAATAATTATTTTTCTAAGATCTTTACTGGGAATATCTTTTAAATTTATAAAGTGTTTCATTTTAATTCATTACAAACTTTACTGATGATTTTTAAAGCTATATCAATTTCTCTTTTTTTTTACATTTAATGGGGGTAAAATTCTTATGACATTTTCAGCTGCTCTAATAGTCAGCAATTTATTTTCTGTTAATTTTTTTATAAACTCAGTTTGGTCTTTAAAAAGTTGCAAACCAATTAATAATCCTATTCCTCTAACTTCTTTAATTACCATAGGATATTTATTTTTTTATTTCATTAAGTTCATGAATAAAATATTTAGACATTTTATTTACATTAATTAATAAATTCCTATTTATTTGATCTAAAACAGCATTACCTACTGACATTGCAAGAGGATTTCCTCCAAATGTTGAGCCATGCGTGCCTGGTACCATAGCTTTTGCAACTTTCTTTGTCATTAGAACTGCACCAATAGGAAAACCACCTCCAATTCCTTTTGCTATAGGTACTATATCTGGTTTAACTTTTGCGTATTCAAAAGCAAAAAACTTGCCACTTCTTCCAATCCCACATTGAACTTCATCAAGTATTAAAAGTATTCCTTTTTGGTTACATAGATCTCTTATAGCTTTAATACACCAGTTAGGGATTACTTTAATACCCCCTTCCCCCATGACCGTTTCAATCATGACTGCAGCAGTGTTTTTATTAATTAAACTTTTTAGTTTTTTGTGGTCTCCAAATTTAAAATGATCAAAACCTGGAATTTTAGGACCAAAGCCTTCCGTCATTTTTTTTGATCCACTTGCGTGTATTGCTGCAAGTGTTCTGCCATGAAATGAATTTTTAATACAAATTATTCTATTTTTATTTTGCTTACCTATGGAATAAAAATATCTTCTAGCAACTTTGATAGCAGCTTCTGTGGCTTCAGCGCCACTATTTTGAAAAATTATTGAATCTGCAAAAGTTTTTTTTACTAACTTTTTTGCCAATTTTTCACCTTCGGGTATTTTAAAAGCGTTAGATACATGCCAAAGTTTTTTTGATTGTTTATTTATTGCACTAACTAGCTTTTTATTTGAGTGTCCAAGAGAATTTACTGCTATTCCTTGAACGAAATCTAAATATCTCTTTCCATCTGTAGTGATCAAAAAACTACCTTTCCCTTTAACAAAGGATAAATTTTTTCTTTTATAATTAGGTGCTAAAGCGCTCATATTTATTTATAAATTTTTTTAATTTATTTGACAGTTTAATTTGCAACCTCAAGTTATAAATTAATTTATTTGTTGAAAAATATTAAAAAAAACTTGTATTAAATCTATATTATGCAACATGATGTTGTTTAATATATTTTAAATACTAAATATAGTAGTCAAAATGAGTTGGACAGAAGAAAAAGTAAACAAACTAAAAGAACTTTGGGGAAAGGGTAATACTGCTAGCCAGATTGCAGAAATAATTGGTGGAGTTTCAAGAAATGCAGTCATCGGAAAAGCTCACAGGCTCAATTTATCATCTAAAATTAAAACGAGGTCTCAAATTCAAAATCATAAAACCTATAATAAAACCGTAGATGCTCAGATTAAACTTAAAGGAAGAAGGGGTAAACTTAAAACTTTACTTCTAGACAAAAACTTTGAACCAGCGAAAAATTTGAGCTTAGAAGAGTTATCTGAAGATACATGCAAATACATGGAATTAAACCCAGATGAAATAAATGCTAGCTTCTGTGGAAGGAAAACTGTTGAAAAGTTTTCTTATTGTCCGCTACATCTTATGATAGTCTTTCAGCCCAAGGGTAAAAAGGAAGATGTTGTAGATAAAGATGATGAGGTTCCTAAATTTATTGAGAAAAAAATAAAGTCAGCTTAATTTAGTATTTTATCCTTTGCCTTTTTATATTCGTCTTCTGTCAAAATCCCTTTATTTTTCAATTCATTTAATTTCATAATTTCATCAGAAATAGATTCATCATTAAATTGCTCATCGTTATTATCAATAAGATTTTCAGTGTTTTCAATGTCGCCCTTTATATTATCTTTAATATTTCTTCTTGCTTCGATACCCATACTGATCGGTTTTGCAGATATATACACAACTATTATTAGTAAGAACAGACATACACCTATAACTAAGTAAGTCATCATTTTGTTTTATTAATTGATGGTTGAATTGAAAATTGACCTCCAACTTTCCAATTATAACTATATTTGTTTATCTCATCCCCAAATTTTTTTTTTGGTGTAAAGCCCAGATCGAAATTATTTTTATAAATTTTTGATTTACAATTATCGTATTTCAACATTATCAATTGATCTTCCGTTAAAAGAGGCTTGGGAAGTAACTGAAAAATTTTTGCTGTGAACTTTGCTATTGGCAAAGGTAATGGAAATAAAATTCGTTTTTTTTGAATTGACTTAAGCAATGTTTGCATAATTTCTTTAAAAGTTATTACCTCGGGACCTATACATTCAAGTGTTAAACTCTGTTCTTTACCTTTTATTAAATTATAAATTACTTCTACTAAATCTGAAACATGAATCGGACTGAATTTTGTTCTCCCATTATAATACAAAGGCATTATAGGAAGAATATTTAATAAAGACATAAATTTTGTACTGAACTTATCATCAACAGAATAAACTATTGACGGTTTTATAATTATAGATTTTTCAAAATTTTTTTTTTATTCTTTTTTCTCCGTCTAATTTGCTTAATGCATATTTACTATCCTTTGCTTCTTCAATGCCTAAAGCAGATAGATGAATAAATTTTTCTAAATTAAATTCGTCTGCTTTTTTCGATAACATTGCAGGCAGATCAGAATGGATTAATTTAAATTCATCTTTTCTTTTTTCATATAATATTCCAATTAGATTTATACAAATTGAAGACCTTTTAATTAATGCTTCTATTTTGTTAAGATTAAAACTTTTTAACTCTACTAACTCTAAATATCCAGGATTTGCTTGGGTCTTAAGAATATAACCGGCCCTATGAATATTCCTTGTAACAGCGATAATTTTATAGTTATTTTTTGATAGCTTTCTGATCAAATTTCTTCCAATTTGGCCAGTAGCACCGAAAAGTAGAATTTCTTTTTGTTTCATATATATATTCTATCAAATGATTATAGATATTAAATTACACAGAGATGATTTACCAGATCAATTAGCTCTAGGTGACAATATATCTGTGGATTGTGAATTTATGGGCTTGAATGTTGAAAGAGACCAACTTTGCCTTGTTCAAATATCTTCTGGAAAGAACGATGCTCATATTGTTAAACTAAATAGAGATAATTATAATGCTCCAAATTTAAAAAAAATTTTACAAGATAAAAGTATTAATAAGATTTTTCATTTTGCACGAGCAGATTTATTATTTATAAAAAAATATCTCAATGTAAGGGTAGAAAATGTAAATTGTACAAAAATAATGAGTAAAATCGCAAGAAGCTATAGTGATAAACATGGTTTAAAAGATCTTGTAAAAGAATTTACAGGCAATGATATTAACAAAAATCTACAAACTTCTGATTTTGGAGGCGACCTTACAGAAAAGCAATTAAATTACTGTGCTAAAGACGTTATTTACCTTCATGAAATTTATAATGGTTTGATGAAAATTTTAATAAGAGAAAAAAGAGATAAACTATACAAAGATGCAATAAAATTTATTTATAGCAGAGTAGATTTAGATTTAGCATCTTTTACATCAGATATATGGTCTCACTAGATGCAAAAAAATAAAATTCAAAAAATCGCAAAAGAGGTTATACAATTTGAAATAGAAGCTTTAAAAAATTTAAAATCTTCTATTAACACGTCAATCTCAAAATTAATCAAAGTTATTCTTAATTGTAAGCAAGGAAAAATTATTATTTCGGGAGTTGGAAAAAGTGGAATAATAGCAAGAAAGTGGGCTGCAACTTTTTCCTCAACAGGCACACCCTCGTTTTTTTTAGATGCAGCAAACGCAAGTCATGGTGACTTAGGTCAAATCACATCTAATGATGTTGTTATATTAATTAGTAATAGCGGACAAAGTAATGAGCTAAAAAATATCATACAATATACTTCGAGAAATAAAAATATTAAACTTATTGGTGTAACATCAAAAAAAGACTCAATACTATATAGAAATTGTGATGAGAGATTTTTATTACCTCAAATAAAGGAAGCTGGTCCAGAAAATATCGTTCCTACATCTTCAACATCGGCTCAGTTGGCATTAGGTGATGCTATAGCAATAGCTTGCATGAAGTACAAAAAATTTACAAAATTTGATTTCAAGAAATTTCATCCGAGTGGCACTTTATCCGTCAAACTTAGAACTGTTAGTGATTTAATGATTACAGGTAAAAAATTGCCAATAGTTAGAGATAATATTAAAATGAATAGAGCATTAAAAATTATTAATGATAAGAAACTAGGTGTATTAATAATTAAAAAAGTAAATGGTGATACTATTGGCATAATTACTGATGGAGATTTAAAAAGAATTGCTCAGAAGTTTGCTAAATTTGAGGATCTTGAATTAAAAAAAGTCATGAAGAAAGATCCAATGACAATTGATAAAAATACTCTAGCAGCGACGGCATTATCCATAATGAATTCAAAAAAAATTACTTCGCTATGTGTTCACAGTGGAAAAAAAACAAAGAAGACAATTGGATTAATTCATATGCACGATATTTTAAGATCAAATATTAATTAATGTCTAAAAAATCTTTGCTACAAATATTACTTTTTTTGATAATAATATTATTAATATCAGGAATTTATATAATATATTTTTATTCTGGGCCTTTAAAAAATCAATTAATTATTGGAAAAACTTTAGACAAAATAACTAAAAAAATCTCTAATGAAGAGTTACTAGAGGATGTTGTTATCTCAAAAAATGAAAAAAATTCTAACAAAATTTTAGATATTGATAATAAAGCACACTCTTCGAATAAAGAAAATCAAGAAATTAATTTAAAAAAAAATTTGGAAATAAAAGATTCAAATTTGGAAGAAAATTCTAAAGAAGTTATAAAAAATTTAACTAAAGAAATCGAATATATAACTTCTAATGAAGAAGGAGATACATTCAAAATAAAAGCAAAATATGGAAAAACAAATATTGAAAACTCCAATATTCTAGATCTAGAAGATGTTGATGGTGTAATTTCTTCATCCAAAAGATCAGAAATATTTATTACTTCGGATTATGCAAAATATAATTACAATAATCAAAATTCTAGGTTTTATAACAATGTTAGAATAAAATATGATGATAAAATTATAACTTGTGATATTCTTGATTTACAAACAAATAATAATTTAGCAATAGCATACAATAATGTTAAAGTAGAAGATAGTAAGTCAAAGATGAAAGCTCAAAATATTGTATTAAACTTAATAAATAAAAATATAAAAATTAATTCTAAAGATAAAATTCAAATACTTACAAATTAATGGCTTTAATTAAAAAATTTGAAATAAAAAACTTTCAATCAGAAGAAACTATAGTGGAAATTAAGAATGTATCTGTTTTTTATAACAAAAGACAAATATTAAGTAATTTAAATTTAAGTATTAAGAGACAAGAAATTTTAGGAATGTTAGGTCCTAATGGAGTTGGAAAGTCAACAATATTCAATCTAATAACTGGTCTCAAAGATCCAAATTATGGCGAAGTAATTATCGATGGAATAAATGTTACAAATCTTCCAATTAATGAAAGGTTTACAAAATTTAGACTAGGGTTGGTGCCTCAATATGGAGGATTAATTCATGATTTATCTTTGTTAGATAACTTAAAACTTGTATCAGAGTTGCATATAAAAGAAAAAGGGTTAAGAGAACAAAAGATTAATAAGTTAATATCTCAGTTTGAGTTTGAAGCATTATTAAATATTCAGTCAAAGCATTTGTCAGGAGGTCAAAAAAAGAAATTAGTGATTGCTATGGCTTTAATTAACGATCCTAAAATATTATTGTTAGACGAGCCATTTGCAGCTTTAGATATTTTAACTATTAAAATGCTTCAAGAAATAATTTTAAATCTAAAATCTACTGAGGAAATAACTGTAGTAATATGTGATCATCAGGCTAGAGATTTATTAAATTGTGTTTCAAGAGCAATAATTTTATCTAATGGAAAAATTATCGCATCAGGAAGTCCGGAAGAGGTAATAAGCAATAAAGTTGCAAAAACACAATATTTTGGTGAAGAGTTTAACATAAGTTAATTCATCAATGAAAAATCACGTTTTAATTAAAAAAAAAATAAGACCATTCAATAAACACATTGAGGTAAGTGGGGATAAAAGTATTTCAATTAGATGTATATTGCTAGCGTCTCAAGCTATTGGCAAATCCAAGATTTATAATTTACTAGAATCTGAAGATGTGATTAATACTTTATTGTCTATAAAAAAATTAGGTATCAAATATAAAAAAGTTAAAAATTACTACGAAATAGATGGTTATGGAATTGATGGTTTTAACATAAAAAAAAATATAACAATAAATGCTGGAAATTCGGGAACGCTAGCAAGACTAATTCTTGGAATTTTAATTAATGCAAAGAAAGAGATTAAAATAATAGGAGATAGAAGTTTATCAAAAAGAGATTTTTCAAGAGTGACAACACCTCTTGCGATATTTGGTGCAAATATTGTTACAAATAAAAAAAAATTACCAGTAAAAATAAAAGGATCTGAATTCTTGAGACCAATAATTTTTAATGAGAGGTTGGGAAGCGCTCAGTGCAAAAGCTCAGTAATGTTAGCTGCAATTAAAACTCCAGGTAAAACTATAATTAAAGCAAAAAAATCAAGGAACCATACTGAGCTGATTTTTAAATATCTCAAGATACCAATTAAAGTATTAAAAAAAAAGAATTATGACTTTATTCAGATAGATGGACCTGCGAATTTTAGGGGTTTTGATTATAAAATACCTGGAGATATAAGCTCTAGTTCTTTTTTTTTAGTATTAACTCTACTAACAGATAAATCAAAACTTTTGATTAAAAATGTTAATGTAAATAATTCTAGAACTGGGATTATAAAAATTTTAAATAAAATGAATGCCAAAATTTTATTAAAGAACAAAAAAAATTACAATGGTGAGGATATAGCAGATATATTTGTTAAAAGTAATAACGATCTGATCTCAATTGATTGTTCAGAGAAACTTAATAGTTCCGCAATAGATGAATTTTTGGTAATATTTCTTGTTGCTGCCAAAGCAAAAGGTATTTCGATTTTTAGAAATTTATCAGAACTTAATAATAAAGAAAGTCCAAGATTAGAAATTGCAACAAAATTTCTAAGGAAACTTGGTATTAAAGTTTTACGAAATGGAAGTAATATAAAAATTTATGGAAACCCAAATTTAAGTTTGAAAAGCGATTATGTAATCGAAAATTTTAGAGAAGATCACAGAGTTTTTATGATGTCTTGTATTGCCGCGTTATCATTTGGGGGCAAATGGAAAATTAAAGACAAAAAATCTATTAATACCTCTTTTCCAATGTTTATAAATTTATTGGAAAAATTAGGAGCAGAAATAAATTGATTAAATTAAACAAAAAAATTGAATTTAAAATTGCTGCTGACGGAAGTAGTGCTTCAGGCAAAACTACTGCTTGTTATTTAATTGCAAAAAAATTTAAAATGAACTTTTTATCGAGTGGGACCCTGTATAGATTTTGTGCATTAAAATTGCTAGAAAATAATTATAAATGTAACAAAAAGTTTATTGATAAAGTGGCTAAGTCAATAACACTTAGAAAATTAAAAAACAAAAATCTATATAGCCAAGAAGTAGCGCTATTATCCGCAGTAATAGCAAAAAAACCTTATGTACGTAAAGCTCTAAAAGATTTTCAAAAAAAATTCATAAAAAAATCTAAATTAGTAATCATTGAAGGGAGAGATATCGGAACAAAAATAATGCCCAAAGCAGATTTAAAATTTTTCTTCACTTGTTCAATAATTGAAAAGGCTAGAAGAAGACTTAAAGAATTTAGAAAAACGAATAAAAAAATTACCCTAAAACAGGTTGAAAAAGCCCTGAATCAGCGAGATAAGGAGGATACTAGAAGAAAAATAAGTCCCTTGATTATAGCTAAAAATGCTGTATTAGTCGACACCACTAAATTAAGTATTAATAAGATGGAGGCTAAACTTACTAATTTAGTGTTAAAAGGTTTAAAAAATAAGTATGGAAATATACAAAGATCTTAATTCACCAGCATCACAACAATTCGAAAAATTACTTAACAACCAATTATCTAAAAACAAAATCGAAGAAGGCAAAATAATAGAAGGTAAAGTTACAAAAATTACTGAAAAATTTGTGTTTATATTTATCCCAGGTTTAAAGAGCGAGCCTATTGTCGATATCAATGAATTAAAAATGATAGGGTTAAAAGATAAAGTTGTTGTTGGAGAGGATATACCTGTTTTGCTAGAGAAAATTGAGGACAAAAACGGCGAAGTAGTAGTTTCCGCATTAAAAGCACAAAAAATTAAAGGATGGTATAAACTTGAAAAAGCTTATGAAGAAAATGAGTCTATAATCGGCAAAATTACCTCAAAATGCAAAGGAGGCGTGATTGTGGAGCATATTGATACTGGATCATTGATGTTTTGTCCAGGATCGCAAATAAGTGACAAGCCTTTAAAAAATATTGATCATCTTATTGGAATAGAACAAAAATTTGCAATAATTAAATTGGATAAATTAAGAGGAAATGCATGTGTATCTCGAAGACAAATAGTTTCATCTAATAAAAGAGAGGACAAAGCCAAAATTATCGAAAAATTTAAAGTAGGGGATATTATAAAAGATGCAGTCGTGAAAGGTTATTCGTCGTTTGGATGTTTTTTTGAGGTAAATAATGAAATAGATGTTTTAGTGCACTTACAAGAAATTTCTTATTCAAGGGTTAATCATCCAGATGAAATTTTTAATATTGGTGAAAAACATGACTTAAAAGTTATTTCAGTTGACAAAGAAAAACTTCAAATTGGATGTTCAATCAAACAATTATCACCAGATCCTTTTGAGCATATTGCAAACTATGAAATTGGAAATAAATATAAAGTAAAAGTTGATAAAATAACAGACTATGGATGTTTCTGCTCTCTAGAACCTGGACTCAGCACATTGCTTCATAGTAGCGAAATGAGTTGGACAAAAAAGAATGCGATACCAAAAAAATTATTTAAAGTTGGTGATTTGATTGATTGTGTAATAACCGAGATTGATAAAGAAAAAAGACGAATTGCTATTTCACACAAACTTACATTGGAAAATCCATATCAGGTATTTATGGACAAATTTCCAGAGGGAAGTGAAATAAGTGGAATTGTATCTAGCTCGAATGAATATGCATTATATGTTAAACTTGACAACTTTGATATAGATGGTTTTCTTCATGCCAACGATTTAAGCTATACAGGTAAACCAGAGGAAGAACTAAAAAAATTTAAAAAAGACGATAAATTAAAAGTTAAAATTCTAGAAATAAAAAAAGATGAGCAAAAAGTCAGGGTTGGCTTGAAGCAATTAAGCAAAGACCCATTTGATTGGTTTGAAGGTAAAAAAGTTAATGATGTAATTACAGTTCAAGTTGTATCTACTGATAATAAAGGATTAACAGTTAAACCAGAAAATTGTGAGCTAAATTTTTTAATAAAAAAATCTAATATTGCATTGAATACCACCGATGCAAGACCGTCAAGATTTGTTGGTGGAGAGAGAATTGATGCTGCAATAGCTGAATTAAATATAGAAAAAAGAAAAGTCAGCTTAAGCATCAAACTATTAGAAGAATTACAAAATAAGGAAGCAGTAACAAAATTTTCAAGCCCTTTGAGTGGAAAAAACCTTCCTTTTTCTTCACTATCTGAAAAATTGGGGGATAAAAAAAACAAAGGTGATGAGTAATTAGTTGTCTACAAAGAAATCAGAAATTATCAAAAAACTATCTGATAACTATCCTAATTTTATAAAAAAAGATTTAATTAAATTTATTGAGATTATCACAACAGAAATAAAAAATTCTTTAAGAAGGAAAGAAAGAGTAGAATTAAGAGATGTATTTTCAATAGAGCCAAGATTACAGAAAGAAAGAATTTCAAGAAATCCAAAAACTAATGAAAAAGTTTTAGTAAAAGAAAAATATTCTATAATATTTAAATCATCAAAATTGTGGCTAGATCAACTAAATAATGAAAAATAAAATTTTTATAGCTTGTGATACTACAAGTATAAAAAAAATTAACAATATTATAAAAAATACAAAATCAAAAAAATTAAAAATTGGTTATAAATTTGGTTTAGAGTTTTTAAATTCAAAAAATGGTAGAAATTATATCGAAAAATTAAAAAATGAAATCACTTTTGGAGATTTTAAATTTTCAGATATTCCAAATACTTGTGCATCAGCAATTAAAAGTGTTAGTGATTTGAAATTTAATTATTTAACAATTCACATTAGTGCAGGACTTGAAGCTCTTAAGTTAACGAAAAAATTTGCAGGAAAAACAAAATTAATTGGTGTTACAATTCTAACTTCATTAGATAATAAGGCTATCAAAGAAATCGGTTTTAGTAAAAATGTTAAAGAATTAGTTCTTCATCAAGCAAAATTGGCGACTAAAGCAAAATTGGATGCTATCGTATGTAGTGCTAAAGAAGTTAAAATAGTAAAAAAAGTATTTAAAAAAGAGATTATAACTCCAGGTATAAGATTAAATTCTAAAAGAGACGATCAAAAAAGAGTTTTAACGCCTAATGAAGCTTATAAAAATGGAGCTGACTGGCTTGTAATTGGTAGGGATATTACCAAAGGTAAAGTCAAAAATAATATTCAAAAATTAATTAATCATTTAGATAAATGATAAAGAGTTTAAAAATTTGTGGGATCTCAGATCCTAAAACATTAAACTATATCTTAAAACATCCTAATCCACCAAAATTTATTGGCTTCGTAACAAATTACAAAAAAAGTAGAAGATTTGTTGAATACGGAAAACTAAAAGAACTACTTGATGTCGATAAAAAAGATATAAAATTTGTTTCGGTTCTTGTAAATCCAACAGATGAAATTTTAGAAAAATTAAGAAATTTAAATTTTGATTACTATCAACTATATGATGTTGGGCCTGAGAGAACAAAGGATATTAAAATAAAATATGGTATAAAAATAATAACCGCACTTACTGTTTCTACAGAAGATGACGTAATTAAATATAAAAATTATCTAGAGGTATCAGATATAATTTTATTTGATTCAAAAGGATATCATAAATCAGAAAGTTTTGATCATAAACTATTAGATATTGTACCAAATGAATTAAATAAAATGATTGCAGGTAACATTCAAATAGAAGATATTCCAAATTTTAAAAATAAAGACTTCATAATTGATCTTAGCGGTGCATTAGAAGATGAAAATGGAAAAAAAGATATAAGTAGAATTAATAAATTGTTAAACTTGTCTGGAAAAATATGAAACTTAAAAAAGGGATTCCTGTAATAGACCAAGGTAATAAACTTGGATTTTGGGGGGGTAAATTTGGAGGAAACTTTGTTCCCGAGACATTAAAAAAACCTATCGAGGATTTAGAAATACTATTTAATAAACTTAAAAAAGATAAAAAATTTATACGAGAAAGAGATAAATATTTTAAAAATTGGATTGGTGTACCTACTCGTTTCATAAAATTAGAAAATTTAACAAAACACGTGGGTGGAGCTCAAATTTGGTCTAAAGTTGTTTCAGATGCAAATGGTGGGGCACACAAGGTCTACAACGCAACTGTCCATTGTTTACTTGCAAAACGCTCTGGTAAAAAAGTTATAATTGGGGACACAGGTGCAGGATATGCAGGCAAAATGTTAAGTATGGCTGCAAGAAAGTTTGGTCTTAAATGTAAAATTTTCATGGGTGCAAAAGATATTGCAAGACAACAACCAAATGTAAAAGCGATTAAAAAAAATGGTGCCGAGGTAGTTCCGGTTTATTCGGGAAGTCAAACGCTTGTGGATGCTGTTTCAGAGTGTATGAGGTTCTGGGTTGCTAATTGTGATACTACAGCCATGTGTGTTGGAAGCACAGTTGGGCCAGCTGTTTTTGTTCGTATTTGCGGATGGAGTACTAGTCAAATTTCAAGAGAGCTAAAAGTTCAATTAATTGATGAGTTTGGATCAATTCCAAAAAAACTTAAACTTTACAATTGTGTGGGCGGTGGAAGTTCGAGTTTTGGATTTTGGAATGAGTTTATGGATTATGATAAAAAACAATGTGAATTTATTGGCGTAGAAGCTGGGGGACCTACAAAAAGTAAAAAACATGCAGCACCATTAACTTATGGTTCTAAAATTGGAATTCTACACGGTGCAGCCCAATATGTTAATCAAAACTCAGACGGACAAATAGAAGAAACAGAATCTATTTCAGCAGGTTTGGATTACCCTGGAATTTCTCCGCTTCATTGTTTTTTAAAAGACACAAGGAGAGCTAGATATACTGCTGCAAGTGATGAACAAGCGTTAAATGCTTACAAACTTGTTACAAAATTTGAAAAATTAAGACCATCTCTTGAACCTTGCCACGCATTTGCTGTTGCAATAGCTGAATCAAAAAAATTGAGCAAAGATACGATCGTAGTAGTTAACAGTTGCGGTGATGCGTACAAAGACCGAGGGATTTTAGAGAAAAGATTAGGAAAAAAGTATGTTAAATCCAATTAGCGTAGCATTTATAAAAGCAAAACAAGAAAATAGGCCTGCTTTACTAACTTATACAGTTGCTGGTGATAGCTCAAAAAAACAATCTTTAAATATATTAAAATCAATTTCAAAAAATGCAGATATTTTGGAAGTAGGCGTACCCCACAACACCCCTGTAGCAGATGGAAATCAGATTCAAACAAGTGCGTATAGAGCAATCAAAAATGGGATTAAAGTAAATGATATTTTCAAAATTGTAAAAGACTTCAAAAAGTTTGATAAAAATAAACCTGTTATCTTAATGGGCTATTATAATATGATCTTTCAATATGGTGAAAATAAATTTTTAAATAAATGTAATTTATCTGGTGTTAATGGATTAATAGTAGTTGATTTACCTTGGCCAGAAAATAAGAATTTCGCAAAAAAATGTAAAAAAAAATCTATCTATTTTATTCAGCTTTTATCTCCAACAACGACAAAAATTAGGCTAAAAAAAATTATAAAAGACTCTCATCCCATGAATTATTTTATTTCAATGTTGAGTACAACTGGTGGTAAACTAAAAATATCACCTAAAGAGATAATAAAAAATTACATCAAAATAAAAAAAATCGATCCAAAAAAAAAGGTAGTTATTGGTTTTGGAATCACAGAAAAAACAATTGGTAAACTAAAATCTGCAGATGGATTAGTTGTAGGAAGTGCTATTTGTAAGGAAATTAGCAGGAGTTTAAATCATAGACAAAATCCTGTCACAAATGTAAGTAAGCTAGTAAAAGAATTAAAAAGTAAAATTCTATGAACTGGATTACAAAAGCTTTAAGTTTTGGCGAAAAAATTAAACGAGTCTTAAAAAAAAGACCATCAAAAGAAGATATAGCAAACTCTGACTGGACCAGTTGTTGCAAAGGCCCAATATTAAAGAAAGATCTTGAGGAAAATTTATGGGTTTGTAACTCGTGTGGTAAACATCATAGAATTAATTGTCGACAAAGATTTGACATTATTTTTGGAAAAAATGCTTACGAAATAATTGATACACCGATTCCAGCGGAAGACCCTCTTCAATGGATCGATACCAAGTCATATAAAGATAGATTAAAATCTGCACGAAAAAAAACTAATCAGAATTCAGCTGTGATGATTGCTAAAGGAAGAATAAATGGTGTAGAAGTAACAGCAGGAGCTATCAATTTTGAGTTTATTGGTGGCTCTGTTGGTGCAGCTGAGGGCGAAGCAATTATTTATGGTGTTCAACACGCTATTGACAATCAAACACCATTTGTTTTCTTTCCTTGTGGTGGAGGACAAAGAATGTTTGAGTCTCCTATTGCCCTTGCAAATATGACAAGAACTACCCTTGCTATTAATGAACTTAAAAAAAATAATCTTCCTTATTTAGTTTGTTTTACAGATCCAACAGCTGGTGGAATTACTGCATCTTTTGCGATGTTAGGTGACATTCATTTTGCTGAACCTGGGTGTTTAATAGCCTTTGCGGGTAAAAGAGTTATACAAGCAACAGTTAAAGAAGAACTTAGTTCAGACTTTCAAACGTCTGAGTTCGTCGAAAAACATGGATTTGTCGACAGAATAGTTGAACGAAAAGATTTAAAAACCGAAATAAGCTTACTATTATCAATATTGTTAAAAAAAGATAACGCGGTAAATGAAAAGCAAATAAATGAAACTTCAGACAATATTGAACCGCTTGCAAAAGCTGCATCCTAAGGAAATTGACCTAAGTCTAAATAGAGTTAAAAATCTTTGTAAAAAATTAGGTGATCCTCAAAAAAAATTAAAATACATATCTGTAGTTGGAACAAATGGAAAGTATTCAACTATACAGGCAGTAAGATCAATTTTAAAAGCAGCTAATATAGATTGTAATATTTATACTAGTCCACATATTCAAAAAATTAATGAGAGATTTATTTTTAATGACGAAGAAATATCTGACGATAACTTGTCTAAGTTATTAATAGAAGTTGAAAATGTTAATAATGGAGAACAAATAACTTACTTCGAAATATTATCTGCAGCATATTTTTATCATGCAAGTAAATTCAAAGACAAAATAAATATTATAGAAAGTGGTCTATTTCATAGATTTGATGCAACAAATATTATTGATAATAATTTATCTAGTATTGTTACTTCAATAGGTTTAGATCATTTAGACTGGTTACCAAAAAATGAGCAAAATATTGAAAAAATTGTTTATGAAAAAACCTCATCCCTTCTAAATTCTACTATTGTAGTTAGCAAACAAAGCTCGGATGAAACCTTAAATTTAATAAAAAAAACAATTAATAATAATCAATCAAAAAAAATCATTTATAAGGATGATTTTAATTATTCATTAAGTGAGAATGGTTTTATTTATTATGAGGATGAATATGGTGGTTTAAAATTACCAAAACCAAACCTATTAGGTAATTTTCAAATTGACAATTGTGCGACAGCTATTGCTACAGTAAGAAATTTACAACTAGAAATAAAAGATGAAAATATTAAAGAAGGTATTACTAAAATTAAAAGTATTGCAAGACTCCAAGAAATTAAATCTGGAAAACTTAAAAATATTTGTAAGGATAATAGATTATATTTAGATGGCTCACATAATCCTTTAGGCGCAAAAGCTCTTAATGAATATTTAAATACTCTTGATTGTAAAAAGCATTTAATTCTTGGAATGATGTCTAATAAAGATCACGAGGAATATTTAAGCAAATTTAATAATATATCTTCCATAACAACAATTGATATTCCTAACCAACCGAATGCTATCAAAGGAATAGATTTAAAAGAAAAATTAAATAAATATCCTAATGTTAATTACAAAAAATCTATTGAAGAAGCTCTTAATTCTCTAAATCCAGAGAAAGGTGATTTGATAATGATTACTGGTTCTCTATATCTTGCTGGAGAGCTACTTAATTTAAATTAAATATTTTCTTTTATAAAAGCTACTATATCGCTTTTTGGTGTAGCCCCAACTTTAGTAGCTTTTAATTCACCACCTTTAAATAAAAGCATTGTAGGAATTCCACGAACACCGTACTTAGTTGGCATGTTAGGCTCTGAGTCTATGTCATGTTTTGCAATGACAATATCATTCGCCATCTCCTCTGAAATTTCCTCTAAAATTGGTCCAACCATTTTACAAGGTCCACACCATTCGGCCCAAAAATCTACTAAAACCGGTTTTTCGCTTTTTAAAACTTGTTCTTCAAATTTTTCGTCTGTTACTTTTAATGTAGCCATCAGTTTTATATATAAATAAAAAATTTTTTATCAATACTTATAAAAGAAATGTTTAAATTATCCACATTAAACATTTTCATACTTTTTCTGTATTGACATTGCATATTCATTAAATTCATCGAGTAATGCTAGCTTTTCATTGTCATTCTCATTAGTATATTTTTCTCTTAATGTATCAATTTCAGTGTAAAGAGTAGGAATCGTCCACCATTTTTCCTTATTTTCACTTAAAATACGTTTTGCTATTTCTCTTTTAATAGACTTAAGCATATCATCGGGCAGTACTTCAGGGGCTTCTTGAAAGATAATTTTTTTTCCAAATCCCACTAATCGATCATCATCAAATTTATCTAATAATTTAAGTTTATCTTTCCATGATGCTGCATGCCATGCAGGAAATAAAGCAGTATCTTTATTAGATGTAAACCGAGAGTAAATACTTTCTTCTGCATATAATATTTCCTGTGATTTAGATTGCTCTTTCTCTTCAGCCACCTCTCGTAATGCATGAAGTATATTTTGAGAAAATTTTTCATTATTTTTAACAATATCTGCACGTTTATTAATTAAAGTCTTATCCATGGCAATATAAGGTTCTGCTTTCATGCCGTATTTTGCATCAATAATAATTGGGGCCTTATTAGATCTAATAGTTCTTAAGAACTTAGGAGACTTTTTCATTTCAACTTTAAGTTCATTTATAGATAAATTTAATAAAGGCTCAATATCAATCCTTAAGTCGAATGCATAATACCAACCGGTATATATTGGATGCATACAATATTTTTGATGAAGAGGTGCAACTAGATGGAGTCTGGATTTGCCATAATAATATTCATTTAAGGTAATAATTTCTCCTTTTTTAATTATAGTTTCAGTATCGGATTTATTCGCAGTTTTAAAAAAAGACTCCCAAGTTTCAGGCTGTTTTTTTTTGACAATGTTTAAAACTTTAGCTGTCATTATACTATCACTTAAAGCACTATGAGCATCG
>CACGUE010000007.1 GCA_902576115.1 uncultured Pelagibacteraceae bacterium
GCTGACCTCTTTGACAAAATTTATAAAATCATTATTTTTTGCAACAAAATCGGTTTCGCAATTAATTTCTATTAACGAAGTTTTCTTATTATCACCACTAATAGCTATTACACCTTCTTTTGCATCCCTTGACATTTTTTTTGATGCCTTGGCAATTCCTTTTACTCTTAATATTTCTGAAGCTTTATCTAAATCCCCATTCGCTTCTTTTAAAGCTGCATTACAATCTTTAAAACCAGCACCTGTTGATTGCCTAAGTTTTTTAACTTTTTCGATATCACTCATTAATTTATTAAATTAGTTAAGTTTTTTTTTAATTATATTTTCTTTTTCATTAGAAGATTTGATATTATTTACTTCTTCATTTATTGGTTGGATATTTTGTTTTGCATCATTAATAGTTTCTTTCATTAAGTTGCAATATAGATCTATAGATCTCCTAGCATCATCATTACCTGGTATAGGAAAATCAATACCATCAGGGTTAGAATTTGTATCCAATATAGCTATAATCGGAATTCCAAGCTTTATTGATTCCTTTATTGCTAGAGACTCATAATTTGTATCAATAATAAATACCAAATCTGGAATTTTTTTCATTTCCATAATTCCTCCTAATGATCTTTGAAGTTTATCTCTTTGTCCGCTCATTTTTAATAATTCTTTTTTAGTAAAACCTCTATTTTCAGATGAAAGATCAGAGTTAATTTTATTTAATTTTTTAATCGAGTTTGAAATTGTGCCCCAATTAGTTAACATTCCACCTAGCCATCTATAATTAACAAAGTATTGATCAGTATCTTTAGCAAGTTGCGCAACTGCTTCTGATGCTTGTTTTTTAGTGGATATAAATAAAATTTTCCCTCCAGAAGATATTGTATTGTGTACTTTTTCAAGCGCAGAGTTTGTCAACTCGAGTGTTTGAGTTAGATCTATGATGTGGATTGAGTCTCTTTTTCCAAATATATATCTTTTCATTTTCGGATTCCATCTTAGTGTTTTGTGACCTAAGTGGACACCAGCTTCTAATAATTGTTCTATTGTGATTTTTGGTATTTTCATGTTTAATTCCCGGTTATGCCACCACAGTTATTGCCCCTTGGGGACCGGAGGTTTTTAACCACTAACTGTGTGCGTTAATTTTTTTGAGATAAATACAATTTATTTTATAAAAAACAAGCTTTATTATTCAATTATGACGTTTTTAACCAAATTCAATGAGTTTATTAGCTTATTATTAACGTTTCTCTTATTTTTTAATTTAAAAGTATATATTTCTCCATTGTTTTCAACATAGATTTTAACTATTGTCTCACCATCTTTTTGATTTAAGTCGATTATTTTTTTTAAGTCTTTAAAATTATCAAATTTGAGAGCTATACTTTTAATTGGTTTATTGACTAGATCATTTAATGATACTATTTTTTTAATATTAATTCGTTTTTGATTTCTATTTTCGTCAGAATATGTTTTCATTAATGTTAACATTAATGAATTACCTTCAATAAGCAGGCTTCTATTTTTTTCAAATACTTCTGAAAAAATAAATAATTCGAATAAATTTGAAAAATCTGAAAATTTAATAATACCATAAGAATTTCCTTTAGAGGTTTTTTTTTCTTGAACTTTAAGTACTGTGGCAGCAATATTACAGCTCAAAATATCTATTTGATTTTCAAACAACTCATAATCAATAATATTATATTGAGAAAAAATTGATTTATATTGATGTATGGGATGGTCAGATATGTAAAAACCCAAAGTTTCAAATTCTTTAGTAAGTTTTACATCTGTATTCCAATCTTCAATGTCTTCAATAAAATTTAGCTGCTCATCTTCTTGTTCATCGAAAAGGTCAAATTGATTAATAGATTTATTTTCATGAATATTTTTTGACTTTAATATTAAATTTGGAATTGAATTAAATAAGGATTGTCGATTTTTATTTAATTTATCAAAAGCTCCGGCTTGTACCAAGCCTTCTAATTGAAGTTTATTAATATCTTTATGATAAATTCTATTTATAAAATCTAATAGATTTTTGAACTCACCTTTTTTAATCCTATTATTGACTATATTCGAAATTGCTTCAAACCCGACATTTTTAATAGCTCCTAATGCGTAATATAAATTTTTTCCATCTGAAGAAAAATCTGCAAACGATTTATTGATATCTGGTCTAATGACATTTATATTTAATCTCTTCAATTCTTCATAAAATTCACTTAATTTTTTTTGATTAGACAATTCCATTGACATTGAGGCTACAAAAAATTCATGAGGATAGTGTGTTTTTAGGTAAGCAGTTTGATAAGCAATAACAGCGTAAGCGGCTGCATGGCTTTTATTAAATCCATACTCTGCAAAAGGTTCTATTTTTAGGAATATACCCGCTGCTACATCCTTACTAATACCGTTTTTATATGCTCCCTCTACAAATCTTTGTTTTTGTTTTTCTAATTCCGCTCTCTTTTTTTTTCCCATTGCTCTTCTTAAAATATCTGCTTCACCAGCTGTAAAACCTGACAGAGTTTGTGCAATTTGCATAACTTGTTCTTGATAAATTATTACACCGTAAGTAGGTTTTAGTATTTGCTCCAATTTTGGATGTAGATAATCGGGTTCTCTTTCACCATGCTTGCATTGGTTATATATTGGTATATTGCTCATTGGGCCTGGTCTGTAAAGAGCTACTAAAGCAATTATATCTTCTAACCTGTTGGGTTTCATATTTATAAGAGCATCTTTCATTCCGGAGCTCTCTAGCTGAAATAAACCTACTGTTTTACCACTTGATAGTAATTCATATACTTTTTCATCCTCATAACTTATTTTCTCAATATTAAAATCTGGATTAATTTTATTAATTAACTTTTGGGCTTTATCAATGACTGTAAGAGTTTTTAGGCCCAGAAAATCAAATTTAATAAGCCCTGCATTTTCAGCTGAATACATATCAAACTGTGTTGAAGGTAACAACAAATCGGCAGAACTATCTTTATATAATGGAATTGTTTCAGTTAATTTTTTATCAGCAATAACAACACCAGCTGCATGAGTTGCAATGTTACGGTTTAGACCTTCTAATTTTAAAGATAAATTTACAAGACGCTCTACTCTTTTATCTTCTTTAATAAGTTTTTGTAGCCTAGGTTCAACATTAATGCACTCTTGGAGTTTCATAGGTCTAGAGGGGTCAAAAGGTATCATTTTGCAAATACTATCGATGAAACCATAAGGTAAACCTAAAACTCTACCTACATCTCTAATAACCATTCTTGCCTTGAGCTTACCAAAAGTGATTATGTGGGCTACACTATCTTTATATTTTTTTGTCAAATACTCAAAAACTAAATCTCTTTTTTCTTCACAAAAATCTATATCAAAATCTGGCATTGATATTCTGTCAGGATTTAAAAACCGTTCAAAAATTAGATTAAATTTAATTGGATCAATATCTGTTATAGATAAACACCAGGCAACTAATGAGCCAGCGCCTGAACCTCTACCTGGTCCTACTGGTATTTTATTTTGCTTAGCCCATTTTATATAATCAGATACAATTAAAAAATACCCGGAATAATTCATTTCAATTATTATTTTAATTTCATGATCCAGTCTATTTTTATATTTTAAAAAATTTTTATCATTAATTATTTTTTCATAATCTAGATTAAAAACTGTTTTAAATTTATTTTTTAGACCATCAATAGATAATTGCATCAACAACTTATTTGCATCATTATCGGATGATGAAATATTTGGTAAAATGGGTTTAGATGAATTTGGTTTAAAAGAGCATCTAAAAGGTAGATTGAAATTATTTTCTAAAGCTTCAGGCAAATCTTTAAAAAGTTCAATCATCTCATCAGATGTTTTAAAATAATGTTGATTGGTAAATTTGAACCTATTTGAGTCATTGATATAAGTTTTTTCACCAATACAAATTAATGCATCATGAGCTTCGAACATATTTTTATCTAAATAATAAATTTCATTTGTCGCTATAATAGGTAATTCAAACTTTTCTGAAATTTTAAGATTATAATTTTCAAATTCTTTCTCATTTAAATCATTATGTCTTTGAATTTCGATATAGATATTATTATTAAATTTTTCTTTTAGTTTTCTTAAAATTTCATCGATCTCAGTAAACAATCCTTTATTAAAAAGTGAACCAATCAAACATTTAATCGATCCAGTTAATACTATTATGCCTTCTGAGTTGTTGATTAAATCATCTAAATCACAATGAGCATCGGTAGTTTCTGAATTTTCTAAATAAGATTTGGATGAAAGTTTAATTAAATTTTTATATCCATTATTATTTTTTGCTATTAGGGGAATTAATCCATAGAAACTTTTATATTTAAATAAAATTTGTGTACCTATAATTGGTTGTGTACCAACCGAAGATAAATTCTCAGAAAATTCTAATGCGCCCGATAAATTGAGGGTATCAGACAAACCTAATGATCTAATTTTATTTTTTTTACAAAAATCTTTTAGTTCATCAATTTTAACCGCACCTTCACAAATTGAATACTGAGTATGTATTTTAAAATGGTTAAAAGTTTTATTAACTGAATCTTTCATTGGTGACGTTCATTTTACCACCAATCATTTTAATTTTACAATCTGCCATATTTGCAAAATATCTATTGTGGGTTGCAAAGATTATAATTCTATTTTTATTTTTTAGATTAAATAAGATTTTGAATATTTGTTTTGCATTCTCAAAATCTAAACTTCCAGTAGGTTCATCAGCTAAGATAATGTTCGGTTCATTAATTAAAGCTCTAGCAATTGCTATTCTTTGATTTTCACCACCTGATAGTTCTGATGGATAATGATCTAATCTTGCGCTTAAATCAAATTTTTTAATCAATTTTTTTGCTAAATCTGATGATTTTGATTTGCTCTTAGAAATTAATAAATTTGGAAGTAATACATTTTCAAGTGCTGTAAAATCAGGCAATAAATTTTTGTCTTGATATATTATACCTATATTTTTTGATCTTATATGGTCATTCTCAATTGAACTATTTGTATCAATTTTCTTTTTATTAAATTCAATAAAACCTGATGATGGAATGTCAATTAATGACAATAAGTTTAATAATGTGGATTTACCAGATCCTGATGGTCCTATAATTGAATATACTTTTCCAGCCTCGAATTTGAAATTTATATTATTTAAAACTTTTAGCGATTTATTTTTTTCATACTTCTTTGATAAATTATTTAATTTTAAAAAATTATTCATATTTTAAAGTTTGTATTGTATCTAATTTTGCCGCTCTAGAAGCTGGATAAATTGATACGATAGATGTTATTACTATCGAACATAATGTGATTAAGATAATTGAATTTACATTTATTTCTGATGGAAGAGTACTTAAAAAGTAAATTTCCTCTGGAAATAACATTACATCAAAAGTATTTGAAACAAATTTCCTAATATCTTCTATATAGTATGAAAATAAAGTACCTAATAAAATACCAAATAGAGTTGCCGAAGTACCGATAACAAATCCAACAAAAAAGAAAATTTTTTTAATCGATGTATTTGTTACTCCAATAGATTTTAGAATTCCTATATCTCTAGTTTTATTTTTAACTAATATAGTCAAACCAGAAATAATATTAAATGCAGCTACAATAATTATTAAAGATAAGATTATAAACATCACATTTCTTTCAACTTTTAGAGCTGAAAATAATGAATCATTTAAATCTGCCCATGTATAAACATATGCGTCAGGAAATGACTCTAATAATTTTTTTTTATAATATTCAATATTTTTTGGATCTTTAAAATAGTACTCAGTAAATCTTATATCTTTATTTTTATTAAAAAAGTCTTCTAATGCATTAAGATTGATATATGCTACATTCTCATTAAATTCGCCTATCCCACTATCAAATATTGAAATTACTTCAAATTTGTCTTGTCTTGGAAAAGACCCTACAATTGTTTGGACGCCAGATGGTGACATTATTGTTATTTGATCACCAATGTCTATATCAAGTAAAAAGCTTAAATCCTTTCCAATTGAAATTGAATTATTTTTTAGATCTGTTGATCCAAAATATTTTTGATTATTTGATATTTCTAGTTTCTTAAAATCATTATTTAAATATCCTTTTAAAAGGATGCCTTTTGTATTTTGTTTTGAAAGAATTACTGCTTCTCCATCATTTGAAACAATACCTTTTGCAAAGTCTTTATCAGTCATTAATACTAAAGGCTTGTTGTAAGGTTTTACAACAGCATGAGCATTAAAACCTACAATTTTATTTATTAACTCTGTTCTAAAACCATTCATTACCGACATAACAATTATTAGTACAGCTACACCCAAACCAATACCAATAAAGGAAAAGATAGAGATTACATTTAAAAAGCCATCTTTTTTTCTAGCTTTTAAAAATCTAAATATAATTTCTTTTTCTAGTTGCGAAATCAATTTTGCTTAGCTTTTATTATTTGTGAGGCTATATCTTCAACTTTCAACTTATGAGTTTCTCCATCAACTTCTTTGAACTCATATAAATTTCCTTGAGATTTACTTCCGATTATCAATTGATATGGAATTCCGATTAAATTAAATTTTTTTATTTTAGCTGAGATATTTTCATCAGAATCATCAATGATTGGATCTATATTTTTTGATTTTAGAAATTCATATATTTTTATAGACTTTTCTAAATTAGATTGATCATTTTTATTTATCATTGGAATAATCGCACAATCATAAGGTGTCACTGACATGGGCCATTTCATTAAACCTTCTGTATCGTTATATTTTGCCTCAATTATGGCACCAACAAGTCTAGAAACTCCTATTCCGTATGATCCCATTTTAACAAATTCTTTTTTTCCATTAAAATCAACAGCAGCATTCATTGGTTTTGAGTATTTATCTCCAAAATAAAATATGTGACCAACTTCAATACCTTTAGTATTTACTCTAAATTCCTCTGGAATAGATTTTTCAAATTCATCTTTATTAAATTTTTCATCTGTTACAGAATAAAACTTTTCATATTGTTTTCTCAATGTAGCTAATGATTCTTTATCTAGAATTGTTTTAGAGCTGTCTACATCAAAAATTCTTTTATCCGTATAAATTTTGCTTTCACCAGTATCGGCAAGAATAATAAATTCATGTGATAAGTTTCCTCCTATAGGGCCCGTATCAGCAGCCATGGGAATTGCGGATAACTTTAGTCTCTTAAAAGTTTTTAAATATGAAAGAAAAAATTTATTGTAGGAAAATATTGCATCATCATCTGTTAAATCAAAAGAGTAAGCATCCTTCATATAAAATTCTCTACATCTCATAATTCCAAATCTTGGTCTTAACTCATCTCTAAATTTCCATTGAATATGGTACAATAATTGAGGTAAAGATTTATATGATTTAAATGAAGATCTAAAAATTTCTGTCACAAGTTCTTCGTTGGTCGGACCATATAACATTTCTCTATTTTGACGATCCTTAATTCTTAACATTTCTTCACCATAATCTTCATATCGTCCACTTTCCTTCCAAATTTCAGATGATTGAATTGTGGGCATTAATATTTCTTGAACACCAACACGGTCTTGTTCTTCTCTAACTATTTGTTCTATTTTTTTCATCACTTTAAATCCAAGAGGTAACCAAGAATAAATACCAGCAGAGGACTGTTTAATCATGCCTACTCTTAACATTAACTGATGTGATTTAATTTTAGCCTCAGATGGATTATTTTTCAGTATCGGAATAAATGATTTTGAAAAAAACATTAATTTAAAAAGTTACGTAAATTTAAAATTTCATTAATTACTAATAAATATATAATTATAAAAATACCAGACGTAATTAAAGTACAATAAATTATTTTTTTAGTTATTTTTGGATTTTCTGGGGCCCCAGGGTCAACTCCCTCTATATTTTCCTTTTTTTCGCGATTAACATCTATAGGTAGAATGGCAAAAAAAACTATCCACCACAAGCACACATATACAACTATTGAGCCTGTAATACTCAATTAAATCCTCACTAAGTTTATATTTGTATAAGGTTTTTTTCCTAATTTTTCTTTTGTGTACTTTCTACAAGTTATTTTAAGAGCATCAATTAAATTTGATTCTTGCTTTTTATTATTTAAAGAAAAAGTTTTTGCTGTTTTTTCAATTTCCTCTTCAAGATTAAATGTAAATTCATCTTTTTCGTATATAGGTAAACCTCTAAAAGTTAATAAAGGTTTGTTGTGAATGTTACCATTAGGTGTAATTAGCAATGTTGCTTCTATTAATCCGTTGGTAGATAAATTTTTTCTCTCTTTGATAGATTGAGCATCTTCATAAACACTTATAGCACCATCTACGTAAAGTCTTCCACTTGGAGCCTTATCATATACTTCAGGTTTATCACCTGGATAAATTCTAACTATATCACCATTTTCTACTCTAACAGGATGTGGTACTTGCATTTCTTTAGCAAAATTTATGTGTTCAATCATATGTCTATGTTCACCATGAACAGGTATGACTGATCTTGGTTTTATCCAGTCATACATATCTTTTAAATCTTCTCTATTTGGATGTCCTGATACATGAATAAATTCACTATCTTCTGAAATTACTTCTATACCTTCTCTAACTAATTGATTGTGTAGTTTGTATAATTTTTTTTCATTACCTGGAATAATTTTTGAAGAAAATATAACTGCGTCCCCTCTCTCAACAAAAACATCTGGATGTGTATAATTTGAAATACGGTTCATTGCACCCATTGGTTCTCCTTGGCTACCAGTACATAAGTAAACAATTTTTTCTCTTGAAATATTTTTTGCATCTCTAGCATCAAGTGGTTCAATAACGTTTTGCAAGTAACCACATTGCCTCGCAGCTTTAAAAATTCTATGCATTGAACGGCCCACTAAAGCAATTTGCCTACCTGTTTTTTCAGCACAATAAAAGGCAGACTCCATTCTAGCTACATTTGAAGCGAAAGATGTAATAATTATTCTTTTCTTTAATCTTTCCATTATCTTTAGCATATTTTTTCTTACATCGAGTTCAGATCCTGCTCTTCCTGCACTAAATACGTTTGTTGAGTCACATATCATTGTCAAAACACCTTCTTCACCAATTTCCTTTAATCTTTTTGAATTCATATTGTCTCCAGTTAATGGATCTGGATCGCACTTCCAATCACCAGTGTGTAATATATTTCCAACAGGTGTTTCAATTTTTAGTCCATTAGGTTCTAGTATAGAATGTGTTAATGTAACAAATTCTATTTTAAAAGGACTTAAATCTACAATGCTGTTTAATTGAACAACTTTTAGATATCCTGTTACATCAATTTTTTTTTCCTTAAATTTTTCTGAAATTAACACTGATGTAAATGGAGTAGCAAATATTTTACATTTTAGTTTTGGCCATATATGAGCAATTGCACCAATATGATCTTCATGTGCATGAGTTAGAACAATACCTAATAAGTCATCTTTTTTATCAACAATAAATCCAGGGTCAGGATATATTAAATCAACTCCAGGAATTGCATCATCTGCAAAAGTAACTCCTATATCTACAATTATCCATTTTCTATTATCTGGATTTCCATAGGCGAATAAATTCATATTCATCCCAATTTCTCCAGATCCCCCTAAAGGGCAAAAAATTAATTCTTCTTTCATTTATTTAAATACATAGCAGCCTTTAAAACTCCATCAGTAGTTAAATTAGATTTTATTTTTACTCTTAGTTTTAAAGAATTTTTAAACATTTTTGCTAGTCCACCAGTAAATATTATTTTATATTTTTTTTTGGTTTGTTTAATAATGGAATGAATTATATTGTCAATCAGACCAGAATAACCGAAGAAAAATCCAGAATTAATTGCACTTATAGTATTTTTACCTACAACATTATTTGATTTTTTAAATTTTAAACTTGGTATTAAAGATGCTTTTTTTGATAAATTTTCTAATGATAGATTTATTCCAGGAGCAATTACCCCTCCATTATAACTATTTGCTGAGATTACATCAAAATTAGTTGCTGTTCCAAAATCTACTACAATATAATTATTTTTATTGTCAATTACTGATATTGCATTAGCTAACCGATCGGAACCAATTTGTTTTCTATTAACTTTTATACTTAATAATTTACTTAAATTAAGATTTTTTAACTCATTACAATTTGTATTAAAATATAATTTAAAATAATTTTTAATTTTCTTGTAACAGTTAGGAACAACGGAGCAGAATAAAATATGTTTTAATTTTTTATCATATTTTCTCAAAACATTTAAATTTTTTTTTAAATAATTTAAATTCACTTTGTTTGTAGAAAGTCTGATTTTTTTGATAATATTTTTGTTTTTATAAAGACAGATTTTTATATCTGTATTTCCAATATCTCCAATAATATAAAAATTAAGCATAATAAGAATATTTTTTTTCGAAGTAATTTTTTATAAAACTTATAATTTTAAATTTATTAATTTTATTATTATATTTATTTATATAAGTAGTTTCATATTCCTTTACAGTTGGACTACTTTTTATATTAATACCCACTCCAATAATTAGAAATTTAATTTCATTATAATAAATTATTTCTTGAAGAATTCCGCATACCTTTTTATTCATTATTTTTAAATCATTCGGTAGTTTAATACTAATTTTATATGGAACAATATTTTTTAAAATATTTTTTATTATTTTAAGATTTGAAAATGTAATTTTCTTTAAATTTAAACTTTCGCTAATAGGAAAAAAAATTGAAATAAAAAGATTTCCTCTTCTAGAAACCCATTTTTTTCCCCTTTGTCCTTTTCCATTAGTCTGGATATCGCTAGTAACTATACCTTGTTTTATGTTTTGTTTGATTAATCTTATTGCTGTATCATTAGTGCTTTTGACACCCTTATAAGAATATATTTTGAGTTTCATTAATTTATTTTTATTTGTGAAATTATATCTACTATTCCACTTGGATATATAAAGTAAGCAAGAATGAAAAAAGTTGATGCCACTAATGTAAATTTTAAACTTAAATTATGTTTCGATTCAAATTTTTCTTTTTCTGGATCGAAATATATAGTCTTGATTATTCTTAGATAATAAAAAGCAGCGATTACTGTTGCTAGCAGTCCAACTATTGCTAAAAAATACATTTTTTCATTTATTACAGCCACAAAAATATAAAATTTTGCAAAAAAACCAGCTAGTGGTGGTATTCCCGCTAAAGAGAATAGTACAACAAGCAATGATAATGACAGTAACGGATGATTTTTTGAAAGACCCGATAAATCATCTATGTTCTCATAATATTTATCGTTTCGCTTAAGCATGAACAAACAACTAAAAAATGCTAAATTCATGACAAGATAAATTGTTATATATGTAATAGAGCTCTGCACACCTTGCGTTGTACCAGTAGATAAACCTGCAAGGGCGTATCCCATATGACTAATTGAGCTATAGGCTATTAGTCTTTTTAGATTTTTTTGACCAATTGCTGCTACTGCTCCGAATACCATTGATGCAATAGACAAAAATATAATTATCATTTGCCACTGATCACCTAATTCATAAAAAGGAATGTATAGAAATCTAATAAATACAGTTAATGCAGCAATTTTTGGAAGTAATGCGAAAAAGACTGTTACAGATGTTGGTGAACCTTGATAAACATCAGGTGCCCACATATGAAAAGGAACAGCAGAAATTTTAAAAGCTAATCCAACTAAAATAAATACTATTCCAAAAGTTAATCCATATTCTATTTCTTTTGTATTAATCATAATTTGATTAAAATTAGTCGTTTCTGAAAAACCATAAATAAGTGAACACCCATATAATAAAAGTCCAGATGAAAGAGCACTTAAAACAAAATATTTTAATCCAGATTCTGTTGATAGTAAATTATCTCTATTAAATGATGCTAACACATATAATGCCAATGATTGCAATTCTAATCCCATGTAAAAAACAATAAGATCATTTGAACTAATCATCACCATCATGCCTAAGATTGAGCATAAAATAAGAATTGGATATTCAATTTTGTTAATTTTATTAATCTGAATGTATTTTGATGATGACATCATTACAAAAATTCCAGACAAAATTAAAAGAATTTTCATAAATCTAGCTAAACTATCTATATTGTAACTATTATTGAATAATGATGATTGAATTTGTGTGTCTAAATTAATTATTAATGCTAAAGCAGCAACTAAACTTACTGTTGTTAAATTATAAACTAATTGAGAACTATTTTTCTTAAATACCCCAAATATTAATAAAAACATAATCATTATCGATATAAATAACTCTGGAATTATAAGTTGTAGATTTTCCATTATTCGCCTAATGCTAATTTATTAATCTTGTCTAAATCATTCATATCTATCATATTTGCAACTGATACCTCTATAGAGTTAATCAAAGGTTCTGGATAAAAACCAAAAAATATAATCGGTAAAACTAAAAGCCATAATGTAACAATTTCGAATCTTTTTAAATCAACCATTTTTTTTACATCTTCATTAATTAATTTTCCAAAGATAATTCTCTTATATAACCAAAGCATATATGCCGCCCCCAAGATCACTCCTAGACTTGCTATCGTTGCTACTAGTATATTCTTTTTAAATGCACCCATTAAAACTAAAAATTCACCAATAAAACCACTTGTTCCAGGCAATCCAAGAGCTCCTAAAGTAAAAACCATAAAAACTATTGCGTACTTTGGCATTATAGAAACTAAGCCTCCATATCTATTTATAAGTCTTGTATGAAGTCTATCGTAAACAACTCCAACACATAAAAATAGTGCTGCAGATACCAAACCATGACTTATCATTTGAAAAATACTTCCTTCTATTCCTTGCTGTGTCATTGTGAAAATACCTAGTGTTACAAATCCCATATGAGCTACGGATGAATAAGCTATTAGTTTTTTCATATCTTCCTGCATTAAGGCTACTAGTGATGTATAAATAATCGCTATCAAACTAAGTGTATAAACTAAAGGAACAAAATATAATGAAGCATCTGGAAACAAGCCTAGAGAAAACCTTATAAATCCATATCCAGCCATTTTTAAAAGTATTGCGGCTAGTAAAACTGAACCAGCAGTTGGTGCCTCTACATGAGCATCTGGTAACCATGTATGCACTGGCCACATTGGTGTCTTAACAGCAAAAGAACTAAAAAATGCTAGCCATAATAAATTTTGGTACTTAGCGTCGATACCCAATTCGTATAACTTAATGACATCTGTTGTACCAGTTATCCAGTATATTGATATAATAGCAACCAGCATTAAAACTGAACCTAGCAAAGTATATAAAAAGAATTTAAATGCTGAATAAACTCTTCTTTCTCCACCCCATATACCAATAATTAAAAACATTGGAATCAGACCAGCTTCAAAAAATAAATAAAATACAACTAAGTCCAACGAGCAAAAGACGCCAATCATAAATGTTTCAAGTATCAAGATTGCTATTAAAAAATCTTTTAATCTATTTTTTATAGTTGCATTTACAGTTATTACACAAATTGGAGTAATGAATGTTGTAAGTAAAATAAATAAAATTGATATCCCGTCTACTCCAACTTTGTAATTAACAAATCCTGAAATCCATTCTCTTTCTTCAACAAACTGAAAGTCAACTATAGATTTATCAAAAACAATCCATAAATATAAAGACAAGAAAAAATTAGCTAAAGTTATAAAAAGGGCAACATATTTGCTACTTTGATATTGAGAATTAGACGATCTAACAAAAAAAATAAATAAGGTTCCTATTGCTGGAAGTAAAATTAATGATGATAGAATTGGGAAATTCATATTATTTTACTATTAATAAAGTTAATAAAATTGAAAAACCTAGAAGCATTATAAAGGCATACTGATAAATATAACCTGATTGAAACTTTACTGCTTTAAAAGAAAAAAGTTTTACCAAATTTGAAATTCCATCTGGTCCAAATTTATCGATTATTAATCCATCAATTTTTTTCCAAAGAAATATTCCAAAACTTTTTGAAGGTTTAATAAAAATTTGATCATACAATTCGTCAAAATACCATTTTTTTTGTAGAAAAATGTAAACTGGCATATTTATGGAAACTATTTCATTTACAATTTTAGTATTTTTAACAAATAGATAATATGACAATGGAATTGTTAGAACTACTAATGTAGGAGTTAAAAACAAAAACCAAGTTGGAGGATGTTCTTTTCCTAATGGTTCTAGAAATTTTATAGACTCTCCCCAAAAGTTATACATTTTATCATGACCGATAAATAATTCTTTAAATAAAAATCCTGAAAAAACTGCACCAACAGCTAATAATACTAAAGGTAACATCATACTCAATGGGGACTCGTGCATTGTATCAATACTAAGATCTTTATTTTTGTAATCTCCATGAAAAGTTTTAAATATTAATCTCCATGAGTATATAGAAGTCATTACAGCAGTTAACACACCTATGCCAGCAGCATAAATTCCAAATTTTGTTTCACTTATATAAGCAAATTCAATTATTGCATCTTTGGAATAAAAACCTGATAAAAAAGGAAATCCTGTTAAAGCTAAAGTACCAACAACCATTAATGTATATGTGTAGGGTAATTTTTTAAATACTCCCCCCATCTTAGTAACATCTTGTTCATCTTTAAATGAATGAATTACTGATCCAGAGCCTAAGAAAAGTAGAGCTTTAAAAAAAGCATGTGTAAATAAATGAAACATTGCAACATTGTATGCACCTACACCTGCTGCAAAAAACATGTATCCCAACTGACTACATGTTGAATAAGCAATAATTTTTTTTATATCTGTTTGTACTAATGCAACTGAAGCTGCAAAAAAAGCTGTGGTCATCCCAACTAATGTGATTACAGACAAAGCTAATTCTGAATACTCATAAATTGGAGAACATCTTACTACTAAAAAAACTCCTGCAGTTACCATTGTGGCTGCATGAATTAATGCGGATACTGGCGTTGGACCTTCCATAGCATCTGGTAACCATGTATGAAGCAAAAATTGAGCTGACTTTCCCATTGCTCCAATAAAAAGCAATAAACAAATTAAATCTATTGTATTAAATTCAAAAGATAGAAAATTTATCTTTTGATCTATAATATCAGGTATTTTAAGAAAAACTTCGTCGTAATTTACTGTCCCAAAAATATAAAATATTAAAAAAATTCCCAATGCAAAACCAAAGTCACCAACTCTATTTACTATAAAAGCCTTAATAGCAGCAGCATTAGCAGTTTCTTTTTTATACCAAAAACCAATTAAAAAGTACGAGCAAAGGCCAACTCCTTCCCATCCAAAAAATAATTGCAAAAAATTATCTGATGTTACTAACGTTAACATGGCGAATGTAAATAATGATAGATAGGACATGAATCTTGGTTTATGTGGGTCATGAGACATGTAACCAACAGAATAGATATGAACTAAGGATGAAACTAGAGTAACTACAACTAACATTACTGCAGAAAGAGCATCAACTTTAATTGACCAATTTACATTTAAAGATCCTGAATTTATCCAAGTTGCGATAATTGCATTATGCTCATATCCTGATGAAACAACTTTAAAAAATATAAACAAAGATAATAATGCCGAAATAGAAACCAAAATACACGTGATTAATTGCGATAATCTATCACCAATGGTTTTGCCAAAAAAACCCGATATGATTGAACCTATCAAAGGTAAAAATAATATTAAGTATTCCATTTACCCTTTCAATCTGTCGATTTCTTCAACTCTTATTGTTCCAGAATTTCTGTAGTAAACTACAATAATTGCAAGTCCTATTGCGGCCTCAGCTGCAGCCACTGTTAATATGAATAATGTGAAAACCTGGCCGCTCAAATCGTTAATAAAAATAGAAAAAGATACTAAATTTATATTTACAGCTAAAAGTATTAATTCAATGCTCATCAATATAACAATAATATTTTTTCTATTTAGAAAAATACCCACAATACCAATTGTGAATATAATAGCTGCGAGAGTTAAGTAATGTCCAAGACCAATACTAAGCATCTATTTTAACTCCTTTATTATTTTCAACATCAACTAATTCAATACCATCTTTTCTATCTCTAGATATTTGTTTAAAATAACTTTGTCTTTTTACTCCAGATCTTTGTCTGAAGGTCAATACAATTGCTCCGATCATGGCTACCAATAAAACCATTCCAGATAATTGAAACAAATGAATATAATCAGTATATATAACGCTTCCTAAAGATTGGGTATTTGTTAAGTCAGTATTTATTTCAATCGCAATTGAATCTAACAAATCTGGTTTATATTTCCATCCACCTATAACAATAATTAATTCAAAAAATATAATTATACTTACTAATAGACCAACTGGAATATGGGAACTTCTTCCACTAGAATTAAACCATTCATTTTTTTGTTGAGCCACATTTAACATCATAACAACAAATAAAAATAATACTGCCACTGCTCCAACGTATACAATAAGCATTATCATTCCTAAAAATTCGGCACCAATCATGATGAATAGGCAAGAAATACTAATAAAGTCCAATATTAAAAAAAAAACTGAATTAACTGTGTTTTTCGAAACAGTTACCATAATTGCAGAGACAATTGCAATCAGTGAAAATATATAAAAGACTATTGCGTGAGCAATCATTGATTATCTGTGGGAGCTATCAGCATTAATATTTGCTGCTAAAATATTCTCCCATCTATCTCCATTCTCTAACAACTTTTCTTTGTTATAGTAAAGTTCTTCTCTTGTTTCTGTAGCAAATTCAAAATTTGGACCTTGCACAATCGCATCAACTGGACAAGATTGTTCGCATAAACCACAATAAATACATTTTAACATATCAATATCATAACGAGTAGTCTTTCTACTTCCATCTTCTCTCTCGCTAGACTCTATAGTTATAGCCTGAGCAGGACAAACAGCTTCACATAGTTTACAAGCAATACATCTCTCCTCACCATTTGGATATCTTCTTAGCGCATGCTCTCCTCTTGCTCTAGGACTAATTGAACCTTTTTCAAATGGATAATTAATTGTTTTTTTTGGTTTAAATATCTCTTTTATTGCCATGATTAATCCTGTTAAAAAATCAATCATAAAAATTGTTTTGAAAAACCTTATTAAGCTCATTCTAATTCCCCGGTAATAAATCAAAATACATTAAAAAACTTGCAGTTAATACTACATAAATCAATGAAAATGGTAGAAAAATTTTCCATCCGAGTTTCATTAATTGATCATACCTGTATCTAGGTACTATTGCTTTTATCAAAGCAAATAAGATAAATAAAAAGAGTATTTTTAAGATTAACCATATTGGAGCCGGAATAACGTTAAATGGAAATAAATCTATGGGAGATAACCAGCCACCAAGAAATAAAATAGATCCCATTGCACACATAAGTAAAATGTTAGCATACTCCCCTAACCAAAACATTGCATACATCATTCCAGAGTATTCTGTCTGGTAACCTGCAACTAACTCTGCCTCAGCTTCGGGCAAATCAAAAGGTGGTCTGTTAGTTTCTGCTAAGGCTGAAATAAAAAAAATTATAAACATTGGGAATAGAGGTATTACAAACCATAAATCTTTTTGAGCTAAAACGATGTCACTTAGATTTAATGAACCTACACAAAGTAATACATTTATAATTATTACACCTATGGAAACTTCATAAGAAACCATTTGAGCAGCTGATCTAATTGCTCCTAGAAAAGGATACTTTGAATTAGATGCCCATCCACCCATAATTATTCCATAAACACCTAAAGATGAAACTGCAAAAAGATATAAAATACCAACATTGATATCTGCTAATACAAATGTTTCACTAAAAGGAATTACCGCCCAAGCAATTAATGCCAATGTCATTGTAACTATTGGGGCTAATATAAATATAACTTTATTTGAGCTTGCTGGAATGATTATTTCTTTAAAAATGTATTTTAAAGCGTCAGCTAATGTTTGAAATAATCCAAATGGACCAACAACGTTAGGACCTCTTCTTTTTTGAACAAAGGCCCATACTCTTC
Source organism: uncultured Pelagibacteraceae bacterium (assembly GCA_902576115.1). Lineage (GTDB taxonomy): Bacteria > Pseudomonadota > Alphaproteobacteria > Pelagibacterales > Pelagibacteraceae > Pelagibacter. The sequence goes on from CACGUE010000007.1 coordinate 18,118, forward strand.
TATCTAACCAAACAATCATTGCAACAGATACTAAAACTGGGATCAATAGAAACAGAATTTTATAAATTTGTTCAAAAAATATAAATAGTTCAGCCATTAATTATCAGTTCCAGTTTTTGGTAAACTCATTCTAATATTTTTACACTCTGACATTGTTTTTGATGCTCTTGCTATTACATTGGAGTGATAATAATCAATCTCTTCAGTAATAATTTTTTCTGATTTAAAATTATATTCGGGCACCTCAAAATCTGCTTCTTTTTTATTATTAAGATTTAAATAATTTATTAATGAGTCGATAAGTAGATTTTTATCCTTATATAAATTTTTTCTCTTAATGAATGAGGATAATTCATTTATTATTTGCCAATCCTCTTTGGCTTCACCTGGTGGATATGATGCCTTGTACGCTTTTTGTAACTTTCCTTCCAGGTTAGTAAAATAACCATCTTGTTCTGTGTAAGTAGCACCAGGCAAAATTACATCAGCAATACTTGCACCTTTATCACCGTGACTACCTATATATATTATAAATTCTTTTTTCTTATCAAATTTTAAATTATCTTGACCAAATAAAATTAAAACTTCAAAGTTATTATTTTCTAATTTATCTAATATTTCAAAGCTAGAATTTTTTGACAATACATTTAAATCATATGAACCTACTGTAGATGAATTTTTTGATAATATATTTAATGCATTCCACTCATCAGAAATTTTACCATTTTCTAATAGATAATTTTTGAATTCTTCAAAAATATAAGGTGCCGACTTAAGTTTAAGAACTGATTGTCCAAAAATTATACTCGGATATTTGGATTTATTAATCTTTTCTGAAATTTCATGCTTATTATCAATGATATCTTTTATAGTGTCGGTATTATTCGATATAACTTTGTAAGGATAAGTTAAATCACCAACATCACCTAAAGATATAATTTCGGTCTTATTTTTTAAATAATTTTTTCTAATTCTTGAGTTTAATATTGTTGCTTCAAATCTTGGATTTGTACCTATTAGAATTATTAAATCACTTTTTTCTAATCCTTCAATGGAACTGTTAAATAAATAATTACTTCTTACATTTGTATTAATATATAATTTTTCATATCTAGATTCCAAATTTTCAGACTTGATCGTTTTTTCAAAAAAATCTTTTGCTGCATATGTAGTTTCCATATTTGTCATGTCACCTATAAATCCGGCAATTTTCTCAGACTTTGTTTTTGAAATTCTTTCAGATGCAGCTTTAAAAGCTTCGTTCCAACTTGATGGCTTTAATTTATTATTAATCTTAATGAAAGGAGTGTCTAATCTTTGATTTTTTAGGCCATCACAAGCATATCTTGTTTTATCAGATATCCATTCTTCATTTATTTCCTCGTTAATTCTTGGAAGAACTCTTTTAACTTCCCATCCATATGTATCCACTCTTATATTTGATCCAACGGCATCCATTACATCAATCGTCTCAGTTTTTTTAAGTTCCCATGGTCTAGCTTCAAATACATAAGGTTTTGATGTAAGTGCTCCGACAGGACATAAGTCAATAACATTAGCTGAGAGTTCGGATTCCATAGCTTTTTCCAAATAAGTGGTGATTTGCATATTTTCACCTCTGCCAATTGCTCCAAGTTCTGGTACGCCAGCAACTTCTGTTGCAAATCGAATACATCTAGTGCAATGAATGCATCTTGTCATTTGAGTTTTAATTAAAGGACCCATATATTTTTCGGGCACATATCTTTTATTTTCTTTAAATCTTGATTTATCAATTCCGTAATACATGGATTGATCTTGTAAATCACATTCTCCACCTTGATCACATACTGGACAATCAAGTGGATGGTTTGCTAGTAAAAATTCCATTACACCTTTTCTTGCTTTTTTCACTTTTTCAGTATTAGTTTTAAGCACCATCCCCTCTGCGGCAGGCATCGCACAAGAGGCTATTGGTTTAGGAGATTTTTCCATTTCAACTAAACACATTCTACAATTACCAGCTATAGATAATTTTTCATGATAACAAAATCTTGGTATTTCTGCTCCAGCTTGTTCACAAGCTTGTAATACTGTGGTTCCTTCTTCTACCTCAACATCAATATCATTTACCTTAAGTTTAAGCATTTTCTTTTTCTAATAAATGTTGATCAATTAAATACGGTATATCTTTTTGCTTTTTCACAATTGGATCAAACTTATTTCTTTCAATTATTTCATCTTTAAAATTTCTAATCAATCCTTGAACAGGCCATGAGGATCCTTCTCCAAAAGCACAAATAGTATGACCTTCAATTTGTTTTGTTACATCTAATAACATATCTACTTCATCCCTTGTGGCTTCACCTTTTGCCATTCTTTCTAACATTCTCCACATCCAACCAGAACCTTCTCTACATGGTGTACATTGACCACAGCTCTCGTGTTTATAAAATCTTGCAATTCTAGCCATACACTTAATAATGTCTTGATCCTTATTTATAACCACGATACCAGCTGTTCCTAAACCAGTTTTGTTCTCAACACATGCATCAAAGTCCATTTTAATTGTTTCACACGTCTCTTTTGGTAGTAAAGGCATTGATGAACCGCCAGGTATAACTGCTTTTAGATTATCCCATCCGCCTATTACTCCACCTGCATGTTTTTCAATTAATTCTTTTAAAGAAATTCCCATTTCTTCTTCTACGTTGCACGGGTTATTTACATTTCCTGAAATACAATAAATTTTAGAACCGGTATTTTTTGGTCTACCAAGAGATGAAAACCATTTTCCACCCCTTCTTAGTATAGTTGGCACCACTGAAATTGTTTCGACATTGTTTATTATTGTTGGGCAACCATAAAGGCCTATTAATGCTGGAAATGGAGGTTTTAATCTTGGTTGACCTTTTTTTCCTTCAATACTCTCAAGCAAAGCAGTTTCCTCACCACAGATATAAGCTCCAGCACCGTAATGAATGTATATGTCTAATTCCCAATCAGTCCCTGCAGAATTTTTTCCTAAGAGACCATCCTTGTATGCTTCATCGATAGCTGTTTGAAGCTTTTGTCCTTCATTAAAATATTCTCCTCTTATATAAATATAGCACTTGTGTGCATTAACTGCGTAAGATGCAATTAAGCAGCCTTCTATTAATTTATGAGGTTCAAATCTTAGAATATCTCTATCTTTACATGTGCCAGGTTCAGACTCATCGGCATTAATTACTAAATAATGTGGTCTTGATCCAACTTCTTTTGGAGCAAAAGACCATTTCAATCCTGTAGGAAATCCAGCACCACCTCTTCCTCTAAGTTCTGATGCTTTAATTTCATTAATTATCCATTCTCTTCCTTTGCCACAAATTTCTTTTGTATCCTTCCAGTCTCCCCTCTGTTTTGCAGATGCTAAGTCAGCACCAAAATCATTGTATAAATTTTGAAAAATTCTATCTTTATCTTCAAGCATTTTTATCACCTATTAATGTTTTTCTAGTATTTTCTGGTTCAGAACTTAATCTTCCTCTATAAGATCCTGGTTGGGGAATTTCATCATTATTTATTTTATCAATTATTTGCTCAAGTTTTGTTGGATCTAAATCTTCATAATAATCTTCATTTAATTGAAGCATTGGAGCGTTCACACAAGCGCCTAAACATTCCACCTCTAACCAAGAAGTTTTTCCATCCTCAGACAAACGATTTTCTTCCTCAGAAATTTTTCGTTTACAAACATCTACTAAATTATACGCGCCCCTTAACATACATGGCGTTGTTGTACACACTTGAAAGAAATATTTACCAACTGGAGTTAAATTATACATGCTATAAAATGTAGCCACTTCATATACTTTTATATATGGCATATCTAAATACTTTGCTATGTATTTCATTGCACTTAAAGGTATCCAATTATCATTTTGTTTTTGTGCTAAATATAATAAAGCCATGACAGCACTTTGTTGTTTTCCAGCGGGATAATTTTTAATAATACTATCTGCAGTTTCTATGTTTTTTTTACTAAACTCAAATTTGTCAGGTTGTACTTTTGATATTTTTTTAACAGCCATTATCTATCTACCTCACCAAAAACAATATCCATTGAACCTAAAACTGCAGGAACATCAGCTAACATATGACCTTTAATTAAGTAATCCATCGCTTGCAAATGAGAAAATCCTGGAGCTCTAATTTTGCATTTATATGGTTTGCTTGAACCATCCGAAATTAAGTAAACACCAAATTCTCCTTTAGGAGCCTCCACAGCTGTATATATTTCATCTTTATCAACTCTATAACCTTCGGTATATAACTTGAAATGATGGATCAATGCTTCCATAGATTGTTTTATTTCTTTTTTTGGTGGTGGACTGATTTTTCCATCATCAGTTTTAATTGGTCCTACAGGTAAATTTGCCAAGCATTGATTTATTATATTTATACTTTCTTTCATTTCTTCAATTCTGCATAGGTATCTGTCGTAACAATCGCCATTTTTTCCTACTGGAATTTTGAATTCGAATTGTTCATAACAATCGTAAGGTTGGGATTTTCTTAAATCCCAGGCAACTCCAGATCCTCTCAACATAACACCAGAAAAAGAATAATCGAGAGCGTCTTGTTTTGATACTACTCCAATATCAACGTTCCTTTGTTTAAATATTCGGTTATCAGTTAAAAGTAATTCTAAATCATTTATTATTTTTGGAAATCTTTCACAAAATTTTCCGATCTCTTTGTCTAATCCTTTTGGTAGATCTTGATGTACTCCTCCAGCTCTAAAATAATTGGCATGCAATCTAGAACCAGAAACTTTTTCATAAAAACCCATTAATATTTCTCTCTCTTCAAATCCCCATAAGGTTGGAGTTAATGCGCCAACATCCATTGCTTGTGTTGTGACATTTAAAATATGACTAAGTATTCTTCCAATCTCACAAAACATTACTCTTATGTATTGAGCTCTTATCGGAACTTCTATTTTTAGAATTTTTTCAATTGCTAAAGCAAAAGCATGTTCTTGGTTCATTGGTGCAACATAATCTAGTCGATCAAAATACGGTACAGCTTGGGTATAAGTTTTATTTTCAATCAATTTTTCTGTACCTCTATGCAATAAACCAATGTGTGGATCTGCTTTTTCAACAATTTCGCCATCTAATTGCAATATTAATCGCAAAACTCCATGAGCAGCGGGATGCTGAGGTCCAAAATTCAAATTTAAAGTTTTAGTTTCTTTTGCCATTATTCTTTAGTTTGTTCTTTTATATACTTTGTTCCTTCCCAAGGACTTTCATAATCAAAGTTTCTATAATTTTGCTCTAATTTGACTGGTTCATAAATAACTTTTTTAGTTTCATGACTGTATCTAACTTCATTGTGACCTGTTAAAGGAAAATCTTTTCTCAATGGATGTCCTTCAAAACCATAATCTGTAAGTATTCGTCTTAGATCTGGATGATCTTTGAAATCAATTCCATACATGTCAAATACTTCTCTTTCCATCCAATTTGCAGCAGGAAATATTGAAGTTATTGATCCAACAATTTCTTTTTCTTTTACATCTATCTCTATGATAATTCTTTGATTAAATTCATGACTTAATAATAGATAAACTAATTTAAATCTAATTTCATTTTCAGGAAAATCTACAGCTGTGATATCTATCAGTTGTCTGAACTTAGTTTTAGGATTTGTTTTTAAGAACAAAATAACTTCTATTAAGTCCGTTTCATCAATTTTTAAGTAAATTTGATTATGTTTAATTAAAGAACTTTTTATTTTAGTATTTAGTTGTGAATTCAAAATTTTTTCTAAATCCTGGATGTTTTGCATTTTTTATCTTTCCAGAGAACCTTTGTTCCTGATTTTCTTTTGAAGTTGCATTATCCCATATAAAAGTGCTTCGGCGGAAGGAGGGCACCCGGGAACATATACATCAACTGGCACAATACGATCACATCCTCTTACTACAGAATAAGAGTAATGATAATATCCTCCACCATTTGCACAACTCCCCATAGAAATTACATATCTTGGTTCTGGCATCTGGTCATAAACTTTTCTTAGTGCTGGAGCCATTTTATTTGTAAGAGTTCCAGCAACAATCATAACATCTGATTGTCTAGGTGAAGCTCTTGGGGCAGCACCAAATCTTTCTAAATCATATCTTGGCATTGAAGTTTGCATCATTTCAACTGCACAACATGCAAGACCAAAAGTCATCCAATGCAATGATCCAGTTCTAGCCCAATTAACTAGATTATCTATTGATGTTGTTATAAAACCATTATCACTAAAATCTTGTGCTAATTGTTTAAATTCTTCTGGAATATTTTTTTTTCTTTCTTCTAAATTCATTTTATTCCCAATCTAATGCTCCTTTTTTCCACTCATAAATAAACCCAATAGTAAGAATAAATAGAAAGATCATCATTGATGTAAATCCAAATATACCAATTTTGCCTAAAGATATTGCCCAAGGAAATAGAAAAGCGATTTCTAAATCAAAAATAATAAATAATATTGCTACAAGATAAAATCGAACATCAAATTCCATTCTAGAGTCATTAAATGGTTCAAATCCACACTCGTATGCTGATAATTTTTCTGGATCAGGGTTTTTTGGAGATGCTAAATAATTGACCGCCACAAATGCTACACTTAATACAAGTGCAACTAGTAAAAATACAATAATTGGCAAATAATCTTTTAAAAATTCTGCAAGCATGATGAGTCTATATAGCACCTTTTAGATCAACTAAAAGAGCAGATAGGTCACATTTTAAGGCTCTATTTTATTCAATTATTTGATGGCGGGAGTGAAGGGACTCGAACCCTCGACCTATCGCGTGACAGGCGATCGCTCTAACCAACTGAGCTACACCCCCGTGTTCTGGTGGGCAGTAAAGGACTCGAACCTTTGACCCCCTCGGTGTAAACGAGATGCTCTACCAACTGAGCTAACCGCCCAAAACATGGTACTATTACATCAAGCTTATTATAATGTAAATTGTTTATTACTGAATACTAGCCTGAGATTTGTCGTCTTTTTTAGTTTCAGTTAATTTATCTACTTCAGTCCATTCAGTAGGCTTTAATTCTTTCGTTAAAGCTATTTTAATTACTTCATCAGCAGTTTCTACTGGTACTATTTCAATATCGTCTTTCACTTTTTTTGGTACATCAACTAAATCTTTTTCATTCTCTTTAGGTATCAAAACTTTTTTTACTCCAGCTCTATGTGCTGCTAATAGTTTTTCTTTTAGTCCACCAATTGGCAAAACTTGGCCTGTGATTGTTACTTCACCTGTCATTGCTATTTCTTTTTTAACTGGAACTTTTGTAATAGAAGATACAATTGATGTAACCATAGCTATACCCGCTGAAGGGCCATCTTTTGGTGTTGCTCCTTCTGGAACATGGATATGAAAGTCTTTTTTCTCGAACAGTGGTGGTGTTACACCAAATTCTAAACATTTTGATCTTACATAAGATTTTGCAGCTTTTACAGATTCTTGCATTACATCACCTAATTTACCAGTTATTTGCATTCTTCCCTTACCTGGCATATTTACTGTTTCAACTTTTAATATCTCCCCCCCAAACTCTGTCCAAGCTAAACCTATTACTATTCCAACTTTATCTTTTGCTTCTAATTCACCAAATTTAAATTTCTTAATTCCAAGAAAGTCGGGTATATTTTTTTCATTAACATCAACACTCTTTTCTTCGTTATTTACAACTTTTTTAACAACTTTTCTTGTTACTTTTGATATTTCTCTCTCTAAATTTCTAACACCACTTTCTCTTGTATAGCTTCTTATAATTTCTTTAATTGTATCATCTGCTAACTTCATTTCACCTTCTTTGACACCATTGTCTTTAATTTGTTTAGGAAGTAAATATTTATTAGCTATATTAATCTTTTCATCCTCTGTATATCCAGGAATTCTTATAACTTCCATTCTGTCTAAAAGTGGAGGAAGAATATTTAGTGTATTTGCTGTTGTTACAAACATTACATCTGACAAATCATAATCAACTTCTAGGTAATGATCATTGAATGTTGTGTTTTGTTCAGGATCTAAAGCCTCTAATAAAGCTGATGATGGATCGCCTCTATAATCGTTTCCAACTTTATCAATTTCGTCAAGTAAAAATAAAGGATTTTTAGTTCCTGCTTTTTTCATCATTTGAATTATTTTTCCGGGAAGTGATCCGATGTAAGTTCTTCTATGACCTCTTACTTCTGCTTCATCTCTAACTCCACCTAAAGACATTCGTACAAATTGCCTATTTGTTGCTTTAGCTATTGATTTTCCTAATGAAGTTTTACCTACACCAGGGGGTCCCACTAAACAAAGTATTGGACCTTTGATTTTATCCATTCTTTTTTGCACAGCTAAAAATTCGATAATTCTCTCTTTAACTTTTTCTAATCCAAAATGATCTTCTTCAAGAATTTTTAAAGCTTTATTTAAATCTATATCTACTTTATCCTTTTTAAACCATGGCAAATCTATCATCCAATCTAGATAATTTCTTACAACTGTAGCTTCGGCAGACATAGGGCTCATATTTTTTAATTTTTTAAGTTCAGACATGCATTTTTTTTCGACTTCTTTAGGCATCTTTGCTTTTAATATCGATTTTTTTAAACTTGTGGTTTCGTCTTTACCATCTTCAATTTCACCTAATTCTTTTTGGATAGCTTTTAGTTGTTCATTTAAATAATATTCTCTCTGAGTTTTCTCCATTTGAGTTTTAACTCTACCTCTTATTCTTTTTTCAACACCTATTATGCTTGCCTCATTTTCCATGATTTTAATGATGCTATTTAATCTTTTTTTAACATCCAGAATTTCAAAGATTTGTTGTTTTTCTGAGATGCTAGCATTGATGTGTGAAATTATATTATCAGCAACTTTAGAGGGATCTTTTAATTGCTTAATGTTGTTGATTGTCTCTGAAGAGATTTTCTTATTAACACTTGTCAGTTTTTCTAGTCTTTTTATAGCAGTTAAGCTTAATGGGAGTAGATCGTCTTCTTTTGATATAACATCTTTTTGATACTCAAATGAACATTTGATAAATTTTTCATCATCTTTAAAATCAACAATTTTTACTCTTTTAGTACCCTCAACTAATACTTTAACAGTTCCGTCTGGTAGTTTAAGTAGCTGTAAAATGTTACTTTCACATCCGTAAGTGAAAACGTCATTTTTTTTTGGGTCATCAACTTCAGAATTTTTTTGTGTAACTAAAACAATTTTTTTATCACCCTTCATTACTTCATTTAAAGCAGTTATAGATTTATCTCTTCCAACAAATAATGGAATGACCATACTTGGGAAGACAACTATGTCTCTTAATGGTAATAACGGTAATGTTACTTTTATATCCATCAGAGAAATATGGATATTATATTATATAATGCAATAGGAAATTATGGTTTATTAACGTTCAATTATGCTGCTGAAGTCTTATCAGTTTTAGTTTTGTTCTTCGAATGAACAATAACAGGCGCTGATACGCCTTTCGCCGCACCAGAATCAATTATGACTTCTTCTATATTATCTTGACTTGGTAGATCAAACATTGTTTTCAATAATATATTTTCCAGAATTGATCTAAGTCCTCTTGCTCCAGTTTTTTTTGATATAGCTTTGTTAGCAATATCTTTTACTGATTGATCTTTAAAAGTAAGTTTTACTCCCTCCAATTTAAATAGCTCTTGATATTGTTTAATTAGAGAATTTTTTGGCTCAAGTAAAATTTTAACTAAAGATTTCTCATCTAGATCGTCTAATGTTGCTGTTATTGGTAATCTTCCTATAAATTCTGGTATCAATCCATATTTCAATAAATCTTCTGGTTCAAGATTCTTCATCCACTCGCCCACTTTTTTATCTTCTAAACTTTTTACCTCCGCGCCAAAACCAATGGATGAACCTTTGTCTCTTTGAGAAATAATTTTATCTAAACCTGCAAACGCGCCACCGCATATAAATAAAATGTTAGTGGTATCTACTTGTAAGAATTCTTGTTGAGGATGTTTTCTGCCACCTTGAGGAGGAACGCTAGCAACTGTTCCTTCCATGATTTTTAACAAAGCTTGTTGTACACCTTCACCAGAAACATCTCTTGTAATTGATGGGTTTTCTGATTTTCTGCTAATTTTATCTACTTCATCAATATAAACAATTCCTCTTTGAGCCTTTTCAACATTATAATCTGCTGCTTGCAATAATTTTAATATTATATTTTCAACATCTTCACCGACATATCCAGCTTCAGTTAATGTAGTTGCATCTGCCATTGTAAATGGCACATCTAAAATTCTTGCTAAAGTTTGTGCTAATAATGTTTTTCCACATCCTGTTGGTCCAACTAACAGAATATTTGATTTTGAAAGTTCTACATTTTTGCTTGTTTTATTTTCGTAATTTAATCTTTTGTAATGATTATGAACTGCAACTGATAAAACTTTTTTTGCATGATCTTGTCCAATCACATAATCATCTAGAACTGCACAGATCTCTTTAGGTGATGGTAATCCATCTTGATGTTTTACAAAAGTATCTTTGCTCTCTTCTTTGATGATGTCCATGCATAATTCAACACACTCATCACAAATAAAAACTGTTGGTCCAGCAATTAATTTTCTGACTTCATGCTGACTCTTTCCACAGAAAGAACAGTAAAGAATATTTTTATTATTGTTGCTCATAATTTTTTATAACGAATCAATTTGAATACTTTATTACAAAGATTACTTCTTAATCAAGTGTAGGTTGTGAATAAACTATATATTGTTGTTTAGTCTCTTTTTTCTACTACTTTATCGATCAAACCAAAATCTTTTGCGTTATTTGGAGTCATAAAATTGTCTCTTTCCAAAGCTTCTTTGATTTGATCAACTGACTTACCGGTGTGTTTAGAATAAATTTCATTCAATCTTTTTTTTAATGACATAACCTCATTAGCATGAATTTCTATGTCTGTAGCTTGACCTTGAAAACCTGCAGAAGGTTGGTGAACCATTATTCTTGAATTTGGCAATGATAATCTTTTTCCTTTAGATCCTGCAGCCAGCAAAAAAGATCCCATACTTGCAGCTTGACCAATACATAATGTGCTAACCTCAGGTTTAATATATTGCATTGTATCGTAAATTCCTAAACCCGCTGTAACTAATCCTCCGGGACTATTGATGTACAAAGAAATTTCTTTTTTAGGATCTTCAGACTCTAAAAATAATAATTGAGCAGTAACTAAAGATGCAACCGCATCATTAATTGGTCCAACTACAAAAACAATTCTCTCTTTTAATAATCTTGAATAAATATCATAAGCTCTTTCACCACGACTTGATTGCTCAACTACCATTGGTATTAAAGTATTTAGATGTTCTGGAATTTTTGTTGTCATAAGTGATTCGATTTACTTATACAACTTGTGATTACTTTTTGCTAACTTTTTTTGTTGATTTAGTTTTTTTAGCTACTTTTTTTGGAGCTTTAGATGATTTGGTTGTTTTCTTTTCTTTTTTATCTTCCGACTTAACTTCTTTTTTCTCTTTAACTTTATTATCAGTATTTTCAGATAGTTTTGCTAATTTCTCTTGCTCTTTTAGATTTTTTTCATTCTCTTCTTTTAAGATTTTTTCAGCTTCTTCTTTGCTAATTTCTTTTTTGTTTACTTTTGCTATTTTTTTAAGTTCAGCAATTATCTTTTCTTCATATACAGAACCTCTTAAACTCTCTATTGCTCCCGGGTTTTTCTCATAATACTCTTTGACCATCTTTTCTTGTCCAGGCATCATTCTAAATTGTTTTTGTATTTCTACATTTAACTCTTCTTGAGATACTTTAATTTTATTTTTTTCACCAAATGCATTTAGAATAAGACCAGTTTTTATTCTTTTTTTTGCTTGTTCCTCAAAATATTTTAAATTTTTTTTCTTCTCTTCTTCTTTCATGCCCTGAGCTAATAAATTTATCTCTTGTTCAATAAGGTTAGCAGGTAACTGATCTAGTTTTTGTTTTTCAATTTGTTCAAGAATTTGTTTTTTTGAAATCATTTCTAATGAATTTTTAAATTCATCGTTAATTTGTTTAGATATTAATTCTTTTAAATTATTTAAGTCCTTTGCTCCTAAATTTTTTGCAAAGTTGTCATCTATTTTGGTTTCTTCAGGTTTTTTTACTGCTGTAATTTTACATTCAAATACTGCAGATTTGTTAGCTACTTCTTTTTCTGGAAAGTTTTCTGGTAGTTTAACTTCTGCTTTTTTATCTTGTTTATTTTTGACACCCTCTAATTGCTTATCAAATCCTTTAATAAATAAATCTTTTCCAAGTTCTAATTGAGTATTTTTTCCTTCATTTCCTTTAAAATCTTTACCATCAACTGTTGCTTTATAATCAAAAACTACTAAATCACCCACTTTAGCAGCATAACTTTCTTCAGCTTCTTTAAAATTTTTCTGAGTTTTTGCTATTTGATCAATTCTTTTATCTGTTTCTTTTGGATCAATTTTAACAACGTACTCGTTTACTTTTAAATCTTTTAATGATCCAACTTCAACATTAGGTAATTCTGTTACAGAAATTGTGTATTCAAGATCTTTACCTTCACCAAACGATTTTAAATCAATCTTTGGCTGACCTGCTGGTTTAATTTTATTATCCTCAAGAGCTTTTGTTGTTGTATCTTTTAATACTTTATCGATTACTTCTCCGTATACAGCTTTTCCAAATTGTCTTTTTAAAATTTCTGTAGGAACTTTACCTGGTCTGAATCCTTTTAAAACGACATCTTTTTTAATCTCTTCGTATTTTTCTTCGAGATATCCAGATATAGTTTTTTTATCGATAAAAACTTTTATATCTTTTTCTAAACCTTTTTTATTTTCTACTGTTACTTTCATAAAATATGGTAGGCGAGAAAGGACTCGAACCTTCACAGTTTGCACTATTGGTTCCTAAGACCAACGCGTCTACCAATTCCGCCACTCGCCCAAATTATTGGTGCTTTATATATGATTGATTATAATTGTCCAATTAGAATAATAGTGTAAAATATTAGCTTAATTGATATGAGCAAAACAAATATTGCAATTGTTATTTATCTTGTCGGTCTTGCATTAGGTGCGATCTTTTTAGATATATGGAGTGCTGAAACCAGTCCAAAAGCTTTATTAGGTATTGGATGGACAACTTTATTTGCTATTGCTTTATTCTTTGCTGAAAAAGAAAAAGAAGAAAAAAAAGATTAATTCTTCTTTATTAATTCACTTATAAAAAGTTCACCATCACCATCATCAACTGCTTTTTTATAGAAAGATTTCGATAGATCGGATAATTTTTCCGCATTATCCATACCTTTTAATAAGTCAGTTATATATGTTAAATCTTTTAGTGTATTAGTCGCTGTAAACTTAAAACCTGTGTAATCATCCTCTAAAACCTTATCAAAAATCCTTTTTAAAGCATTAGAATTACCTGATCCTAATTGTGCTACTTTGTAAAGTTTATCTAAATCAATATCTAATTTTTTTGCCGCTTTTATCAATTCAATTACATAAGTAGCTGTTCCTAATGATAGAAAATTATTTAATAATTTTGTTTTTGCGCCATTTCCAATACCACCAAAATGATAATAGTTTTTACAAAAACATTTTAAAAGTTCTTCTGATCTTTTTAAGTTTTCCTCAGATCCACCAACAATTCCACCTAATATTCCCTCTTCCGCTTGAACAGGACCTCCCATTACTGGACACTCTAAATAAGGAATATTATTTGCTTTTAATATTTGTTCCATTTCAACAGATCCATTTTGATTATGAGTGGTAATATCAATGACAATTGTTTTATCAGTCAGTAATGAAACTATTTTTTTTCCGATTTCATGAGCAATGGGAGAGTTTGTTACACATAGGAACAAAGCATCTAATCCACTTTTACAAAGTTCTTCATAAGATTTAACTTCTTTTGCACCCTCTTTAACTATTCTATCAATTGGCTTTCTGTTCTTATTGGCAATTACAAATAATTCATAATTATTTTTAAGAATGTTATTCGCGATACCAAATCCCATCCATCCAACACCTATAAATCCAACTTTCATTTTCAAATCATTATTCATTATGAAATATTTAATTTTTTAAGAGCTTTTTTTTAAGCATTTCAAATTCATCTTTTGAAATCAAACCAGATTTATACATTTCATTTAACTCTTTAATTTTAGACATTAAATCGTCTACACTTATTTCATCTTCAGATTTTGATTTTTCCTCTTTAGTTTTTTTTGCTTTTTCTTCTTTTGCTTTCTGTTCAGCGGCTTTTTTTGCTTTTTCTTCTTTGGCGTTCTGCTCAGCGACTTTTTTTGCTTTTTCTTCTTTTGCTTTTTGTTCAGCGGCTTTTTTTGCTTTTTCTTCTTCATTTATTTTCAGATTTTTTTCTGAATTAAAATTTGATAGATAAAATGTATCTTTAAAATATTTAATATCATTATTAATATCAAAGTTTTCATATGTTAAATTGATCTTTTTATTTATTTTTAATGTATCTTGAAATTCTTGATGTCTTTTTAATGCAAGGTTTATCCATTGGCTCATTTTATTTTTATAATTTGGATAACCATCTATTATCTTTGGATTAAACTTAGTTAATTTATCTACAAAAATATTTTCATTTAAAATTTGATCGTAATTGAACATATATCCAACCCAAATTAAATCTCCTCCTTTAATATAGACATGATCTGCTCTAATTACTCTTGCTGGTAAATCAACATTATGTTTTTTTTTTAATTTTTTTATTGCACCTTTAAATTCTTTAAATTCATCTTGTTGTTTCAAATAATCTTTAAGATTTACTTCTTGTACTACCAATCCATTTGTAAAGTTTTCATTTATCAAATTTAAATTGGTAATGCTGTTGTCATAAAAAATACCTTTTTTATTTTTAAAAAAATAGTCTATCCACCAAGTTCTCATTAGATTATTGTACTTATCACCCTTATATTTCACTGTTGTAATAATAGAACTAATTCTATTATCATTGGTTTTCTCTGCAAATATTCTTATTTTAGCAACTCCAAAACCTTCATTTATACTACCGCTAGTTTTGATTAGTTTATTTGGTTCGAATAATTCAATATTGAGCTTTCCTATCTTATAAATTTCTGCATTTGATGTATTAATTATTAGGCTAACAAAAAAAAATATTGATAAGATTATTTTCATACAAGTTTTTTTATATTTAAAACATATTATAAAATACAATAATCTCATACTACATTGATTCAATACTTCCTATAAATTTATAGTCTTTATCTATAACAACAATTTCTCCAGATGAAGTACCAAAATTTAACATTTCTGAAATAACTACAAAATGTGTTACTAAAATAAGATTTTTCTCACCATTCCAATTTTTAATGTATTTTTTTAAACTCTTAATTTGTTCATCTTTATATTTGTAAAACTTCTCTTGATAAAAAGAGTTTAAACCTTTGAATGTTTCATAATTATTAAACGCAAATCTTGCAGTATCTTTGCATCTACACCATTCACTAGATAACACTTTATCAATTTTAATGTTATTGTCTTTAAATAATATTCCAATTTTTTTTGATTGCTCTATCCCTTGTTGATTTAAATTTCTTTGAGTATCACATTTTTTTAAATCAATATTATCAGGATCTCCATTTCCTGGTGCAAGGGAATGTCTTATAAATACAATTTTTCCACCCTTCTGCAGTTCGCTTATTACTAAATCATTAGCCTGTGAATAATTTGAATTAAAAATACTTAGCAAAAATAAAAGAATAAAATTTATATATTTCATAAACGACAATTAAATTTTTATCTGTATTTTTTATAATAGAGCTTTCTGAACTGATAATTTCCAACCATTTATTAAATCGTTCCTAACTTTTCGATTTATTTTAGGCTTAAAAATTTTATCTTTTTTCCATTTCCTCTTGATTTGATATAATGATTTAAATAATCCAATTTGATATCCAGCTAGTAAGGCTACTCCTAAACCAGTTGTTTCTAATACCTTTGGTCTTTCTGTATTTATATTTATGATGTCAGATAAAAATTGCGAAAACCAGTTGTTTTTTACCATGCCTCCATCAATCTTAAGTTTAGTTGGTTTTAAACCATCTTTTTTCATTGCATTAAATAAATCATTACTTTGATAGGCAACTGACTCTAATACTGCTCTAACTAAGGTTTTCCAATCACTATTTCTTGTTAAACCTGTTATTACCCCTCTTGCATCAGGCCTCCAATAAGGTGCTCCCATTCCACTGAAGGCTGGCACAACGTATACACCCTCATTATTTTTTTTTGATTGAGCAATTATTTCCGTATCAAAAGCATTGTTAATAAATTTTAATTTATCTCTTAACCATTGTACACCTGCACCTGCAATAAAAATAGATCCTTCAAGAGCATAAGTATTTTTTCCATTCAATCTGTAACATATTGTTGTTAATAATTTATTTTTAGAATAAATTTTTTTTGAACCAGTATTCATTATGACAAAGGCACCAGTTCCATATGTGCTTTTTACTGAACCTCTTTCAAAGCATGACTGTCCTACTGCAGCTGCTTGTTGGTCTCCTAGAACTGCTGATATTGGTATTTCACTGCCGACAATTCTCTTACTTGTTAAACCAAAATTATCAGCTGAATTTTTAACTTTTGGCAAAATATTTTCAGAAATTTTAAGTTTTTTTAAGATTTCTTTATCCCATTTGTTATTATTAATGTTAAATAACATCGTCCTACAAGCATTAGTTGCTTCTGTTAAATGATGTTGCCCATTAGTAAGTTTCCAAATAAGGAAAGTATCAACAGTACCAAATAATAAATTATTTGATTTTAAAAGTTTCTTAACATTTTTTACGTTTTCTAGTATCCATTTAATTTTAGTTGCAGAAAAATATGGGTCAATAAATAATCCAGTTTTTTTTCTAAAAATTTTTTCATAATTTTTTTTCTTTAAATCTTCACAATAGTCTTGGGTTCTTCTATCTTGCCAAACAATTGCGTTGTAGACTGGTTTTCCTGTTTTCTTATTCCAAAGAATAGTTGTCTCTCTCTGGTTAGTTATTCCTATACTTAATATTTTTCCTCTTAATAGTGATGCTTTTTTTATTACTTTTTTCAACGCTTTTAGAGTTGTAAGCCAAATTTCGTTTGGATTATGCTCCACCCATCCATTTTTTGGAAAATATTGATTAAATTCAAACTGGGATGTAAATTTTATATTACCATCTAAATCAAAGAGAATTGCTCTAGTTGATGTTGTGCCTTGGTCAATAGCAACAAGAAATTTTTTCACAATTTAAGTCTATACCTAAATTTTTTTTTCTAAAAGTAAAAACTAATACAAGCTGGAAGGATTAACACTTTTAAATTCTAACATGTTCTCAAAAGTACACATTTCAGGTTTTGAAAAAGTAATTTTTGGAAATTTTTTACTAAAGTCTAAAAATAGTTTTTTATTAAATTCAATTAAATTACTTATTTCAATCTCACTAAGCTCTCTTAAGATATATGCCAAAGTAATATGAAAAGTATATCTTTGATGGTTTTCAAATTTAATTTTTAATAAGCTACTTAGTTCATCTCTACAATTTCTAAGAATTTTTTCATCCTTTTTAGAAAAAGGTTCTAAAATAATACTATAACCACCAAAAAATGTTTTTAGTTTAAGATTAAATTCTTTTGGAAAATTATAGTTTTTAATTCTTTTATTTAATTCAAAAGCTATATCTTTGTGATCCATATCAAGATCTATATCTGATGGCCAATTATTTGTATTTTTTGTATTTAAATTACAACAATCAAATAACGTCATATGAAAACTAGATTGAGGTAAATAGAAATAAGTTTTTTCTGGATTAAAATTTTTTATTTTTTTTTGAAAACTACTAATTTCATCGGATAAATTGGTATTAAGAGGAATATTACAAATTATTGTACAACCTGGAAAGGGTAAAGGATTTCCTTTGTCATCAAATTTATTTTCAGCACCTTTTAAAGTATATCCTTCAAGTTTTCCAGCTAAAAACTTTTCCTCATTACTAACTATATTTAAATCCATTAAAATAAACTAAAACCAGTTTATATTTTCTTTCTCACAAAGTTCTTTAAGCTTCAATGGATAATCTGTCATGATACCATCTACACCATACTCAACCATTTTTAACATGTCGTAATCTTTGTTTACTGTCCAAACGTTCACTGGCAAATTTTCTTGATGAGAAATATCTACTAGTTTTTTTGTAATATCTTTATGGTATGGATGCCAAGCTTCTCCGCCTTGTGATTTTATAATTTTCGGTAATTCATGATTTTCAAAAAAGGGCATGTAACTCATCCATGGAGATCTATTATAAATTGTATTTTTAATTTTAATTCCAGCCTGTTGTTGAAAAGTTAAATAAGCTCTTGAAATTTCAGGGTAAAGTTTTTTCATTTCTGTCAGTGTTCGCCAATCAAATGATGAAACAATTATTTTATTTTGTAAGGTTGACTTATTTACCTCTTGCATAACTAGTTTAACCATTTCTTCTGGAGTCGGCGTTAGATTTTCCTCATCAGGTGTAGATTTAATTTCTAAATTTATTAATAGATTTTCAGATATGTTTTTTGAGGATAAATTTAATAATTCAGAAAGTTTCGGTATCTTTTGATTTTCTAAAGTTTTTTGATTAACAAATCTTCTTCCATATCTAGATAACTTATTTAAAGATCCAACATCAAATTTTAAAAGTTCTTCATAAGTTAAATCATATATTTTTATATTTTCATCCTCTATCCAATTTCCCTCGTTATCTTTTGTAAGACTTGGATCTAATCTAAAGTCGTGAGTAATTACAGGAATAAAATCTTTTGAAATCAAAATATCAGTTTCGTATGCATTAATATTGTTTTCAAATAAGTATTTAAAACTTTCTAGAGTGTTTTCGGGAAGATCTCCTCTTGCTCCTCGGTGACCATAAATTTTTATATGATTTGGTTTGCTTAAAATCAAAATTAATTAACTCTTTTGCCAGTGCTTTTATCAAAAATATAATATTTATTGTTCTCAATATTAAGACTTAGATCAGCACCTTTTTCAATAGTTAGATTTCCCGGACACCTATAACAAAAGTCTTTTTTGTCTTTTAATTGACCATAAACAAGATTATCCGAACCAAGTTGTTCCACTAAGTCTACTTTTAAATTAATTAAACTATTTTCACTTTGACTTAAATGTTCAGGTCTTATTCCTAATTTTACTTCTCCCTCAAAGTCACTATCAATATCTTTAATTTCAAAACCTTCTGCAGATAATGTTTTATTTTTTATATTACCATCTAAAAAATTCATTTGAGGTGAGCCAATAAAACCAGCAACAAATAATGATTTTGGATTATCATATATCTCAATAGGAGTTCCAAGCTGTTCAATAATTCCATTGTTAATAACTGCTAATCTATCAGCAAGTGTCATGGCCTCTACTTGATCATGCGTAACAAATATGCTTGTTACTCCAACTTTCTGCTGAAGTTTTTTGATTTCAAGTCTCATCTGAATTCTTAATTTTGCATCTAAGTTTGAAAGAGGTTCATCAAATAAGAATATTTTAGGATTTCTAACAATTGCTCTACCCATTGCAACTCTTTGTCTTTGACCTCCGGATAACATTGAAGGTTTTCTCTGTAAATAATCTGAAATTTGTAGCAGCTTAGCTGCATCATTTACTTTTTGCTCAATTGTTTCTTTGTCAATTCCTCTGTTTTTTAGACCATAAGCCAAGTTATTATAAACATTCATATGTGGGTATAATGCATAGTTCTGAAACACCATTGCTACATCTCTTTCAGACGGATCTACCTCATTAATTAATTTTCCATCAAGATTAATATCACCCTCTGTAATATCCTCTAAGCCTGCAACCATTCTTAATAAAGTTGATTTTCCACATCCACTAGGTCCTACAAAAACCATAAACTCACCTTCATCAACACTTAATGAAGTTTCATGAACAGCCTTAGTTCCATTTGGGTAAATCTTAGTCACATTTTTTAAATCTAAAAAGCTCATTTATTTCTCCGTTTGAATTAATCCTTTTATGAACCATTTTTGTAAAAATACTACCACTAAAACTGGTGGGATCATTGACAAAATGATATACGCAAATCTTTCTGCAGTTCTTGGCAGAGCAACTCCTTCATAGCTTTCTGTGTAAATAATCTTCATTCCCATTACAACAGTCCAGTATTCTTCTGCAGTTGTCATTATTAGTGGCCATAAATATTGGCTGTATCCATATACAAACATAAAGATAAACATTGCTGCTATCATGGTTTTAGATAATGGAACCAAGAAATCTATGAAAAAACTCCAAGCATTTGCTCCGTCTAATTTTGCTGACTCCAAGAGTTCATCTGGAATTGTTTTATAAAATTGTCTGAAGAAAAATGTTGCTGTAGCTGAAGCAACTAATGGAAGGATAAGGCCTGTATATGAATTTGTTAAACCTAAATCAGATACAATTTTATAGCTTGGAAAAATCCTTACCTCCAAAGGAACAAGTAGAGTAATAAAGATTAACCAAAAAATTGGTACAGCTAATTTAAATCTATAATAAACCAAAGCATATGCTGACATTGCTGAAATAACTACCTTAAGTGTTGCAATTCCTAATGCCATTATAAAACTATTAATAAACATTTTTGCAGCAGTCACTTCTTCTGACCAACCACCTTTTTCATTTAAAACTTCGTTATAGTTTCTTGCTAGCTGATCACCTATATGAAACTTCATACCTTCGGTTAATATAGTTACAGAGTCATGCGAAGAACTTGCAAAAGATATCCAAATAGGAACTACCATTAACAAGACTCCTAGTATTAAAATAATATGAGCAATTATTTGAAGTGGTTTAATTTTCATTTATCTTGAAAAACCCCCTTAATAAAATATTTCTGCAACACAATTATAATTAAAATTGGTGGCACCATAGACATCATCACGAAAGCAAAACGATGAACAATTGAACCCGACATCATTTTTAATCCCATAACCACTGTCCAATATTGTTCTGAAGTTGTTACCAATAATGGCCATAGATACTGATTGTAGCCAAAAACAAACATAAATATTAACATCGCTACAATCATTGTTTTTGACAAAGGAATTAAAAAATCAACAAAAAATCTCCAGGTATTTGCTCCATCAAGTTTTGCGGATTCAAGTAATTCATCTGGAACGGTTTTATAAAATTGTCGAAAGAATAATGTTGCTATAGCTGATGCTGAAATAGGAACTATTAATCCAAAGTAAGAATTCACTAGATTAAGCTCAGCCATTACTGAATAAGTAGGGAAAATTCTTAACTCTAATGGTACTAAAATTGTAATAAATATAATCCAAAACAATAATGTTGCATATTTTATTCTGTAATAAACCAACGCGTAAGCAGCCATTAAAGATGTAACAACGGATAATATTGCAACTCCTGTAGCCATGATAAAACTATTAAAAAACATTTTTAATGCTGTTATCTCTTTAAAAAAACCACCCTGATATAATAAAACTCGTAAGTAATTTTCATAAAAGCTATCTCCTAAAAACATTTGGAGACCATTCATATTAATCATTGAACTCGTGTGCGTCGAGCTAGCA
Source organism: uncultured Pelagibacteraceae bacterium (assembly GCA_902576115.1). Taxonomy (GTDB): domain Bacteria; phylum Pseudomonadota; class Alphaproteobacteria; order Pelagibacterales; family Pelagibacteraceae; genus Pelagibacter. Next base: position 39,803 of record CACGUE010000007.1, read on the forward strand.
AAAATCATCCATACAGGAACTAACATGATTAGTATTCCAATGAGTAAAATTAAATGTGAAAAACTTGATGTGATAAATCTAGTCATTAATTATAATGTATTTTCCCTTCGATATATCTAAATTGAAAAATCGTAATTACTAATACAATCAACATCATCATTATTGATTGAGCTCCTGCACTTCCTAAATCCAGTCCTCTAAATCCATCCATGTAAGCTTTATAAACTAGAGTTCTTGTTTCACCGGAAGGAGCACCTATTGTTGTGGTATCAATAATTCCAAATGTATCAAAGAAAGCATACGTTATATTAATAATTATTAAAAAGAATGTAGTTGGCATTAATAATGGGAATGTAATTGTCCAAAATCTTCTAAAACTATTTTTACAGTCAATCATTGATGCTTCAATTACAGATTTTTGTATAGCTTGAAGTCCAGCCAAGAAGAAAATAAAATTAGCACTGATTTGCTTCCAAGAACCAGCTATGATTACGTAAATATAAGAGTCGAACACACTTTCGTACCAATTAAATCCCCACAGTTCGTGAAATAAATGATAAAGAAGACCAAATCTTTCACTAAAAAAATAATTTGCCATTACACCGACTACCGCAGGCGCAATTGCATAAGGCCAAATTAAAAGTGTTTTGTAAGTGCTTTTACCATGCATTACATTATTAGCCTGAACGGCAAGTAATAATCCAATTGAGCCTGTAATTAACGTAATAACAAAACTATAAATAATAGTAAATTTGAAAGCTATGAAATAAGCTGGATCATCAAAAATAAATAAAAAATTGTCAAACCATACAAACTTCGATCCAAATCCAAAAGCATCTTGCATTGTAAATGCATCTCTAAAGGTTTGTATGATTGGCCAATATAAAAAAATTAACAATATACCTAGCTGCGGAGCTAAGAAAAGATATTGTGAATAGCTAGATTTGAATTGGACTTTTTTCATACTTTTGTAAAAATAAATAAGGAGGGTAAATTAATGCCCTCCTTATTGTTTTAATTATTCTTACAAAGTTTTAGCAAATTGCTTTAACAATTTAGCTGCACCTTTGTCCATATTCTGCAATCCTTTTTCGATTGATATTTTGCCGTTTAACATTGGCTCAATATTTTCGTAAATTACTTCACGAATTTGGGGCCAGTTACCAGCTCTATATCCACCAGGAATAGTTGAACCTTCTAAGCTTAATTGTTCACCAACTGCTTTATGATATGGAGAAGCTCTATAGAAATTTATAGTTTCAGCTAACTCTATACCACCTTTAGTCACTGCAGAGTAACCAGTCATATTGTGATAATACAGATCCATTTCTGGAGAACCCATAAATTCTATAAATTTAGCAAGTCCTTTGTACTCTTCCTCAGTATGACCATTTAAGATCCAGTTAGCAGCACCACCTATAAAAGTTGGATACTCTTTTCCTTTGGTTACTGAATCCCAGTAAGGAATATGATTAACTGTAAAGTTTGGAACAACACCTTTCATTCCACCAAATGATGCAGCAGAACCAAACCAAAATGCAGCTTCACCTGCTATAAATGGTGCTTGATTGTCTCCCCACGCTCTTCCTTTATAGCCATATAAACCTTTATCATACCATTCTTTAACTTTCTTCCAATGATAGACAAATGCATCAGTTTCAGCGAATAAAGTTTTTGTAGGAACAGCATCGTAACCATTATTTCCATCTAACATTAATAAATTATGTCTAGAAAAGAAATTTTCAGTCCAAATCCATGGACTATGACTTTGAACTAAAGGAATGTATCCAGCAGCTTTGATTTTTGGAGCCATGGCCTCAAATTCTTCATAAGTTTTTGGCACAGATTCAATTCCAACCTCTTTCAAAATGTCCATGTTTGCATACATCAAACAAGTTGAACTATTGAAAGGTACACCAATCATTTTTCCATCAGAGTCGGCATAGAAATTTTTAATGCCTGGAATATAGTTGTCAGCATCTACATCAATGCCATACTTCTTAGCCATTTCTTCAAAACCGATAACAACACCATTTTTTACTTGAGCTACCATGATTGCAGCACCAGCATCATAAACCTGTGAATAGTGTGGTTGGTCGCCTGCTCTAAATGCAGCAATAGTTGCCGCCATGTTATCTTCATAACTTCCTTTTCCTGTAGGAATGACCGTATATTGATCTTGTGAAGCGTTAAATCTATTTGCAATTTCAATAATTACATCACCAAGAAAACCACTGTTTCCGTACCACCAATGAATTTCTGTTTTTGAATAACTGTGTGATGTAAAAGAGAAAGTAAATAGAATTGTTAAAACACTAAGTATTTTTTTCATATCTATCCTTCTGTTAAGTTTATTTTATTTTTTATTAATACTTTATTAATGTTAAGATATTATGAAATTGTAAATAATTGCATTTAAAAATTTTAAATTTCTAAAAGAGGTTGTATATTTTAAAACAAATCATAATTTAAATGTCTAAAATATTTGATTTATTCATAATAGGTGGCGGTATAAACGGTGCAGGTATTGCAAGAGATGCTGCAGGTAGAGGTTTATCAGTTTGTTTAGCTGACAAAGGTGAGATTGGAGGAGCAACCTCATCTTGGTCGACGAAATTAGTACATGGTGGTCTTCGTTATTTAGAAAATTATGAATTCAAATTAGTTAGAGAATCTCTGAAAGAAAGAGAAATAGTTTATAAAATTGCCAGACATATTTCCAAACCGATTCCTTTTATAATTCCTTATGCAGATAAAATTCGACCAGCCTGGTTAATTAAAATTGGTTTATTTTTGTATGATAATTTAGGTGGCAAAAGCAATATACCAAAATCAAAAACGTTTGATCTTACAAAAAAATTTTCAAATATTCTTAAGCAAAAATACAAAACTGGTTTTCAATATTTTGACATACAAATTGACGATAAAAAATTAACGAAACTAAATGCTAAAGATGCAAAAAGAAATAAAGCTAAAATACTAGAATATAACAAAGTTAAAAAAGCTGAAATTATTGGCAATGAATGGATTATTAGTCTTGAAAAAGGTGAAAAAGTAAAATCAAAAATTTTAATTAATGCATCTGGACCATGGATAAACGAAACCTTAAATAAAAATATAAAAATTAAATCTAAGAAAAAAATAAGATTAGTTAAAGGAAGTCATATTATTACAAAAAAATTGTACAAAGAAAATGTTGCATTCACATTTCAAAATACTGATAAAAGAATAATATTTGTGATACCTTATAAAGGGAAGTTTTCTTTAATTGGAACTACAGAAGTTGAGGTTAAATCACCAGAAAATAAAGGAATATCAAAAAAAGAAATTACATATTTAATTCGTTCAGTAAATAATTACTTAAAAAAACAAATCAGAACAAAGGACATTGTAGATACTTATTCAGGGATAAGACCTCTAATTGAAGATTTTAATACAGCTTCAAAAGTCACAAGAGATTATGTTTTTGATTTAAAAATTATAAAAAAATTACCTTTATTGAATATATATGGAGGAAAACTAACCACCTACAGAAAATTGTCTGAAAAAGTCCTTTTTGACCTTAGAAAGTTTTTACCTAAAACAAAAAAAGGTCCATGGACACACAAAAAGAAGCTTCTCTAAACTTAATGACCGTTAAATTTGAAAAATTAAAAAAAACAATAATTAAATGTAATAAATGCCCTAGACTTGTGAGGTTTAGAAAAAAAATATCTACGGAAAAAAGAAAACAATATATGAACCAAACTTATTGGGGAAAACCAGTTACAGGTTTTGGAGATATAAATGGAAAAATAATGATTGTTGGTCTAGCACCAGCTGCTCATGGTGGAACAAGAACAGGCAGAGTATTTACAGGCGATAAATCCTCAGATTTTTTATATAAATGTTTACACAATGTAAAAATTGCCAATCAAAGTAATTCAGATCATATAAATGATGGATTAAAAATAAAAAATACCTTTATAACACCAGCTCTAAAGTGCGTTCCTCCAGGAGATAAACCATTAAATGAAGAGTTAAAAAATTGCTTTGGTTATTTTAAATCTGAATTTGAAATACTTAAAAATCTAAAAATTATTGTGGCTTTAGGGAAAATTGCGTTTGATACTTGTGTAAAATTTTATAGAGAAAATTTTGATTACACTGAGAGAGTAAAATTTAGTCATGGAACATATTTTAAATTACCTAACAATGTGTTGTTAATGGGGTGTTATCATCCAAGTCCAAGAAATGTAAATACTGGACGAATAAATGAAAAACAAATGACTAAACTATTTAAAAAAGTAAAAGAACTAGTTTAATTTGTTAATAAGTGCTACTGGAAGTTTTACTGGTTTTCCCAACTTATTTAGAGATACTAATTTAATCTCTGCATCACATAGAATATCTGATTTTCTTTTAATTACTTGTGACATTGTAATTGTAGTCAAAGTATTAGATTTTATTTTTGTGAAAACGGTAATTTTATCCTCAAATTTAGCTGGTTTTTTAAAATCTACGTTGCAAGTTTTTACTGCTATTAAAACATTATGTTTATCTAATAACTTTTTATTCGAATATCCCAAGGAATAAATAAGCTCAGATCTTGCTCTTTCAAAGTACTTTAAATAATTTGCGTGGTAAACTATTCCACCAAAATCAGTATCCTCATAGTATACTTTTAAATTATACTTAAATACTTTCATCAATTTATATTAATAAAATTTATTGAGAAGAAAAATAGATATTTTGATAGTAAGTAATTGATTTTTTCTTTGAATTATCTGTATCTGACATGATCGCTATACCATCTAGCTCATTAACATCTAAATTATGAAATTTCTTGAAATCTTCTTTAACGTTTGCTTTGACAGTTACCCATTCATTTAAATTTGTTTTGGTAGTAGCAAGTACATTATCTATGGACTTTTTAGTATATGGGCTTGGAAAGTTGCTTCCAACTTCTTGATTGCTTGAAAAAACATAATTTATTGCTCTATTGGATAAAGGTGTTGCTCCAGTTTTTTTAATGACGAATACTCTTCCTGCAAAGTCATGACCCTTTTTAGCTGTCTCATCTATCCCTGGTATGTCTTTCTCAATTTTCCAAGTAATATTTATGAAAGGTGTTTTATTTAGATCAATTTTAATCTCCTTACCTAGGCCAGAAGCAGCATTATCAGCAATAGCTTTAAGGTAATTACCATTTTCATCAGAGCCAACAGAATATTCAGTTTTATTATCTGCCCCTCTTACTTTTCTAACTGTCAATTCTGATAGTTCTTTCTCTGTAAACTCAAATACTTTTACTTCCTCAGAATACAAAGTAGTTTGAAACAACGCTGTAACTAAAATTAATTTAAATAAAAATCTAAACATGTCCTCTCTATATAAAAGATAAAATAATTTTCAAATTCAAAATTTTGACATTATTTAAACATGCATAATTCATTATTGTTCTCTATTTAGATGATATGAAATTAACAGTTCTTTTTGGTTTGATGATTTATTGGTCTATAATTATAACTGCACCTGTAATTTCAAAAAATTCAGAAAAAATCGGAGAAAAAAAGGTATTAATACCTCTTAAAAAACCAAGAATTTAAGGCAGAAGCACTATCTTAGGTGCCGAACAGGTTCCATCATGAATTTCTTTAAAAGCTCCCCAACCATCTTTAAGATTTCTGTACTCAATCCATTCTATCTTGCCTAGCTTGTTATTAGTTAAAATATCAATAGTTTCACCAAATTCTTTGTTTGTGTAACAGTAAGTTCCAATAAAAGTAACTTCTTGAAGGGTTGCTTTCCTAAAATTAAAAGATCCAGCAGGCTGGGTTAATCCGATATGAACTATTATTCCTCCTGGTTTTACTACACTGATTGCCTGTTGTCGTGAAACTTCAAGTCCAACAGTGTCAAAAACTAAATCAAAGCTGCTCTCTTTTATATCTTTATGATCTGGCGACACTGTTTTTGCATCTACATATTTGGAGCATTCATTAAGTCTTTTTTGATTAGGATCAGAAATTGTCAAATTTGTATTACCTTGGATCTTGGATAAAATTAATGCACACAAAAGGCCAATTGCTCCGCCGCCCTGAACAAGCGTTCTACATTCATTTAATGGTTTTTTTGATGCTTCTACAGCTAATAATACTGCATGATATGAAACTGCTGTTGGTTCTGCAACCGCAGCCTCTTTAACATCAAGCTTTTCAGGAACTTTGAAAATATTGTGATCTGGAACTGTAATGAGTTCAGCAAACGCACCTTGTCTTTCATAAGGTCTATTCATTCCTAAAAGAACTCTATCTGGACATAAATGTTCTCTTCCGCTCTTGCAGTATTCACAATTTCTACAAGTTATTAATGGATTAAGAACTGAAATTTGATCTTTAAGCTTTCCGTTAATTATTTGACCACTAACTTCATGACCTAAAATTAACGGTGGGATTCTTCTCTCGTCTTTTCCGTGGTAAGCATGCATATCTGAGCCACAGATACCTGATGCATGAACTTTAAGAATACTTTCTCCAGGTTTTTCAGAAGGTTCTTTTTCCTCCCTAAATTCCATCTCCTCAACACCAGTGTAGACAAGCGCTTTCATTATTATTTATTATTCAATAAATAATATACTAAATAAGATGTGAATGCTCCAATAATCCATCCAAATGATTGATATTGTATTAAGTTTTCATTTAGCAAAGATGATAAAGAAAATATTGATCCAATTAAAAGAGCATACAATGCTTTGAGGTTCCAACCGTTACTGTAAATATATTCTGTATGTTCTTTAGGATAAAAAAGTTCTTTGTGATTAATTTGTTGTTTTTTAAATAAATAATAGTCTGCTACTAATACACCAAAAATTGGCCCAAAAGTCGTCGCTACGGCTTCAACAAATATCAAAAAATTAGCTTTGCTGAAAATTGAAAGCCAGAATGTTGAAATTAATAATCCAATAATTGATATTACAATTCCTGTTTTTTTTAACGTTAAAGAATTAGGGAAAAAATTTATCAATGTATTTTGCGAAGGAATATAATTTGCTATCAAATTAGTTGATAACGAAGAGATAATAATAAATATCAAACAAAAGAAAGTTAGAAAATTATTATTAAATTTTCCAATTATGTCATTTGGATTAGTAAGTAGACTTGAAGCGTTTAATCCTTTGCTAGTAAGAATAATATCTGAACCTAAAGTGATTAATACCGAGAAAAAAGAAAAGAGTATTAAATTCAATATTATACTTAAGTTTCCTTTGGTCATTTCTTTGTAATTCATTGAGTATCTAGAAAAATCACCAAATGTGAGGAGAACTATTGCAAAATAAGCAAATAGAGTTCCTGTGATTGATATTATTGGAGCTATATTCGACTGAATTGCAAAATTGCTAAAGACTAAGCTTAGTTTTATTCCATTAAGCAGTTCATTGTAATACTCAGATAAAATAATAATTAGTAGTACAGATAGTCCTAAATATATTGAAAGACCTGAAAAATTAATAAATGATTTTAGAAAACTCTGTCCTTTTGTAAAAAGGATGTATTGAAATATTAAAGTTAAAAATAAACAAACCCAATCAATTAAATTCAAACCAAAAAAGAATAATAGGAATATTTCATTCTGTAAGAGTTGATTGTCTATTTTAAATAGGATTATCCTTGCAATATAACCTAGTGATTTTGATATAAAAAATGTTTGTACACCAAACATGAACAAACCAACTAATCCTCTGATCATCCCTACGTATCTGGCGCCAGTAAAACCCATTGAAAGTCTGAGAATTGTTGGAAAACTTAACCCACTACTTTGAGAAATTTTTCCAATAATGTTAGCAAAAAAGAATACTAATAATCCTGCTAACAATGATCCTGTTAAGACAACAAAAAAATTCAGATCATAGAATAAATATAAAGCTGATATTAAAGAGAACCCAACAATTGTTTGAATATTTATAGCCCAAAAGTTAAAATAATTCTTCCAACTCCAGTCTCGATTATTTGGATTTATTGAAACTAATTCCCAATTCCTTAATTGAAATTTTTCGCTTTGATTCACTTAAATGATATTAATCAATTATTTACTGCTGTCCATATAAGAGAGTTGGCAACCACAGTACTATTTTTGGATACGCTATGATTATAATTAATCCAATTATCTGTAAAACCATGAACTGCATCATTCCAAGATAAATATCTTTTAAATCCCAACTTGGAACAACACCTTTTAAGAAATAAGCAGATAACGCTACGGGAGGTGAGAGCCAGGCGGTTTGTAAATTAACAGCAACAAGAATTGCAAACCAAGTTAAATTAAATCCTAATGCTTCAACTAGTGGTAAAATAATAGGAACAACTATCATAACAATAGGCACCCACTCTAATGGCCATCCTAAAAGAAAAATCATAATCATGATTATTCCTAAAATTAAATATTTATTCATCTCAAGTGATAAAAGAAAATCTGTTAAGACCATCGGAGTTCCTAATCTTGCAAATACTGCTCCAAAGAAATTAGAAGCAGCAACTAAAACCATAATTAATGCAGAAATTTCTAGAGTTTTAACTAATGCATCTTGTAATTTTTTTAATGTTAATTTTTTGTAAGCTAATGAAAGCAATAATGCACCACCAGCACCACATCCTGCAGCTTCTGTTGGAGTAGCAAAACCAAATAAAATACTACCTAAGGCAGCAAATACTAATGCTGCTGGTGGCACTAATCCTAAGAAAAACTCAAGCCATAATTTTTTTAAATCTGTTGTTCTTAATTCTTCTGGTATAGGTGGACCTAATTTCGGGTTCATCATACATCTGAATGTAGTATATGCTGCATATAGGCATGCCAACAATATTCCTGGAACTATTGCTGCTGCAAATAAATCAGTTACAGGAATTTCCATAATTGGACCCATAACTACAAGCATTATACTTGGAGGAATTAAAATACCCAATGTTCCTCCAGCAGTGATTGTACCAGCGGCTAATTTTACATCATAGTTTGACCTATTCATTGATTTTGCAGCCATAATTCCAAGAATTGTAACTGATGCACCAACTATTCCTGTAGCAGCTGCAAATATTACCGAAACAAATAAAACTGCATAATATAAAGAGCCTCTAACTCTTGCTAACATCATTTGGAAAGCTGAGAATAATCTCTCCATTAAACCTGCTTGTTCCATCATTATTCCCATAAATACAAATAAGGGGACGGCGGCGAGAGTTTGTTCGGTCATTACCATCGAAAATTGAAGTGTCATTAAATAGAAAACTAATTTCCCAAAACCTAAGTATCCAAAAACAAATCCTAAAAAAATAAGAGTAAAAGAAATTGGGAAACCTATAAATATTGCAAACAACATCACACCAATAAGTATGAAACCTAAAATTGCAGGATCTATTAAATGTGAAAGCATTAACTACCTGGCCATTTACCTTTGACGGCTGCGTAATAACTTTTAAAGAGTTCTGAAACACCTTGTATTAGAAGGAAGACAATACCAATCCACAGACAAGATTTTATCGGCCACATATATGGCATCCATGTTGTATCCATCCCTCTTTCGTTTCTCATTATACTTTCTTGGACAAAGCCTGTTGTCATGTACAAAAAGACTATTAATCCTGGAAAATAAAATAATAAGTAAAGCCAAAAATCTATTCTGCCTTGAGTCTTAACTTTAAAATTTCTATATAAAAAGTCTGCTCTAATATGAACACCTTTTGAAAGAGCGTATCCTGCTCCCAGCATAAACAATGCTCCATAAAAAAATCTGCTCATATCATAAGCCCAGATTGTAGGAGCTAAAAATAATTTTCTTGCTAAAACCTCATAAACCATCCCAAGCATTAGTGGGATCGTAATCCAGCAAACAATGTTTCCTATTAATTTACTAAATTTGTCTATGTTAACTATAGTTTTAGCCATCCAAGTTGGCATATCATCAGGCATCTTTCCAGATCCTGATCGCCTTTCGGCTATCATTTCATCTGAAATATCTAACTTTGGATTATCCGACATATAAGTTCTAGAAAAAAAAGCGGGCTTATAAAAGCCCGCTTAATAACTTTATTTATTTCTTCAACGAATTAGCATAAGCCATTCCTAGCTTAGCATTCGATGTTTGTGCACCAGACCAGAATGGTACAGCAGTATTAGCAAAGCTTATCATTGAGTCATAAACTTCTTTAAAGAATGCGTTTTCTTTTGCATTTTTCTCTAAAGTTGCTTTCGCTGCAGCCATATAAGCTGGGAAATAATCAGCTGGTGTATCTTCAAGTATCACACCATGATTTTCAGTTAGATCTTTAAGTGCTAATCCATTAGTGTTGATTCTGTAAGCTAAAGCTCTCATCAACGATGCATCAGCAGCCATCTTCATTGAAAATTTCTCATGGTCAGTGAACTTATCGTAAGTGCTTTTGTTTAAGTAAAAGTCAGCATTTACGACTACTTGGTGTAAACCTTGTAGATAGTAGTGTTTTAATACTTTATGAATACCAAACACTTTATCTGGTTGAGGACAACACCACTCAGCAGCATCAATAGTTCCTGCTTCTAATGCTGGAAGAATATCTCCACCACCCATTGCAACTGAAGCTATTCCAATGTCTTTATAAGTTTGACCTGGAATTCCTGGAGGAGTTCTGAACTTAAATGTTCTGAAATCATCCATATCTTTGATTTTTCTTGGGAACCATCCTAAAGCTTCTGGACCAACTGGTTGAAGCATGAAACCTTTAATGTCTCTTTTCATTTCTCCCCAAAGTCTGTCATATAGTTGTTCTCCACCACCATATAAAAACCATGATAAGAATGCGATGTTATCAATTCCTACACCACCACCTGCTACTGGTGAACCAAATAGCATAGCAGCTGGATGTTCTCCGGACCAATAGTGAGTCCAAGCAAATCCACAATCAATTAAACCTTTATCAACAGCATCAAGAGTTTCTTTAACTCCAACGACTGTTCCTGCTGGCATAATTTCAAATTTTAGAGATCCACCTGTTAGTTTTGTTACGTTGTCAGTAAAGTCTTTTAACATTACCGCTTCATCACCTTTAGCGCTAATAACCGTCTGACACTTTAACGTTTTTGCAGCATTCGCATTTGAAATAAATCCAAACACCAAGAAAGCAGCAAACAACGCTGAAACGATTTTTTTCATTATATCCCTCTCTTTTTATTTATAATGTGAAGATCCTGTCAAAAATCTAAGGCACATACAAGCGTCATTTCGATGTTTTAATGAGAAAAATGTTTAAAATCACTAAATATTCATTAAAAATTATTAATAAAAAATATGGATAAATTTGATTACATAATTATTGGTGCTGGTTCAGCAGGATGTGTTTTAGCTAATAGATTGTCTGCAAATCCAAAAAACAAAGTTCTATTATTGGAAGCGGGAGGCAAAGATACATATCCATGGATACACATACCAGTTGGATATTACAAAACTATGCATAATCCAAAAGTGGATTGGTGTTTTCATACTGAAAAAGATAAATCTATGAATGACCGATCAATTAGATATCCCAGGGGTAAAACACTGGGAGGCAGCTCCTCTATTAATGGACTTTTATGGATAAGAGGTCAAAGTCAAGATTATAATAATTGGAGACAGCAAGGAAATGTAGGTTGGGGTTGGGATGATGTGCTGCCGTACTTCATAAAATCAGAAAATAATGAATTAGGAAAGAATGAATTTCATAATGATTCAGGTCCAATCATAGTTTCGAATAAAAAGATCAAACTCAAAATGTTAGATGAATTCATAAATGCGGCAAACGAAATAGGAATTCCAAAAGTGGATGATTTTAATACAGGCAATAACTTTGGAGTTGGTTATTTTCAATTTACTACAACACGAAATAAATTTGGATTAAAACTAAGATGTAGTGCGGCTAAAGGATATCTAAATCCTGTAAAAAATAGAAAAAATTTAGAAATAATAGTAAATGCTCATGTTAAAAGAATTGTTTTTGAAGATAATAGAGCAATTGGCATTGAGTATTTCAAAGATGACAAACTAATAAATTCTAGATCAAATAGAGAAATAATATTATCAGCAGGTTCAATCGGATCTCCTCATATTCTACAAACTTCTGGTATAGGCGACTTAGATAATTTGAAAAATTTTGGAATTGATGGGGTAAAACATTTAAAAGGTGTTGGAAAAAACTTACAAGATCACTTAATGTTTAGACCAGTTTATAAAGTTAAAAATCTCGAGTCTCTTAATAAAAAAATTAATAGTTTATTTGGAAATTTTTTAATTGGTTTAGAATATATACTTCAACAAAGTGGTCCAATGACTATGGGAGCAAGTCAAGTATGTGGTTTTGCTAAAAGTGATAGCTCGAGGGAGACCCCAAATTTACAATTTCATGTTCAGCCAATTAGCACTGATGTTCTAGGAAAATCAAAATTACATGATTTTCATGGTATAACTCCTACAGTTGCAAATGTTAGACCTTCAAGTAGAGGAGAAATTTCTATTAAAAGTTCAGATAATAGAGAGCCACCAAAAATTCAAATGAATTATTTATCTACTGAGGATGATAGAATGGTTGCTGCGAAAGGACTAAAGCTTGTCAGAAAAATTATGTTAGAAACTGAAACATTTAAAAAATATGAACCTGAAGAATATCGACCAGGTGCAAATATTGAGGACGACGAAGAATTAGTGAAAGCAGGCAGTGAATATGCACAAACTATTTTCCATCCTGTTGGTACATGCAAAATGGGAAGTGATGAAAACTCTGTTGTAGATGAAAAACTTAAAGTTCATGGAATTAACAATTTAAGGGTTATAGACGCATCTATAATGCCAAATATAACTTCTGGTAACACTAATTCTCCAACGATTATGATAGCTGAAAAGGGTGCAGATATGATATTGAATAACTAATGATATCCGAACAGATTCTTATTTTTTTTCAAATAGTTTTTATCGATTTAGTTTTAGCTGGAGATAACGCAATTATAATTGGAATGGTTGCTTCTCAATTTCCTACTGAACAAAGAAAGAAAATTATTTTTTGGGGAATTGGAGCAGCGGTAGTTTTAAGAATCATATTTACACTAATAACGGCTTATCTATTACAAATCACAGGACTTAGACTTATAGGTGGAATATTACTTCTTTATATATGTTACAGACTTTATGAAGATGTAATTAAAATGAATAGTAACTCCGAGGAAAAGATTAAAAAAGTTGATAACTCATCATTTATGAAAGCCATAACAACTGTAATTCTAGCCGATGTAACAATGAGTTTAGATAATGTGTTGGGAGTGGCGGGTGCAGCTAGAGATCACTACATGCTATTGATATTTGGTCTGGTTTTATCAATTGTTTTGATGGCTACTGCAGCAACATTGATATCTAGCTGGATTAAAAAGTATAAATGGATAGGATGGGTTGGATTATTGGCAATATTATTTGTTGCAATAGAGTTAATATATACAGACATAAAACTATTTTTATAAATGTATTTAAAAAAAATTAATTTAAAAAATAAAGTTGCTTTAGTAACAGGTGCAGGAAAAGGTATTGGTAGAGCTTGTTCAATTGCTCTCGCAGAAGCTGGTGCAACAGTAATTGGGGTGAGTAGAACTTCTTCAGATCTTGATAAGCTTCAAAAAGATATAAAAAAAGTTAAAGGAAAATTAGCTAAAATAACTTGCGATATTATGGATTATGATGATCTTTCTTCTAAATTAAAGAAAATTAAGAAAGTTGATATTCTTGTAAATAACGCTGGTACAAATATTCCCGAGCCTTTTGAAAAAATTAAACAAACAAGTATGAACTACCTTGTAGATTTAAATATGAAGGCAGCATTTAACGTTGCACAATTAGTAGTCCTAAAAATGTTAAAAAATAAAAAAAAAGGTGGATCTATAATTAATATGTCCTCACAATTAGGGCATGTTGGTATGTCAGGTAGAAATATTTATAACATGACAAAATTTGGAATTGAGGGATTAACAAAAGGAATGGGGGTTGAACTTGCAACAAAAAATATTAGAGTAAATACAGTTGCACCTACATTTGTTGAAACTCCAATGGTTAAAAAATTCTTTAAAAATAAAAAATTTAAACAACTAGCTTTAAGTAATATCCCCATGGGAAGAGTTGCAACAGAATCTGATGTGGCTACAGCAGTATGTTTTTTAGCTTCAGATGCAGCAAGTATGATAACTGGAACATCAATTGTAATTGATGGGGGCTGGACAGCAAAATAATGAAAAAATTGTTGCTAATTTTAGCAATTATATTTTCTACACACTCTCATGCTTTAGAGTTTCAAGGTAAATTTTTACAAGGACATTTTATTTTAGGTAAAGCAGAAGCTGGATCAAAGGTATTTGTAGACAAAACAGAAGTTAAAGTATCTAAGGATGGATATTTTGTATTTGGTATTGATAGAGATCGAAAATTTGATGTAGCTATTACTGAAATAAGTAATGGTAAAAAAAATAAAGTTATAAAAAAAGTTTTTAAAAGAAAATATAATATTCAAAGAATAGATGGTCTGCCTGAAAATAAAGTTACACCACCAGAGTCTGTTTATAAAAGAATTAAAGAAGAAAATGGGAGAATTGGAAAAGCAAGAGCCATTAACTCAAATTTAACTTTCTTTACTGAACAATTTATTATGCCAGTTAAAGGAATAATTAGTGGAGTTTACGGTAGCCAAAGAATTCTTAATGGCAAACCTAAATGGCCTCACTATGGAATTGATATTGCAGCTAAACAGGGAACTAAAATTAAATCATCTGGAACTGGAATAGTGACTATGGCAGAAGATGATCTTTATTATACTGGTGGTACTGTAATAATGGACCACGGACACGGAATTTCAACAATATATTCGCATCTAGAAAATGTAATGGTTAAAGTTGGTGATGAAGTTAAACAAGGAGAAATTATAGGTACTGTTGGATCTACTGGTAGATCAACGGGTCCACATTTAGATTTTAGGATAAATTGGTTTCAAACTAGACTTGATCCTATGAGTATTCTTCAATAAGTTCTGGCTATGAAAAATGAAATCAATCGTATTGCTGGCAGATTAGTTAAGGCTTACAACACAAATACAGTCATCAATCCTATCCCAGTAAAATATTGTAAAAATATTAATTTAGCTAATAAACTTAGAAAATTGTGTGAAGATCAAATTAAAGATGAAACAATTGGAATAAAAGCTGGTGGAACTGGAATTCAAGCTTTAAAAAAATTAAAAGAAAAAGAACCTTTTACAGCAAAAGTATTTAAAAAAAGATTACTTAAATCTGGTCAAAAAGTAAAAATAAACCAACACACCAAAGGTATAGAGGTTGAAGTTTATTATTTTATTAAGAAATCTTTCTTTGATTTTAAAGGAAAGGTTACAAAATCAAATGTCACTAAATTTATTAAATTTATGGGGCCTTGTTTTGAAATAGTGGGTTTTAGACAAAAAAATAAAAAATTTACATATTTGGGAGATATATGTGGAGATTTTGGGTTTAATATAAAATTTGTTCTTGGAAGAAAGACAAAATTTAAAAAATTAAACCTCAATAATTTAAAAACATCATTAGTTAGTAAAAAGAATGGAGTAAAAGTAAATGGTAATACAAATATTGTTTATATTACCCCATTAAATTCTTTAAGATTTGTTTTAAATAAAGTTAAGAAAGAAAAGATAAACTTAAATAAAGATTTTTATGTTTTCACAGGTTCAACTGTGGGAGTTGTTCCATTTAAAGGAAAAGGATTATACAAAGGAACAGTTGATAAAATTGGTTCTGTTAGTGTTAACATTCATTAATGGGTCTTCATTTTAGTAAAGAAGAATTCTCAAATAGAAAAGAAAAGACACTGAACTCTATGAAAAATGAGGGTGTAGATGCTCTTATTATGTTTAGACAAGAGTCTATGTATTGGCTCACTGGTTACGACACTTTCGGATATGTTTTTTTTCAAGCATTAGTTTTAGATCAAAAAGGTAATGTAATATTATTAACTAGAGCTCCTGATTTAAGACAAGCTCAAAATACATCCAATATCAGTGATATTAGAATTTGGGTTGATAAAGATGGTGCTAATCCTGCTGAAGATCTCAAAATAATTTTAGATGAGTTAAATTTAAAAGGTAAAAAAATTGGTGTTGAATATGAAGCCTACGGTCTTACAGGAAGAAATACATTAAGACTTAATACAGTTTTACAAAACTATTGCTCAATTGAGGATAAGTCAGAATTAATAACAAAACTAAGAGTAATTAAATCTGATGAAGAAATTAGTTATGTAAAAAAAGCAGCAAATTTAGCTGACAAGGCTTTAGATGAAGTTTGGAAGCATGCAAAAGCTGGAGTAAGTGAGTCTAAAATTTTAGCTGAAATGAATAGAGTTATATTTGAAGGAGGTGGAGATTATCCTGCTAATGAATTTATTATAGGGTCTGGAAAGAATGCCCTACTCTGTCGATATCAAGCAGAAAAACAAATACTTAATAATCAGGATCAGTTAACCATTGAATGGGCTGGAACCTATAGGCACTATCATTCAGCGATGTTTAGAACAATACCAATAGGAAAAGCAGATCCAAAACATCATAAAATGCATCAAGCATGCGTTGAAGCTCTTACAAATTGTGAAAATAAATTAAAGCCTGGAAATAAAATAGGAGAAGTTTTTGATGTTCATGCAAAAACTTTTGATGATCATGGCTTTAAAAATTCTAGAATGAATGCATGTGGTTACTCGTTAGGAGCAACTTTTTCTCCAAACTGGATGGATTGGCCAATGTTATACACAGGAAATCCATATGAGATTCAGCCAGGAAATGTTTTCTTTATGCATATGATATTGATGGACTCTGAAAATCAATTAGCAATGAATTTAGGCGAAACATATCTTGTTACTGAAAAAGGTAACGAAAGATTAGGCCAACTTAAGTTGGATCTAGTGGTGCTTTAGTTTCCAGTTACCTGTTAAATTCTAGTTCCGACAAAATAACTATAAATTTTTTTATTTAATTTTAAATCTTAAAATTCTTTAGTGTATCCAAAGGAAAAAATTTTTATAAGATATCAATCAATTTTTTGGTAGTGAAAACAAGTACTGCTGAACTATTTCACCCATAATAGCATCCCTATTTCTTTTGCATTCACTATAGATGTAAGCAATTAAGAAATTTCCATCATTTAACAATATCCACCAAACTCTGAAATATCTATAGCATTCTCTAATTTGTCATTTTTGTCATTATATACTGTCTCAATATGTATCATGGGTTTTTTATTTGTACATCTACTATAAAATTCAACTGATCCCAAAATTCCCCTGGGTCCAAAACCTAATGCTGGATATTGTTTATTATTAAATGGATGATCTTTAACAATACATTGTAAATGATAAACCATGTAATTCATAACCGATGTCTCAGTATTTGGAAAGATTTTTACATTTTGCGACCTACTACAATTAAAATCTTTTACTGAAATATAACCCTCTAGATAACCCTCGTTCAAAGTTGTTTTTAAAAAAGTTGAATGGAGATATTTAATTGTTAAATTATGATTTGCTTTAGCTGCATTAGACTTCGCTGCACTTGTATAGCCACTATACGCAACAACACCTACTGCAGCAAGAATACCTATTATTGCTACAACAACTAAAAGCTCGATTAAAGTAAAACCATTTCGTTTCATAAATTTAACTTATTATATTTTTTTATATAAGTCTTGAGCACTCAACCAACCATTTTCTAATCTTGGTCCTCCAAAATAATCACCACATAAACCTAATTTTAAAGACTTATTCCATAAAGATAATTGCTTAAGTGGCTTTGAATTGGATGAATACATCCAGCCATGAATTCTTGAGTAATAAATTTTTTTGATTTTTAACTTTGTTAATTTTTCAAATTTTTTAACAAGCTGATTGGTATAATATTTTCTTTTATTTCTGTAGTCTTTCGTGAATTTATTACCGTATTTATAAGTACTTTGAAGTGTCCATAAATCATACTTATAATTAAATCTTTTTTTACTATTTTCGTATGCAGCCCAACCAAGCATATCATCATTAAAAAAATAACTACTATTTAATTGTTTAAGTTTATTGGTAACAATCATAACTGTTAAATTAGCATCCATTTTAACTTTTTGATTTAAATAGGATTTATTTAAATATTTTTGTCCTAATTTCTTACTTTGAGGAAATGGGCAGGTCAAAATAAGGTTTTTACATTTTTGATTTATATCATTTTTAAATGTTAATTCCCAATGATCATTTAATCTCTTTATATTTGTTAGCTCATGTTCAAAATTGCATTTAATTCTCTTAAGCAAGTGTTTACTTATAGAGTTGTTTCCTTTTGTTCCAATTAATTTTAAATGATTTTTAATTTCTTTGACAGTTTTATGTAGAAATAAATGATTTCCTCTCCACTTTTTTAAAACTTTTTTCTTAATAAGTTGATTAGTAAATGCTTTAAATTTTGTAGATTTTGGAGAGATATATTGAAGTCCGTGATCAAATCCTACTTTATCTTTAAATTTTTTAAATGAACTTCTTCCACCATAGCCTCTTGCTTTATCATAAACTTCAACAGAATATTTTTTATTTAATAATTTTGCGATCGTTGATCCTGAAATTCCTGATCCTATGATGCAAAAATCAAGCATTATAAATAAAGGATTTTATCCTTGTGATGAAACGGTAAATTTTACTTTATTGTCGTTGTAATCTCTTCCTTGTCCAGTAACTCCACCATCTTTAATCCATTTCAAGGTTCCAGCAGCACCCATATCATTTGTGCAAGAAATTTGCCATGTTCCTTTACCATTTTTTTGTAAATTGTATGAACCTGTACAATTTCCATCTTTATTAGGTAATGGAAGAATTATTTTTCCTGAATAATTTTTTTCATCAAATTCAATTGTACCAGCAATTAAATCGTTATAATTTTGCCAATTTAATGCTATCGATCTTTTTCCAGACAATTCATATCCTTCATTAGTTTTTTTTGTTGTTTCTTGATTGTCGATACTTGTTTGATTTGTTGATTCAGAATTTCCTATAAAACCGAGCTCATATAATCTGTTAATTATTTCTTCATCAGAAAGTTTACTACTTATTTTAGATAACTTACCTTTCCCCTTATTTATTCCATTTGTCCATTTGATTGTTCTATATCTTGCAAACAAACTACATTTATCTCCATTTGCATATTTTTTTGACCAAACTTCACATTCTTGAATAGCGGCTCCCTCCCCTCCTTGACACGTGCCTTGAGGACAAAAATAATATTGTGTTACATTTCCACCATGATCAATAACAAAAATATAAGGTTTTTTTCCTCCTTTTAATCTTATGTATTCAATGAACCTTTCTATTGCATAATCTGATAAATAAAGCTCACCATTTCCTGCTTTAAAAGCATTTGAATTCGTTAAAAAAAGGAAATAAAAAATAATTGTCAGGAGAAATTTATAAATTCTCATAAAATAAGTATATTTTAATGAATTCTTTTTAAAATAAAATTTTTCAAAAATTCAACTAACAAAAGTATTCTAATGCTTTGGTACTTCGCCTTTATTGTAAAATATTTTAGATTTCATTAAACCCATTTCAAAGCTATATAATGTTCTAGCTAACATAAGTTTGTTAAAATCAACTAAGTGGCTAATTCTAAATATTTTACCGATCTTTAAATTCAAGATTGCCTCTGGAGTCGACACTCTTTTTGACATGCTGATAGTAGGTAGGATTATCAATAAGTCTGGACATATCTATCCCCTTATTCTCATAGCGTCTTTTTATTGTCATTCTAGGGATTATTACGAGGTTCATACTGTCAATGAAGTCCTCGGTCCATTCTTTTTCTATCTTATCTTTGACCAATCTTTTCAAAAATACTCTCAGATCAGAGCAACTAAGGTGTTTAATTTTTTCGTTATACAATACCATTTTAATGAATATATAATCTTGGTATTATCTTGCAAGTTTAATGAATATATCTCCCATACCTGACTGAAGCTGATCTAAAGGAGTATTGTTTCTAAGCGTACAATATCTGCCTGTCACCTGGTGCCTGTCTATGGCATTAACGTTATATTGAGTGCAGGTTTTGGCTTTGTGTAATAAACCAATGACCAGTTTTCCATCTACTACTGAAACTTGTTTCGTATCTAAATCATTGCCATTACAAAAATATTTTTTGTTTACCCTTTCAGGAAAATCTGTTTTCCCACAAGGATTTTCAATTGTGAAAACGTAAAATTCTTTTTCTATACCTTTAAAATTATGTTTCATCTTAGTTGTTTTTGAATATTTCATTAAATCGCAGGAGCACGGAATGCAGCATCTATAATATTCACCACATATTTTCTTACCTGTATTATTTTCACTTAAATAAACATATTCGGGTACTGCATTTGGACTTATTAAAGAACCTGACACTGCGCAATATAATTTATTGTATTCAACAAAATCTTCATAAGAGATATCTTTATCAATTATATATTTAAAAAATTTAGGACCTGCCGCATTTCTATTTCTGTCTGGGAAAATTTTATTCCAGTCATTAACAATATCTTGATAATAGTTTTTTTCTTGAGAACTTGCTGAATATATTGGAATTGAAAAAAAAATTACAAATATAATAAGACTTATTGTGTTTTTAATACTGTACATTAATTAATGATTTAAAAACCCATATTTGACCAGTTACTTCGGTCTTGAGTTTTGCTATTGAATTTTTTTATTTCTTCCTCAGACGGTTCTCTAAAAAGATACATTACAATTCCTGAAACAAATAATGCTAACAGTGATAAAGAACAAATAGTCATAAACTTGATATATAAAAGCTTTATAATTTTTCAACACTATATAATGGGTAGTATTGTCCTATAATTTTTGTCTAAATTCGTAAGTTTTATTTAATTCATCAATATCAAATGATTCTATTGATCCATCGGTCCATTTAATTTCAACTTTAAAGTCTTTTTCACCTTTTCTTATTCCATAATGAGCTACTGGTTCCATCTGACAAAGATATCCTGAACCTGCATCTATTGTTTTTGAGTGAATTCTTTTATTAGATTTCATTGTTACTGTTGCCCCTCTTGCAGGAGCTCCAAACTGATTAAGTGGTTTAATACTTATATAATTAAACTTTTTAATGTCTGCTTTATATAAAGTTAAAGGTTGAAACCCTGACTCTCCATGAGAAACTAATAGCTCTAAAATTCCATCGCCATCAACGTCTGCAACAGCTGCTCCAGTTCCAAGACCAACAGTCTCTAAACCATTTTCCATTTTAATTTCTTTAAATACCCCGCCTTCTAAAACTTTGAAAAGTTTATTTGGTTCTCCAATATTATTCATGAAAACTTCATCATATCCGTCATTATCAAAGTCAGCTGAAATAACAGTTCTGATTTTTGTTGGATCATTGTATGGAGAAGTTGATATATCTTTAAATTTATCTCCATCTAAAACATATGCTCTATGCATTCCATCCCAGTTAGAAGATAAAATATCTAATCGTCCTCTATATAAAAGATCACTTAAAGCTGTTCCTCTACCATTTTCAAATCTGTCTTGAACTGCATACTCTTTAGCTACATCTTGGAAAGATCCTTTAGAATTGTAATATAAAAAGTTATCTCCTCTTTCATTTGCTGCAAAAATATCAGATCTATCTGAAAGAATGTGTCCAGACACTATGGCTCTACCTCCAGTAATTTTATCAATTGATAATGATTTAGCCTGGTCTTTAATTCGATCTCTGATTAATTCGTAAAATCGAGTAGGACCTCCATAATTTGCAACATAAATACCATATGCCCCATCACCATTTCTATCTACACAAACAACTGACCTTCCAGCAGTTAAATTTAATTCACTTTGGTTAATTTCTTTTTCAAATAAATCTTCGAATTTATTATTATTTAAATCTATTAGTCGATCAGAATAAATTTTTGATCCACTATATGTATCTGTATTTAAAAAATATATTTCTTCATAGCCATCTTGATCGATATCACATGCAGCAACACCAATAGTTCTTCTCTCTTCATCTGTAAATATTTTTTCATTCACAATATTTATTAGCTTTCCATCTTTATAAGAAAGAGCTAGATTTTTGAAACCAAAGCCAGTTACTACAAAATCATATTTATTATCTTTGTTAACATCAGTAACTGAAACCCCATAGCTTAATCGAAACTCATTTTCTGCTATTTGATCAGTTATATTTAGGAAAAAATCTTTAGCGTTTGCATAACTAAATACTGATAAAATACTGAGAAAAGTGAAGATAATTTTTTTCATAATCAAGCTCTTTATTGAAATTTAAAAATTAATATATGAGATATATTAGCTTACTCAAGTAGGCCTAAAATTGAATAAATAACTAACCCTATAATTGCAGCAAAGAAAATTAAAAAAGAAATTTGACTAAAAATATTATTTTTTGATCTAATTTCTCCCTTTTTATACTTTCTAATCTGAATGATGCCAAATCTAATTACTATCAAACCTAGAATTAGTAGTGATACTTTAAATATAAATTCAATCATTAAAGGTAAATATTTTTTGCTTCATTAATAACCATTTGCGTCAAATTTTGTTTCAATGATATCGTTATTACCTGAACCAAATCGTGAAACACAATAACCTGTGCCTCCACCTCGGCCTCCTCCTGTCCACCAACAGTGCATCTTACCAACTTGATTAACATTAGGTGGTCCCCCAAAATATTCAAACGCATCATCCAAATTATTACAAAAACTGCTACAAGCATTATTACCAAATGGATTTTTCCAGTTGTTTCCAAATGCAAAATAACTAGTCATATTATCAAACAAAGTTTTTTGATAAACAGTTCCATCTCCTCTTCTTGCACAGGTAACCCAAGGTATGTAATATTTAAAACCACCTTTAATAGCATGTATATGTAATTCTCCGCCAATATCGCATTTACTTAATTCAGATTGTAGGTATTTTGTTACTTGTTTATGTTGTTGTTTAACAACTTGTACCTTGGCACCGGCAGTATACCCACTATAAGCAACCACTCCTACTGCAGCTAAAATACCAATGATTGCTACAACGACTAAGAGTTCTATTAATGTGAAACCATTTTTATTCATATGAAATCGTATTTTCGATATATTTAGTTTGACCAGAACTATCTCCTAAATTTGAGCAAACTTTTATTGTGTTAGCATTTAATTTAAATATTGATAAATAGCCACCTTGCTGAGCATGCGAAGGACATGCTGTCATATAACCAGGTGGATTACAATTGGTGACATTAAGTCTACACCAAGATCCATAAGGTGCATTATTTCCATAAAAAGGGCTAGTCCAGTTCATGCCATAAACTGTTTGGTTCATATAACTAATAAATGAGTCAATGTTTAAGGGGCAGTTAACAGACTTTTCATTACCACTTGTATCTGTATAAGTTATAGGTTCTCCAACACTACACAATGCTGACTTTGCTGCTACCATATTTGTTATGGTTTTATGATTAGACTTGGTTGCTGAAACTTTTGCGGCTTCAGTATATCCACTATAAGCAACAACACCTACTGCAGCAAGAATACCAATGATAGCTACAACAACTAAAAGTTCTATTAATGTAAAACCTTTTTTGTTCATAATTAAAATCCAGTTGGTACCTGCAACATAGGATCTAATGATTTTTTAGTTCCTTTGTCGTCATAAGCTGCATCAATTAAAAAACAAGGATCAATTTTACATTGATGCCATCCTACTAATACAATTTCGCCTGCATTTCTAGTAGGTCCACTATTTAATAAACCACTAGGGTTATTTGGGGTTGTGCCATATGGATTTTTAATTTCATCTTGGAATACATTTATAAAATATTGAGCCCATGTATTACTTGATAAACTCCCAGCTCCTCCTGTTGAACAATTTGTTATATGTTTACTGGTGTCGGATCCCTGAGTAAGATTTGTGCCAGCTTGACACTTTAATATTTCTGCAATAGCGAATTTTTGAATTAACTTTTGATTATTTAACATGGTTTGTTTTTTTGCTCCGCTAGTATAACCGCTATAAGCAACTACTCCGACAGCAGCTAAGATGCCTATGATTGCTACGACAACCAAAAGTTCAATCAATGTAAAGCCTTTTTGTGTCATAATTTAATCTACACTTATAAGAGTGAAAGTCTTTTCTCCTTTTTCGCTGACATTTGTTCCAATCTCAAACTTTCTGTTCCAGTAATCTCTATCAATACAAGTCAATCCTAAGTTTCCTGCGACTTGTTTTCGATTTATGTCAACGCCACATGTACTCACAGCAGTTGATCCCATGTAGTGCGGATTTTGCCAATTCTCAGCTTTAAAATGATATTCAAAAGCACTTGCTATTGCTGCACTGTTAGGATCGGTCCAGTTATTAACTTTTGGACATATATCAGGTTGGGTTGCAACTTTTCCGGAAACCAGTTTATTTAGAATTATTTCACCTCCTATACTGCATTTTTTTAACTCCGCAGACATAAACCTAGCAATATTTTTATGTATTTGCTTTACTGCATTATTTTTTGCAGCTGTAGTATATCCACTATAAGCAACTACACCAACTGCAGCTAAGATACCAATGATAGCTACAACAACTAATAGTTCTATTAAGGTGAAACCTTTATTTTTCATTATTTTTTATTTGATTTGTAATTTTCCATCCATTTTTTAAAAACTACTATAGCATCATTCATATCTTTTGTTTTATTTGGATGATTTTTAGCCCTACCTAGCATAGTTGCAATAACATTTACTTGGTATTTTATTGGTCTTTTTTTTATAGCTAAAACAGTAAACAATGCCTT
>CACGUE010000008.1 GCA_902576115.1 uncultured Pelagibacteraceae bacterium
AGATAAAAATATTGTTTCCCAAATTAAATTAGAAATACCAACTTATAAAAAAAATAATTTACCAATTGCGTTGAAAAAAATTCCAATTACAAAACCTGGAAGTAGATATTTAAAATGAAATCTAGACTAGGTGTTAACGTAGACCATATTGCAACATTAAGAAATGCTAGAGGAGAGGGACATCCTGATCCTATTTCATATGCAAGACAAGTTATGAATTTTGGTGCAAATTCTATTACTATTCATTTAAGAGAGGATCGCAGACATATTCGAGATGAAGACTTAGTCATGTTTTCAAAAATTAAAAAAGTTCCAATAAATTTAGAAATGGCTGCTAACAATGAAATGCTAAAAATTGCATTAAAATATAAACCTAATTTTGCTTGTATAGTTCCTGAAAAAAGGAATGAAATAACTACCGAGGGAGGTTTAAATATCACAAAAAACAAAAAAATTATTAAAAGAGTAATTAGTAAATTAAATTCAAAAAAAATTAGAACAAGTCTTTTCATCAATCCAAATATTAAAGATGTTTTTGCATCAAAAGAATTAAATGCAAAATGTGTGGAACTTCATACAGGAAAATTTGCTTTAAAAGTTAAAAATAACAAAAATTATTTAGTCGAGCTCAAAAAAATAAAAAATTGTGCCACGTTAGCAAAAAAACTAGGAATGGAAGTTCATGCAGGTCATGGTCTAGATTATAAATCAACTAAAATTTTGAGAAAGATTAAATCTATAGAGGAATTTAATATTGGACATTTTATAATTGGAGAGGCCATCATGTTTGGCATGAAAAAAGTAATCACTAATTTCAGAAAAATATTAAACTAATGATAATTGGTAACGGTGTTGATATTATTGATAATAAAAGAATAGAAAAATCCTTAAAAATTAAAGGTTTTAAAAAAAGACTTTTTACATTGAATGAAATTAACCAATCAAAAAAATACAGAAACAAAACAAATTTTTTTGCGAAAAGATTTGCTGCTAAAGAAGCTTTTGTTAAAACAATAGGCACTGGCTTTAGAGATAATATTAATTTTAATGATATTGAAATATACAATAATAAGAAAGGATCTCCTAAAATTAAAATTTCAAAGAAAATAAAAGATATATTAAAAAAAAAATTTAAATTAAAGAATTACGATATACATCTTTCACTTTCAGATGAAAAAAACCACTCAATTGCATTTGTTATTTTAAATAGAAAAAAATGAAAAATTTCATAATTGATAATACTAAAACATTATTCTATGCATTAATAATTGCAGTATTTATAAGATCAATATTAATCCAACCATTTTATATTCCATCATCATCAATGGAAACTAACTTGCTTGTGGGTGACAGATTATTTGTTACAAAATTTTCTTATGGATATAGTAAACATTCATTTCCTTTTAGTCCCCCTATTTTTAAAGGACGTATATTAAATAAAAACCCTAAAAGAGGAGATGTTATAGTTTTTAAAACACCTGCTGATAATCGTACAGATTATATTAAAAGATTGATTGGTTTACCGGGTGATACAATACAATTTATTGATGGTGATTTATATATAAATTCTAATCAAGTATTAAAAACAATTAAAAGCAAAAATGATAAATTATATTGTGGATCATCCCAAATTGATGTCAATATATTTGAAGAAAAACTTCCAAATGGAAAAAGTTATTTAGCTGCATATAGAACTGATATAACTTTTTCTAATTCAGATAAATACATAGTTCCTGCAAATCACTTTTTTTTCTTAGGTGACAATAGGGATTGTTCTAAAGACAGCAGATTTCTATCTGAAGTTGGTTATGTTAATCAAAATAATTTAGTTGGAAAAGCACAAATTTTATTTTTTTCATCTAATCCAAGGAAAGGAAGTATCTTTAACATTTTCAAATGGAATGAAATAGTTCGATTTGAAAGATTTTTTAACAAAATAATTTAAATAAATGAAGTCAAACAAACTACAAAAGAAAATAGGTATTAGCTTTAAAGATGATAAACTATTGATACAAGCTTTAACACACAAAAGTTTCGATACAAAAAATAATTATGAAAAACTTGAATTTTTAGGTGATAGAGTTTTAGGATTTGTTATATCAAAGAAACTTTTAGAGTTATATCCAAATGAAAAAGTAGGCATGATTGACAAAAAACTTGCAAACTTAGTTAATAAAAATAAGTGTTTTGAAATTGGCAAGGAATTAGAATTAGATAATTATATTTTAACAGGAAACACAGAAAAGAAAAAAAAAATCAATATTGAAAAAAAAATTATATCTGATTGTTGTGAGTCTTTGATAGGTGCAATTTATATAGATAAAGGTTTTGAGGTTACGTCAAAATTTATATTAAATTATTGGAAAAATTATTTAAATTTATCAGATATTACTGTGATCGACTCCAAAACAAGATTACAAGAATATTCATTAAAGAAATTTAAATCATTGCCAATATATAAGCTTATTTCTAATACAGGACCAAAACATAAACCAAATTTTAAAATTAGTGTAAAAATTAAAGATAGCAAAACAGTTATCGCTGATGGTAGTTCAAAAAAAAATGCAGAACAAGCCGCAGCTATGAAACTTTTAGAAACCATTAAAATATAATGAATTGGCAAGATAAAGGTTACTTACTTTCAAAAAATAAATATAATGAAAATTCTGTAATATCTGAATTTTATACTGAAAATCATGGAAAAATTTCAGGAATTATCTTTGGAGGAACCTCAAAAAAAATAAAAAACTACCTATTTGAGGGTAATAAATTGCATATAAATTATAATTCAAAATCTCAATCAAAAATTGGTTCTTTAAAAGTTGAAATTGATGAATTTAAAACTCCTTACTTTTTAGAAGATAAGCAAAAACTCCTTTGTATAATTTATACAATGAATTTGATTAAAATTTTAACAGTAGAGAACGAAAAAAATAAAGAGATTTATTACTTAATTGATAATTATTTTGAGATATTAAAAGATGTAGAGTGGCTTTCAAAGTTTGTTAGTTGGGAGTTAAACTTTTATAAATTAATTGGATATGACATAGACTTTAATGATTATGTAGAAGAAGTTTCTGAAGGTAATAAAATTAATTATAAATTAAAAAATTCTGACAAAATCATTCCAAATTTTTTAGTAAATAAAGATGAAGAAGATATAAGCTTTGAAGATACTTTTGATGCTTTAAAAATTGTAGGAGATTTTTTAGATAAAACAATAGTTAAACCGAACAATCTAAATTTTCCCAAAACAAGATTTAATTTTCAAAATTCTTTAAAATTAATCTAGTTTTATTTGATCAGCAAAATAGGTTATAATTGCACTTGCTCCAGCTCTTTTAAAGGAAACTAGACTTTCATATATCGATTTTTTATCTAATATATTCTTCGAAATTGCATTTTGTATGAGACTATATTCTCCTGATACTTGGTATGCAATAACTGGAATTTTAAAATTATTCTTAACTTCTCTAATTATATCAAGATAAGGCATTCCTGGTTTTACTATAATCATGTCTGCTCCTTCTTTTATATCTAATGCAACTTCTCTTAATGATTCATAATTGTTTTTAAAATCCATTTGATAAGTTTTTTTGTCTCCTTTTAAGAGACTTCTTGATCCAACGGCATTTCTGAATGGGCCATAAAAGCTTGATGCATACTTAACGGCATATGATAAAATTTGAACATCTTTAAGATTATTTTTATCTAAAGCTTTACGAATTTTTAAAACTCTACCATCCATCATATCTGATGGGGCAATCACATCGCAACCCATTTTTGCCTGTAATATTGATTGCTTAATCAATATTTTTAATGTTTCATCATTTAAAATTTCATTTTTTTTAATTATTCCATCATGACCATGTGATGTATATGGATCTAATGCAACATCACACATTATTCCAATTTCGTTCTTATAATTTTTTTTGATGAATTTTATTGCTTGGCAAACTAAATTATTTTCATTTAATGCTTCATTTCCATATTCATCTCTTTTTCTTGGATTTGTATAAGGGAATAAAGCTACCATTGGTATTCCCAATTTTAGTGCTTTATCAACTACACTTTTTAATTTATCAATAGAGTACCTAAAAACATTTGGCATTGAATTAATTGGAACTTTTTTTGCTTTTCCTTCAGTAAGAAAGATAGGTAAAATAAAATCATTGTAAGATAGATCATTATCTTGGATTAATCTTCTAGACCAATTGAATTTTCTTGATCTTCTCAATCTTAAATTAGGATATCTACCTGTGATAATCATTATCAATTAATTATTTTGATGCGACAATAGTAATATTTAATATAATAGTCTATAAGATAGTAGAGCACCGATGTCACAATTATTCAATGATTTCCAAAAACAAGATATAAAATTTGATATCATAAAATTAAAACAAGCTTGTGATGAAGTATTAAAAATAAAAGGTTTTGATACAAGTCTTGGAATACCTCACTTCGCCGGTATACCTCTAAATCAAATTCCAGGTGATCCAGATTCTGTTAAAGGAAATAATGTAAGAGGAATTTATTGGACTAAACCAGATAGTACAGGTGTTGAGGTACAGAGGGAAAGTAAAATTGATGAACATAAATATACAGAATTTGTTGACGACTTTAAAAATACTTATTTCAAAGAAGTTTATGACCAATTAACAAAAAAGTATAAATTAGGTAGGATGAGACTTCTTCTTAAAGAGCCAAGATCAACATTGAGTTGGCATAGAGATCCTGAGCCAAGGCTTCATATACCTATATACACAAATCCTGGAGCAATAATGGTCGTTGATAATGTTGCAAAACATATGCCAGCAGATGGCTGTGTTTGGATTACTAATAATACTAAATATCACAATGCATTTAATGGGGGTGAAGAAAATAGAGTTCACCTTGTTGCTTGTGTTTTAAATTACAAATTTAATTAAATTGAAAAAAATTTTTATTGCTTCAGATCATGGTGGTTTTAATTTAAAAAGGAATATTTTAAAATACTTTAATAAAAATTATCCAATAAAAGATCTTGGAACAAAACAAAATAAGAAGTCCGTTGATTACCCTGATTTTGCTCATAAACTTTGTAAACAAGTGGCGAAAAATAAGAATCATGTAGGAATACTTGTTTGTGGTTCAGGAGTAGGAATGTCTATTGCTGCAAACAAAAATAAGGGAATACGCGCAGCTTTATGCTATTCAGTAAAAAATGCCAAATTATCGCGATTGCATAATGATGCAAATGTTATAACATTAGGAGAAAGGCTTATTAAAAAAACAGTTGCCTTAAAATGTGTTGAGAGCTTTCTAAAAACAGAGTTTGAAGGCGGTAGACATACAAGAAGAATTAAAAAAATATAGGTAAATAAATGTCTAGTGAAAAAAAATATTTGAATACTCAATATGAGAACTTTTTTGAAAAAAAATTGTCTCAAGCTGATCCAGAAATATTTGATGCAGTAAATAAAGAATTAATCAGACAACAAAATCATATCGAATTAATAGCATCAGAAAACATTGTTTCACAAGCTGTTTTAGAGGCACAAGGTTCAGTACTAACAAATAAGTATGCCGAAGGTTACCCAGGTAAAAGATATTATAACGGCTGTGAACATGTTGATGTTGCTGAGTCACTTGCTAACGATAGATTAAAAAAACTCTTTAATTGTAAATTTGCGAATTCACAACCTCATTCTGGTGCGCAAGCTAATGGAGCAGTATTTTTAGCATTATTAAAACCAGGTGATACTTTTATGGGAATGAGTTTAAATTCTGGTGGCCATATTACTCATGGTCTTAAAATTGCAATGTCAGGTAAATGGTTTAATGCAATAAGCTACGATGTAGATAAAACCTCTGAGTTAATCGACTATGACGAAGTTGAAAGATTAGCAATTGAAAATAAACCTAAACTTATAATTGCTGGAGGTAGCGCATACTCTAGGGTAATTGATTTTAAAAAGTTCAGAGAAATTGCTGATAAAGTTGGAGCTTTTTTTATGGTAGATATGGCTCACTTTTCAGGTCTTGTTGCTGGTAAAGGTTATCCAAATCCTGTTGATCATGCTCATGTCGTTACATCTACAACTCATAAAGTTTTTAGAAGTGCCAGAGGTGGAATTATTTTAACAAACCAAGAAGATATTTATAAAAAAATTAATACAGCTGTATTTCCTGGTTATCAGGGTGGCCCTCTGATGCATATAATTGCAGCAAAAGCAGTTGGATTTAAAGAAGCATTAGAACCTTCTTTTAAAGAATATATATCTAATGTTTTAGCTAATGCAAAAATTCTCGCAGAAACATTAAAAACAAATGGTTTTAAGATTTATTCTGGAGGAACAGATACTCATTTAATGTTGGTAGATTTAAGACCTTTTGGTGTCAAAGGTAATGTTGCAGCTGAAAGTTTATCAAGAGCCAATATAACATGTAATAAAAATGGAATTCCATTTGATACAGAAAGTCCAATGGTAACGTCAGGTATAAGACTAGGTTCTCAAGCAGCAACAACTCGAGGTTTTGGTTTGAATGAATTTAAAATTGTTGGTGAACTAATTACTAAAGTAATTAAAGGTTTGTCATCAAACCCTGATGATAATACAAAAATAGAAGAAGAAGTAAGAAAAGAAGTTGTTAATTTATGTTCAAATTTCCCAATTTATAAAAATTTGGGATAATGAATTATGATTTGTCCTATATGTAAAAAGGGAGAAACTTCAGTCGTAGACTCCAGACCCACCGAAGACGGAACAGCTATTAGAAGAAGAAGATTGTGTATTTGTGGACAAAGATTTACTACTTTTGAAAGAGTACAATTCAGAGAATTAACTGTAGTAAAAAAAAACGGTAGAAAATCTACTTTTGATAGAGAAAAATTATCAAAATCAATATATGTAGCACTCAAAAAAAGACCAATAGATACAGAGACAGCAGAAAAATTTATATCTAAAATATCAAGGTCTTTAGAGGAGCTAGGTCAGAGTGAAATTTCTTCAAACACAATCGGTACAATGGTAATGGAAGGATTAAAAGAATTGGACCCAGTAGCTTATGTAAGATTTGCATCAGTATATAGAAATTTTAGAGAAGAAAAAGACTTCGTTCAATTTGTTGATAAAATCGATGTCTTTAAGAAAAGATAAATCATCAGAAAAAAATAAAGCGTACATGAGATTGGCACTAGAACTTGCCAGTCAAAATAAAGGTCTAACAGGACTAAATCCATCGGTCGGATGTGTAGTAACACACAAAGATGAAATCATTTCTTATGGAAAGACAGATATTAATGGTAGACCTCATGCTGAAGTAGCAGCCTTAAAAAATAATAAAATAAATTTCAAAAATTCATATATGTATGTAACTTTAGAACCCTGTATCCATTACGGAAAAACACCACCTTGCACAAACATTATTATAAAAAAAAATGTTAAATTAGTTAATTATTCGATTGAAGATTTTGATAAACGAACAGCAAAAAAAACAAAAAACGTTTTAAAAAAAAATAATATTTTGGCTAGAATTGGTTTAATTAAAAATGAGGCAAATCATTTTTACAAAGATTATAAATTCTCAAAATTTAATGATATTCCATATGTTACTGGAAAATTAGCTGTTTCTAAAAATAATAAAATTTATTTATTTAAAAAAAAAATTACAAATGAACATTCTCATAAAGTATCTCATTTATTAAGATATAGAAATCAAGCAATTTTAACATCTTATAAAACTATCAACTCTGATAATCCTAATTTAAATTGTAGAATTCAAGGTTTAGAAAAGTTTTCACCAGTAAAATTTATTATTGATAAAGACTTGAAGACTAAAATAAATTCCAATGTGTTAAAACCTAACTCAAATAAAACTTATATTTTTCATAATAAAAAAGATAAAAATATTATTAATAAATTTAAAAATAAAAATGCAAAACTTATTTTTATGAAAATTGAAAATAATAGTTTTGATTTAAATACCATTTTAAAAAAAATATACTCATTAGGTTATGCAAATTTATTACTTGAGTCGGGTCCAAATCTTTTAAAATCTTTTTTAAACAACAATTTAATAAATGATTTCTATTTATTCAAAGCTGATAATAAAATTAATTCAGAAAATTCAGTTGCTTTGAATTCTTTTATTGATTTATTGTCTAAAAAATTTAAAAAAAGATCGCAAATTAATACTTTTTTAGATAAAGAAAAACTTTTTAGGTATCAGTAAATGTTTAATGGAATAATTTTTAATAAAGGTAAAATTACAAATATTACCAAAAGAACTAAAGGAATAAACGTCTTTATCAAGTCAAAATTAAAATTAACTAATAAGCAATTAGGAATATCTATTTCTTGTGATGGTGTCTGCCTAACATTAATATCATATAAAAAAGGTATATCTGAATTTTATTTATCAAATGAAACGATTAGAAAATCAAAATTTAAGAAATCTAATGTTGGTGATTATGTTAATTTAGAACTACCTTTAAAGTATGGACAAAATATTTCAGGTCATATTTGTCAAGGTCATGTTGATACAGTAAGCAAAGTTACAAATTTAACAAAAGTAGATAAATCTACAATTTACGAATTTAGTATTGATAAAAAATTATATAAATTTTTAGTGGAGAAAGCATCAATCCTGATAAATGGTGTATCTTTAACCATAGCCAAGATAAAGAAGAATAAATTTGAAATTTGGGTTATTCCACATACACTAAAACTTACAAATTTAGCAAACATAAAAAAAAATGATCTAGTTAATATTGAAATTGATATTTTGTCTAAATATGTAAAAAAATTTATTAATGATAAAAAATAAATTTAGCCCAATAGAAAAGATTATTTCTATCTCAAAAAAAGGAGGAATGTATATCCTTGTTGACGATGAAAATCGAGAAAATGAGGGGGATTTAGTTTTTAATGCCAGTGATGTTAATTCTAAAAAAATTAACTTTATGGCGAAAAACGGCAGAGGTTTAATTTGTCTAACTCTAAATAAAAATCAAGCAAATAAACTTGGGCTAACATTTATGGCTCCTGTTAATCAATCGAGAAATCAAACAGCCTTTACCATTTCAATAGAAGCCAAGAAGGGTATAACTACTGGTATTTCAGCTAAAGACCGATCACGAACAATAAAAGTTGCGACAAAAAAAAATGTATTAAAAAATGAAATAGTTTCTCCTGGTCACGTATTTCCAATTATTTCTCGAGAAGGAGGAGTTCTTGTTAGAGCCGGTCATACAGAAGCATCTGTCGACATAGCTAGACTTGGCAACAAAATTCCAGCTGCTGTAATATGTGAGATTATGAATGAAGATGGTTCGATGGCAAAAGGTGATGACTTGTTAAAATTTGCAAGTAAACATAAACTTCATATTGCTAAAATTGAAGATTTAATTTCATACAGACTAAGAAAAGAAAATCTTATTAAATTAAAAAAAACATCTACAATCAATTTAAATAATCAAAAATTTAAAATTTATGTTTTTGAGAACTCAATTGATGGATCCGAGCATTTTGCATTAGTTAAGGGCAAAGTTAATAAAAGTAAATCACCAAGAGTAAGAGTCATTTCATCTAATGTAGTTCAAAATTATCTAATTAATCAAAAACTTCCTAATTCATTCGAAAAAACTTTAAAATATTTTAAAAAATACAGCAATTGCGTTATGATTTTTATAAGAGATCCAAATTTAAAATCTGTTACTCAAACACTTAAAGAATTTAAATATAAAAAGTCTAAAACTAAGGAAAAGGATCAATTAATAAAAAGTTATGGTATTGGAGCTCAAATAATTAAATCTTTAAAAATAAAGAAAATGATATTAGTTACTAGAACTTTAAAAAAGGTTGTTGGGTTGGATGGTTATGGTATCAAGATTGTTAAACAAGAAATTATAAAATGAAAAATAAAGTATTAATTATACAAGCAAACTATTATAAAGATATTTCAAAAGCTCTTCTTAAAAGTGCCAAGAATGAACTAAAAAATTTTGCAAAGATTAATGTAATCTCTGTTCCAGGTGTATTCGAGATACCAGTAGTTATTTCTAAAAATTTAAAAAAATATGATGGTTTTGTAGCACTAGGATGTGTAATTAAAGGTCAAACACCTCATTTTGATTTTATATCTAAATCAACTACTGATGCAATTATGAATATATCTGTGGAGTCAAAAAAACCTATTGGTAATGGAATAATTACTTGTTTAAATAAAAATCAAGCTATAGCACGTGGCAAAAAAGGTAGAGAAGCAGCCAATGCAGTAAAAACTATATTATCTTTATAGAATGTCGCTTCATTTTAGTAAAAAAAATAATCCAAGAGTTATTATAATTCAGAAGCTTTACAGCAAGTATTATAACAATGAAGTAAAATTAAATTTTCCAAAACATCGTTTTAAAAAATTTATAAAAGATGTAGTAAACGGTACAATTGAAAGAGATGACGTAATTCATGAGGAAATTATAAATCATTTAAATGAAGATTTAAAAATATCAAACCTAGATAAAGTTTTTCAAGTAATAATAAAAAGTGCGATTTTTGAATTAATGTATAAACCAAAAATATCCTCAAAGATAATTATTAAAGAATACCTTAATGCTTCTAATTTCTTTATCGATTTATCACAAACAAAATACTTAAATGCTTTGCTTGATAAAATTTCAAAGAAATTAAGAAACTGATGAATGAAGAATTCTTAATAAATAGTTATTTAAAAAAATTATCTAAAAATAATCCATCTTCGCTTAATTTAAATGATGATGTTTTTTTCGATAAAAATAAAAAACTAGTTATCTCTGTTGATACTTATAATGAGGGTATTCACTTTTTAAATTTTAATAAACCTGATCTTGTTATAAGAAAAATAATAAGATCATCTATATCAGACATTTATGCTAAAGGGGTTAAGCCAAATTACTTTTTTTTAGCTGGCTCAGGTAACAAAAAACATTTTACAAAAAAAAATATGTCATTAATTAACAAATCTTTATCAAATGAACAAAATAGATTTAATATAAAATTATCAGGTGGTGATACTACATCCTCAAAAAATCTAAGTTTTACAATTATTTCTTTAGGATATTCAAATAAAATTGTTTATAGAAACAAAGCTAAAAATGGAGATGATATTTATGTAACAGGCAATATAGGTGATAGCTATATTGGATTAAAAGCTTTACAAAACAAAATCAAATTAAATTCAATTCAAAAAAAATATTTTATTAAAAAATATTATTCACCTAATCTACCTATAAAGTTTAGTTTACATCTTTTTAAAATTGCAAACTGCTCTATGGATGTATCTGATGGATTGGTAATTGATCTGAATAAATTAATAAATAAACAAAAACTTGGTTATTTAATCGATATAGATAAGATCCCTATATCAAATCATTTAAAACAATTAATTAAATACAAAAAATTGAAGACATTAGACTATTTATTCAATGGTGATGATTATCAAATTTTATTTACAGCTTCCAAGTCAAAGAGAAAATATATAAAGACTTTATCCTCTAAAATGAATCAAAAAATTTCTATTATTGGGCAAATTAATACTAAATCAAAAAGTTACCTATTAGATAATAGGAGAATTCC
This sequence comes from uncultured Pelagibacteraceae bacterium, assembly GCA_902576115.1. Taxonomy (GTDB): domain Bacteria; phylum Pseudomonadota; class Alphaproteobacteria; order Pelagibacterales; family Pelagibacteraceae; genus Pelagibacter. Next base: position 11,598 of record CACGUE010000008.1, read on the forward strand.
AATAAAATACATCAAATACCAAGGTTATTCTCACATATTCTAAGAAGTTAAATATTGCCTTTTATAATCTTTTTTGTAATGTCCGCATTTTAAAAAATAACTAAAACACTTATTTAAGGAATTATATGTCTGTTGATACAATTTTATTATACACAATTTTTGCTGGTATCTTATCCATTGTTTATGGATTTGTAACAGGATCTTCAATTTTGAATGCCAGTGCAGGTAATGCAAGGATGCAGGAAATTGCTTCTGCTATTCAAATAGGTGCAAAGGCTTATTTGAACAGACAGTACAAGACAATCGCTATAGTTGGTGTTGTTGTTTTAGTTATTATTAGTTTTGCATTTTCATTATTAGTTGGAATTGGATATTTAATTGGTGCAGCTTTATCAGGTATAGCTGGTTACGTTGGAATGCTGGTGTCTGTTCAAGCAAATGTACGTACAGCAGAAGCTTCAAGAAAAGGTTTATCTCAAGGTCTTTCAATAGCGTTTAAATCTGGAGCAATTACAGGAATGCTTGTTGCCGGTTTAGCTTTATTAGCTATAGCAGTTTATTATTACATTTTATTATCAGCTGGTGTTGATGAAAGGGAAATTGTAAATGCATTAGTGGCTTTAGGTTTTGGTGCTTCTTTAATATCTATTTTTGCAAGATTAGGTGGTGGAATTTTTACAAAAGGTGCTGACGTAGGTGCAGATTTAGTAGGAAAAGTAGAAGCTGGAATTCCAGAAGATGATCCTAGAAATCCTGCTGTTATTGCAGATAATGTTGGAGATAATGTTGGAGATTGTGCAGGTATGGCAGCTGATCTTTTTGAAACATATGCAGTTACGATTGTTGCAACTATGGTTCTTTCATCAATATTCTTTGTGTCAGATTTAAATATGATGGTTTATCCATTAAGTATTGGTGCGGCTTGTATTTTAACATCCATAGTAGGTACTTTTTTTGTAAAACTTGGACAATCAAAAAATATAATGAATGCTTTATACAAAGGTTTTGTTGCTACAGCCATTTTATCTTTAGTTATTTTATATCCAATAACAGATTACGTAATAGGATTAGATACAGCTTACTCAGCAAACGGAGTTTCCTTTAATGGGATGAGCTTATATTATTGTGGTGTCATAGGGTTAGTTATTACTGGATTGTTAATTTGGATAACTGAATATTACACTGGTACAGATTATAGACCCGTTAAAAGTGTTGCGGAGTCGTCAACTACAGGCCATGGTACTAATGTAATTCAAGGTTTAGCTATATCAATGGAAGCAACAGCTATTCCTGCAATAATAATTGTAGCAGGAATTTTATTAACTAATTCTATTGCTGGATTATTTGGTATTGCTATTGCTGTGACTACAATGCTTGCATTGGCTGGTATGGTTGTGGCGCTTGATGCGTATGGTCCTGTAACAGATAATGCTGGTGGAATTGCGGAAATGTCAAATCTACCTAAAAATGTGAGAAAAACTACTGACGCGCTTGATGCAGTTGGAAACACAACTAAAGCTGTAACTAAAGGTTATGCCATAGGATCTGCTGGATTAGGAGCACTTGTTTTATTTGCGGCTTATACTGAAGATATTAAACATTTCTCAAAAGAAGCTGGTTCTAAATTAGAGGGTATAGTTGTTACATTTGATTTATCTAATCCATTTGTTGTTGTTGGTTTGTTAATTGGAGGAATGTTGCCATATCTTTTTGGATCCATGGGCATGCAGGCTGTTGGAAGAGCGGGTGGTGCTGTTGTGATCGAGGTGAGAAGACAGTTTAAAAAAATTCCAGGTATAATGAAAAGAAAAGCAAAGCCTGATTATGGAAAATTAGTTGATTTATTAACAAAAGCTGCAATTAAAGAAATGGTTATTCCATCATTATTACCAGTATTATCGCCAATAGTTTTGTATTTAATAATTTTACCTATAGGCGGACAAGTAGCGGCATTATCTTCTGTAGGAGCGATGTTGCTTGGAGTTATAATAACTGGTTTGTTTGTTGCTGTTTCGATGACAGCAGGAGGTGGAGCTTGGGATAATGCAAAAAAATACATTGAAGACGGTAAATTTGGTGGAAAAGGTTCAGAGGCTCATAAAGCAGCTGTAACCGGTGATACAGTAGGTGATCCATATAAAGATACAGCTGGGCCAGCAGTTAATCCAATGATAAAAATAACCAACATTGTTGCCTTATTATTATTAGCAGTGATAGCTGGATAGCTATTTTTTATTTCTTAATGGAGCATTAATTTTTTCTCTTAAAGAACTTAAAGCATCATAAACAGCATTTTTATTTTTAAATTCTTTGTTGGTTTCAGCCTTTAGATATTTTACATCGTTCATATTATCAAGGTTTAAAAGTTTTTTGTTAATTAAAATGCCACTATCATTTAACTCAACAACGAGAATATTGTTTTTTTTAATTTTCTGAGCACCCAGTTTAAACAGAGATTGGTTTGATTTTTGTCTCTCTAAATAAAACCATTTATTATTGTTAAAATCACTTTTAATCGAAGGTGGACCAATTAGACTTATAAGATCATTTTTATTAGTCTTATTTAAATGAATAATTTGAAACTTTGTTTCTAAAGATTTTACTCCATGATAATTTGATACTTTATTTCCAGAACAGTTAACTGTAATAATAAAAATTAATAAATAAAATAATTTTATGAATGACATATATTTAAATGTTTATAATAATTTAATAAAACTAACCAGAAATAAAAATCTATACAATACAAAAAAACAGGATACTTTTTATGATCGTATGATAATTTTATTTTTTCATTTGGGTTTTTTATTTAAGGAATATAAGAATATTGAAGATAAAAAAAATCTTCAAAATTTTTTTGATTTTACTGTTAGACAAATCGAATTATCAATTAGAGAAATTGGTTATGGTGATGCAACAATTAATAAAAAAATGAAAGAATATATCAATCTTTTATTTTCAATAATAGACAAAATTAATAATTGGGAAACTAAAAATGACTTTCAAAAAAAAAAAATCATTGAAATTTATATAGAAGGAACGTCAAATTTTGATAATTATTTGAATTATTTTGAAAAATATAGGATTTTTTTGACAAAAAACACTTTTAATAATCTCACAAAAGATATAATAAACCTTTAAATTTATTATGGCTGTACCAAAACGAAAAGTAACTAAATCCAGATCTGGTAAAAGAAGATCACACATTAGAGTTAACTCTAAGAATATAATTGAAGATAAAAAATCAGGTGAGTATCGTTTGTCTCACCATATGGATCTTAAAACTGGTTTTTATAAAGGTAGACAAGTACTAGATCCTAAAGAATAAAGATTGATTATGAACAACCCAATAAAATTTGCAGTTGATGCAATGGGTGGTGATAACTCTCCTAGTAAAGTTATAAAAGGCATAGAAATCCATAGCAAAGAAACAGATGATATTTTTTATAATATCTTTGGTGATAAAAATCTAATAGACCCGCTGATTGAAAATTCTAAAATTTCAAGTAAATGTTACAAAGTAATCCACTCAAATAAGTTTATCAAAGATACGGATAGTCCTCTTTCAGCAGCAAAAAAAGGTAAGGATACAAGTATGTGGCTATCAATAGAAAGCTTAAAAAAAAATGAGTCTGATGCAATTGTATCTGCAGGTAATACAGGTGCATTATTTGTAATAGCAAAACTGAATTTAAATATGATAGAAAAAATTGAGAAGCCAGCTCTATCAGCTTTATGGCCAAATAAAAATGGAATGAATGTAGTTTTGGATTTAGGTGCAAATATAGAATGTAATGAAAAAAATTTAGTTGATTTTAGCTTAATGGGTTCGGCATTACATAAATCTTTATTTGAAAATGAAGATCCTAAAGTCGCATTATTAAATATTGGATCTGAAGAGTTAAAAGGTAATAATATAATTAAAAATACATATCAGATACTAAATGAAAAAAAAAATTCATTATTTGAATTTAAAGGTTATATCGAAGGTAATCATATAATGGATGGAAAAGTAAATGTAATTGTAACTGATGGCTTCACAGGAAATATTGCTTTAAAAACAGCTGAAGGAACTGCAAATTTTATAACATCTGAACTTAAGCAAGCTTTAAATTCAACATTAATTGGAAAATTATCATCCTTATTAAATTTAAAAAATTTAAAAAAATTTAAAAATAAATTAGATCCAAGATTATATAATGGAGCAATATTACTTGGTTTGGATAAACCCGTTATTAAAAGTCATGGTTCTACAGATGAAATTGGTTTTGCTAATTCTCTTAAAGTATGTGAGAAAATTATTAAAGGAAATTTAATTGATAAAATAAAAAAAAATATAATTTAAAATGAGGATTAATTTAACAAAAAAAGAAATAATAAACTCATTATATATGCAGCTTGGATTTTCAAAGAAAATTTGTGAAAACTTACTTGAAGATTTTTTTTCAATTATTTTAAGTGAATTAAGAAAAAACAAAAATGTTAAGATTTCTAAATTTGGTACTTTTATTTTAAGACACAAAAAAAGTAGAATTGGAAGAAATCCAAAAACACTTGAAAAAAAAATTATTTCAGCAAGAAATGTTGTATTATTCAAACCATCAAATCAATTAAAAAAATACATAAATAAAAATGAATAAAAATTGTAAATCCTACAAAACAATTGGTGAGGTTGCAAAAATGTTAAATTTAGTGGATAAAAAAACTGGTAAATTATCCACACATACTCTTAGATTTTGGGAGAAAGAATTTAAAAACATAAAACCACATTTATTTGCTGGCAATAGAAGATATTATGATGTTAAAACAATTGAGATTTTAAAAAAAATTAAATTTTTATTAAAAAATAAAGGAATGACAATAAAAGGTGCTAAAAAAGAACTTGAATATAATAATTCAAAGCTTGACGAACAAAATTATAAAACTATAAACAAAAAAAATATTAAAATTAAGTTAAATAAAATAGCAAATATTATTAAAGAAATTAAATCCAATGGCTAAAAAAACACATGTCAAAGTCAGATTAGTTCCAGAGGCAAAACCTGATAGCCCTTTTTTTTATTATGTAAAAAAGCCCGCTGGTGGAGAGAAAGCAAAAATTAAATTAAAGGCAAAAAAATATAATCCTGCTACAAGAAAGCATGAAATTTTTGTCGAAAAAAAACTACCCCCGCATAGCAAATAATTATTTTTTCTTAAAGTTTCTTCTTTCAAAATCAACATAAGACATAATCATATTTTTCCATATTCGATTAGTTATCTTTGGGTCTATTTTGTTTTTAATTGATTTTTTTTTTATATTTTTAAGAATTAATGAAATTCTTTTCTTGTCAACGATCTCATGTTTGTAGGTTTTAAGTTTTAGAACTTCTTTAACTATATTAGTTCTAATTTTTATCAATTTAATAAGTTTATTATCAAGTAAATCTAATTTCTTTCTCAGTATGTTTAATTTTTTTCTTTTATCAGGCGACATTTGATCAATTGGATTTATAAATAAATATTATATTTAAACAATTATGTATACCGAAATAAATACAAAATACAGAATATACATATCTAATTGGTTGCTAATTATGTTTATTTTGATCTCAGCAATGATAGTTGTTGGAGGTTTAACAAGACTAACAGATTCTGGACTATCAATTACTGAATGGGAATTTTTTAAAGGCTTTTTTCCACCAACAAACAATAATGCATGGATAGCTTATTTTGAAGCTTATAAGCAAATACCTGAATTTGAACTCCAAAATTATTCAATGACTTTAAGTGAATTCAAGGTAATATTTTGGTGGGAGTGGGCACACAGATTTTTTGGTCGCGTTATTGGATTGGCTTTTCTGATACCTTTAATTTTCTTTTCTATCAAATTGGGTGTTAAAAAACTTTATAATTTTTATTTTATCTTTTTTTTGATTTGTTTTCAGGGATTTTTAGGTTGGTACATGGTCCAGAGTGGTCTTGTAAAAAATACAGATGTAAGTCATTTTAGGTTATCAGTTCACCTCTTATTTGCATTTATTATTTTATCTTTAGTTTATTGGAATTATTTAAGTTTATTAAATTTAAATATAAAGGATAAAAAAATTAATAATTATATTCCTGAATTTTTTTTACTATTAATTTTCTTACAAATTATTATTGGTGCATTCGTTTCAGGCATGGACGCAGGAAAAATATATAATACTTGGCCACTAATGGATAATTCATATTTTCCAGATGACAGTAAATTTATAAGTTTATTTAAATTATCTGTTTTTAGCGATCCATCATTAGTTCAATATTTACATCGCAATCTAGCTTATTTAATATTCATTATCTTCATAGTGATTTCATATATAACTTATCGGAAAAAAATATTTTATTTATTTAAAGCTGTATCTATATTAGGTTTAATTATTTTGTTACAAATTATATTGGGAATTTTTACCGTTTTGTCAGGTGCTAGTATTTTAGTTGCATCTTTGCACCAATTTAGTTCAATATTATTAATAACATCATCTTTATATTTTTTATACAAGAATAGATTTAGTTGATCATTTTTTTTCAATTACAAATAGTTCATTGTTAAAATATAACCCTTTATTTTTATTAACAATATCTTTTACAACTTTTTGGTAATATTTCTTTCTTTCTGCATTCATTATTTGCTCATCTGAAATTTGGTTAACATATACTGCAGCATTCCATGCTGAAAATATTAATGAAGTAGCAATACCACCACTAATTTCATTTGGTAATGCACGAAGGACATATTTAATATTTTGTTTTTTATTAAATTTTAAATTTTTCAAAATTTCATTGTCTGTATTTTTTTTTATATATTGAATTATTGATCCGTATAGTGAAGGAAATGGTTTTTCTTTTGGCCAGATTTTCTTAATAATTTTGTTTCCTGGATCATTTCCACATGCATGAACTACCACTAATTTACCTTTCTTATCTAATGATTTTATCATTGGATCAATAACGTACTTCACTTTTTTCTCTGCAGATATTCTTGATCTATAAGGTTGAGATGCAATGATTAAGTCGTAATTATTTTTTCCATTATTTTTTTTTGGAATAACTTTTTTCAATGAAAATTCTTGATCTTTTCTATAAATTACAATTACAGATGGCTCCTTATATGTAGGATTTCCGTTTTTAGGATTTCTTTCAATTTGCCATTTTTTATTTAAAAATTCCTGATTTAGTCTCCTTAATTGATTTGAAAAATCGAGTGAAGAGTTTCCTTTAAGTTTAACTATTTTCCAATTCATTTTTTTTTGTTTATTTTTGTCATTCGATTTAAGTGCAGTTGACTCTGAATAATTTAAATTAGATATAACAAATACTGTATTTTTATGTTCGACAAACCGATCTGGAAGTTTTTCAAGTCCCAATCTAACATCTTCCATACTTATTTCTTTTGTACTAACCAATATAGGAATATGTGGCATTTTTTGATGACATTGCCTCATTACACTCATCAATAATGATCCGTCACCCATACCTGCATCAAATATTTTTAATGCTGGAAATTTTGGTTTTAATTTTTGTACGATAGGTTTTAATGCATCAGCAATCTTATTCTTTTCATTAGTTGTAGTAACAAAAAGGAGATATTTTTGCCTGTTATCAAAAAATCTAAAATTTTTTTTCATAATTGATAATATATATTTATTTATTTGCTGGATAATTTTTTGTTATGAATTTTTTCAAAACATTTAATACTCTATCAGCTTCCTCCAATAACATCATATGTCCACAATTATCAATTATATCTATTTGACTTCCTTCAATTAAATTAGCTAGTTTTTTTCCTTCTTTTACTGGACACATTTTATCGTCGGTAGCGAGTATAGAAAGTGTAGGTATCTTAATTTGTTTAGCTGCCTCAAAACCATTTTTGTAATTATCACATGCTCTAAAATCTACACCAAGGGTATTTTTAATTGTTCTAGTTTTAGCTAACATTGAACCAGTATTAATATGATATAAACCTGGCACAGGGTGACCACCAAAATGACCAGCGGGCCCATGGGCCCAGTCCATCATTAATTCAACAGCTTTAGGATCATTATTTTCTGCTAAAGATAATAATTCAGGGTTCATTGGAATCGCACCAGCGCCACCCATTAAACTTAATGTTTTAATTTTATCAGGATTCCTTGCTGTACACTCAACAGTAACTAAACATCCTTGTGAATGACCAACTAACGAAGCTTCTTTATATCCAACTGCATCAATAACATCACTGACCCAATCAGCCATATCCTCAATTGATTTTAAACTTTCGCCACCTGATAATCCATGACCTGGCATATCTAAAGCCAAAACACTATACCCATGGAATGCAAAATATCTTGTTTGCAAAACCCACGTCATATGAGTTAGTCCACTCCCATGGACAAATATTATTAATGGCTTATCTTTGTCGAAAGGTCTGCCTCCCGTAGAAGCATAGACCTCGTTATTATTTACCTGAAACTTCATTGATTGGATACGAGTCTAGGTTTCCTAGCAGCTCTAAATCCATTTTCAAAGTCGTTTTTAATATCATCTATATCTTCAATACCAACTGATAATCTGATCATATCATGGGATAAACCCGCAAATTTTAATGTAGCTTCGTCCATTTGAGAATGTGTAGCTGATGCTGGATGAATTACCAATGTTCTTGTATCCCCAACATTTGCTAAATGAGATGCAAGTTTAACATTATTAATAAATGCTTCACCTGCAGCTTTTCCACCCTTAATTCCAAATGCTATCATTGATCCTTTACCATTTGGTAATAATTTGCTTGCCAAATCATGATCAGGATGATCTGGTACACTAGGGTGTGAAACCCAAGCAACACTTTCATGACCCAATAAATACTCGACCATTTTTTCAGCATTCTCACAATGTTTTTTCATTCTGACAGAAAGTGTCTCTATACCTTGTAACACATTCCATGCATTTTGAGGGCTTAGACAAGGACCAAAATCTCTCATACCTTCTGCTCTTGCTTTCATCGTAAAAGCTGTTGGTCCAAATTCTTCAGCAAAAGATAATCCATGGTAACCTTCATAAGGTTGTGTCATTGTTGGAAATTTATCATTTTGCATCCAGTCAAACTTACCACCTTCAACAATTATACCAGCCATTGAAGATCCATGTCCTGCCATCCATTTAGTAAGTGAATGAACTACGATATCAGCACCGTGTTCTATGGGTTTACATAGATAAGGTGTTTGATAAGTTGCATCTACCATTAAAGGAATACCTGCGTCATGAGCTATTTTAGCAATCTCAGGCATATTCATTATTTCATTTCCTGGATTACCTACAAGTTCTCCAAAAATACCTTTTGTATTTTTTTGAATTGCTTTTTTAAATCCTTCTGTGTCTCTTGGTTTTACAAAAGTTGTTTTAATTCCAAATTTTGGAAGTGTTAATCTAAATAAATTTACAGTTCCTCCATAAAGCTGGGATGATACAACTAAATGGTCACCTGCTTCACAAAGAGTCATAACTGCAAGAAATATTGCACTCATACCAGACGATGTAGCAAGTGCAGCTGTTCCACCTTCCAATGAAGCAACTCTCTCTTCTAAAACGGCTACTGTCGGATTTGATATCCTACTATAAATATGTCCACCCCTTTCTAAATTAAATAATGCTGCAGCATGGTCTACATCATCAAATAGATATGATGTTGTTTGGTATATTGGTACTTGTCTCGAACCAGCATTTTTATGAGGTTGATAACCTGCGTGTAAACTAAGGGTATCAAATTTATATGTTTTGGGATCCATTCCTTTTTTGTCTGACATTTAGTTGCTCCTGTTTAAATTTTAAGATTTATTATAAACAAATATTATCGCTTATTTATAGCCTATTTATTAGTTAAAACTATCAAAAATGACTTAAGTTCTAACTGTATATCGTTTGACAATATATCGATTTATAAGTATTAATCCCGCAATTATGACTAAATTTCTTAAAAAAGATGACCTCAATAGTAAATGGTTTGAAATTGACGCAACTGGAGCTGTAGTTGGAAGATTAGCAACTGTTGTATCAAAAATTCTTAGAGGAAAAAACAAAGCAACATTTACTCCTCATATGGATAGTGGAGATTTTGTTGTTGTTAAAAACGTAGATCAATTAAAATTTACAGGGAATAAGTTTTCAAACAAAAAATATTATAGACATACTGGGCATCCTGGTGGAATTAAAGAAACAACACCTGAAATATTACAATCTTCAAAACCAGGTGAAGTTTTAAAAATGGCAGTCAAAAGAATGTTGCCTGGCGGTCCTTTAGCTAAAAAACAACTAACTAAACTTAAGGTTTATTCAGGATCGGATCATCCTCATTCAGCACAAAACCCTGAAGTAATAGAAATTGGAAAACTTAACTCAAAAAATATTGTAAGAAATTAAAATGGAAACAAATCAATCTACATCTTCAAAACTAAAATTAGATTTTAAAGATGCAAAATATGCAACAGGTAGAAGAAAAACTTCAATTGCAAAAGTTTGGTTAAAAAAGGGGACTGGTAAAATTTACGTTAATGGTAAAAATTTAGATGATTATTTCACAAGAGCTACTCATAAAATGCAAATACTGAGACCATTTGAAATTATCAATCAATCTACAGAATACGATGTTAGATCCCAAGTTGTTGGTGGTGGACACACAGGTCAAGCAGGAGCATTAGTACATGGTATATCAAGAGCACTATTGCAATTTGATGAAAATCTAAAACCAACACTTAGAAAAGAAAAACTTACCACTAGAGATTCTAGATCAGTTGAGAGAAAAAAACCTGGTCGTGCAAAAGCTAGAAGAAGTTATCAATTCTCTAAAAGATAATATCATTTTATTAAACAACTGTTATATTACAATATGTCTAAGATTAATGCATTAGTTGCTGGGGCTACCGGATACATAGGTATTCAATTGGTCAAATTATTAACTAAACATAAAAGAGTTAATATTAAATATCTTTGTGGTGATACCTCTGTAGGTAAGAAAATTAGCTCTTATGATAAATACTTTAATAAATATAAATTACCAAATATTGTTAAATTTAATAAAGAGTTGTTAAAAAATGTTGATGTTATATTTACTGCATTACCTAATGGAGAGGCACAAAAAATTTCAAAAAATTTGCAAAATAAAAATATTTTAATCGATTTAGCGGCAGATTTTAGACTTAAATCAGCCAGTGATTATTTGAAATGGTATAAAATCAAACACAATGCACCTAAATTAATCAAAAAAAGTATTTATTCTTTACCTGAGTTAAATAATAAAAACATTAAAAAATATAAGATAATTTCTTGTCCAGGCTGTTATCCAACATCAATTTTAATACCCTTAATACCGTTAATTAATAAAAATGTTGTTAAATCAAACAATATCATAATTGATTCTAAATCTGGTTATTCAGGTGCAGGCAGAAATATACATAAAAAATATAACAACAAATTTTTAAATGAGACATTAAGTGCTTATGGTTTAGCCTTTCATAGACACAATTCAGAAATTGACCAGGAACTAAAAATAAAAACTGGCAAAAAGGTAAAATTTCAATTTACACCTCATCTTTCACCAATGTTTAGAGGAATATTAACTACTATGTATTTAGATCTAAAAAGAAATGATTCTCTTGAAAAAATTTATTCTTTTTTAAAAAAATATTACAAAAATAATAAATTTATTAAAATTTTGAAACCAAATACTTTTTTAGGAACTAATGAGGTAATAAACACAAATAACTGTCATATTTCTGTATGTGAGAGCAAATATAAGAATAAAATTATTATATTGTCAGCAATAGATAATTTGATTAAGGGTGGTAGTGGACAAGCTGTTCAAAATATGAATATTTTATTTGGATATAAATCTGACGAAGGATTATATTGATGAGAATACCGATAATTTTATTAATTTTATTATTTATAAATAATTGTTCTAACCAAAACTTTGGTCCATTTTTAAAGAAAAAAAATGATGATATGGTTGAAAAACCAAATTTAGATATTTATAAAAATATTTCTTTCGAGGATTTTAAAAATAAAATTATTAATTATGGAAAAAATAGTAGTTTTCCAAGTTTAGATGATTGATATGACTAAAAAACTTAATATAGCAATTGTTGGATTAGGGCAGATTGGTAATTATCTCTATAATGAATTAAATACAAAAAAAAAAGATATTCTAAAAAAAACTGGAAAAATTATCTCTGTTTCTGCAATTTCAGCTAAAAATATTAATAAAAAAAGAAAATTTAGAATTAATAAGAAAATATTTTATAAAGATCCCTTTAAAATTTTTAAAAATAGTAAAATTGATATTTTAATTGAAGCCATAGGGCAATCTGATGGTATATCAAAAAAAATTGTAGAATTTGCGCTTAAGAATAAAATTCATGTTGTAACTCCTAATAAGGCATTAATTTCTAAACACGGTAATAATCTTTCTAAACTTGCTGAAAAAAATAAGGTTAATTTAGAATTTGAAGCGTCAGTAGGAGGAGGAATCCCTGTATTAAGAATTATTAAAGAAGGTCTAGCAACTAATAAGATAAGTAAAGTATATGGAATATTAAATGGCACTTGTAATTATATATTATCTGAAATGGAAGAAACTAAGTCTGGCTTTTCTACTGTATTAAAAAAAGCTCAACTATTAGGTTATGCTGAACCGGGTAATCCAAAATTAGATTTAAATGGTTACGATGCTTTAGCTAAAGTTAAAATTCTTTCAGCTTTAGCATTTAATAATAAAGTTTCAAATTCAAAATGTTTAATGGAGGGTATTGAAAATATTGAATACAAGGATTTAGAAATTGCAAATCAATTAAATTATAAAATTAAACTATTGGGTATAACGGAAATAGCTGATAATAAATTATTTGAAAGAGTACATCCGTGTTTAATTAAAAAAAATACCTACATCGCAAACGTTAATGGTGTTATGAACGCTGTAATAATTGAAGGTAATCCAGTGGGGGAGAGTGTTTTGCAAGGAGAAGGTGCTGGTCCTGGACCAACATCATCTGCTTTGATGTCTGATCTTTTGTCAATTTTACGTGGGAATATCAAATATCCTTTTGGAATATCACATAATAAAAGGAAGTCTCCATCAATTTATAATACAGATAATTATTCTAACGCATTATATATTAGACTTGAAGTTAAAGATAAACCGGGTGTTCTATCTGAAATCACTAATAAATTTGCTAAGTATAAAATTTCTGTTCAAAGATTAATACAAATACCAAATAATAAAAATAAAACTGCATCTATAGTAATCATTACTCACAAATCCTTTGAAAAAGATTATCAAAAATGTATTAAATCTTTTAAATCAAATAAAAATATTATTAAAAACCCTGTATTATTAAGACTTTTTTAATGGAACTTTATTTAAAGCTTTTAGAAGTTCTTTTTCCTGTCTTTTTTATAGTTGGTATTGGTTATTTTATTGGAAAAAAAAATCCAAAATTTGATACTAAATTTATAACCAATTATTCATCTACATTTGGCGCTCCTGCTTTATTTATTTTTGCGATAACATCATCAGGAGTTACTTATGAAACATTTTTTGAGTATTTCATTTATTCTATAATTTTATTGTCGTCATTTGCTTTAATTGGAGTTCTCTTTTTATTTTTTATGAAAAAAGATATTTCAAGAGAATTACCACCCTTTTTTTTGCCTAATACAGGAAATATTGGAATACCAATGTGTTTATTTGCCTACGGGACTTTAGGTATGGGAGTAGCATCAGCAATTTCATCGCTAGTAGTTGTTTTGCATTTTACAGTAAATATTTTTCTATCAAAAAAAAAATTTGACCTAAACACAATAATTAAAAGTCCCACAATATATGCAGTTATTATATCAATTTTGTTCCTTTATTTTGAGTTCAAAATGCCTGTGGTTGTTTTAAATACCGTTATGCTGCTAGGATACACAATGATTGTTCTAATACTGATGTCTCTAGGTATATCTTTGACTCAACTTAAAGTTTTTTCATTAAAAAGTTCTATAATTTCATCGATCGGTAGAGTTGTAATAGGTCCTATAATTGGTTTTACTTTAATTAAATATTTTAATTTATCTGGTTTTGGAGCAGGTGTAATTCTTATTCAATCATCTATGCCAAGTGCAATTTTGACATATTTAATTGCATCCATGTATTCTCCAAAAAAGATTGTTGATAATATTTCAAGTATGATTGTTGTTTCTACCTTAATGTCATTGGTTACAGTGCCAATAACAGTATTTATCGCTCTTAAATATTTTGCTTAAATGAAGGCAATATTTTTAAATTTATCCGCATGGATGGTTTTGCCTTTTATGGATGCCATTGCAAAATACTTATCTTCGGATTTATCTTTTTTTCAAATAACGTGGGCTAGATATTTTTTTACAGTTGTGTTCACAACTTTTTTAATGTTTTTATTTTTTAGGGAACAATTGAAGTTTTCTCAAAATATCAAATTACAAATAATTAGAGGTTTGTATTTATTTTTTGCAAATATATGTTTTTTTTACTCCATTTCTATAATCTCAATGGCAAAAGCGTTAACATTGGCATTCGTTGCTCCATTGGTCACAACTGCTCTTTCTCCATTTTTACTTAAAGAAAAAGTCGGATATAGACGGTGGACTGCTGTATTAGTCGGTTTTTTCGGTATTTTAGTTGTTATAAGACCTGGAATTATAGAGATTAATCTTGCTAGTTTAGCAGCTGTTGGAACAGGCTGTTTTTACGGCTTTTATCTAATAATAACTCGAAAATTGCATTCAACAGATAGTCCTTTACTCACATTGCTGATTACTGGCGTAGTAGGGGCCATAATCGCATCTTTTTTTGTTCCTATTGTTTGGATTAATCCTACACCAATTCAATGGTCTTGGATGGCTCTTATGGGTATATTTGCCTGTTTAGGCCATATATTAATCATTTTGTCTCTTCGTTACGCTGATGCCTCAAAATTAGCGCCATTTGGTTATTTTGAGATAATTACTAACCTTATTTTAGGGTATTATGTGTTTTCGGATTTTCCAGATAAATATACTTTTATTGGACTTTTTATAATAGTTTCTTCAGGATTATATGTTTTTAAAAGAGAATACTATCATAAATATAAGTAAATATATATGTACTATATATTAATATAATACTTTAATTAATAAATGTAAACTATTGTATTTATTATATTTTATTGAATATCTTAACAATAATTTTATTTAAAAAAAATACAAAAAAAAAGGAGTAAAATTAAAAATTTTCAATTAAAAAATAAGGGCTGTTAATTAAAAATAATCATTAAATATGAAGGAATTTGAATCAAAAAAATAGATAATAAAATTAGATTATGAGATAGGGGACAACAATTCAATAAAATCAACAATTTTGAAGAAATTTTAAAATAAATCTATGGAAATTTCTTAATATTAATCAATATAAATATACAAAAAAATAATATTTTTATTAATAATTACCTAAGTAATGCAATTTATGAATATAGCGTTTAATGCCCCAAATATAGGGCTAATTTAGAGATTTCAATTTATAAGCTGCAACCAATAGGGGAATTTAAAATTGTATTACTAAATATTGTTAAATTTAAAAAAAACGTTGGTATTGCTAGCTTTTAGAGCAAAATTCCTTCGGATTTGAGCAGTTTTTTCTTAGTTTTTATACCACCTTTTCCAGAATATCCTCCTGGAGATCCATCAGACCTGATTACTCTATGGCAAGGTATTTTAGGAGCATATGGGTTTTTTCCAATAGCATTAGCTACAGCTCTAACAGCTCTAGGCTTTTTAATACCCTTTGCGACATCAGAATAGGTTAGAACACTACCTTTTTTGATAGTTTTTAAATATTTCCAGACTTTAATTTGAAATTTAGTACCTTTAAGGATCATAAAAAAAAACCCTGCATCTCTGCACCTTTTCAGGTACAAAGATCAGTAGTTTTTGGCACGTCGTTGTATGCGCTACCGCCATGCCTTCCACCACACAATTTTAGCGCTACTCTGCGTGGTTTTCTGCCCTCTGGGCTTGAATCTCTCGATTTTTCCCCAGATGGTCAGTTAAGAGTTGCCTCTTAATTCATTTTGTAGAATATCATAGTGCAAATATGATTGGTATCACTTTATAGTTGATTATTAAGGGTTTTTAACAGCTGTGAATAGCGTTAACAAACTATCTAGGTCCAACGAAAATTAGAATAAAATAAGATATATAGAAAATTATCGTTAAAACAGATAAGAAATACACTTCTAATGATTTTCCATTTTTTTTGTAAACCAAATAACTCAATATAGTTAAACCTAAAGATGTGATAAAAAAATAGCTTGTAGGTATTTCGCCATCTATACTCATGAAATAATGATTTTAATTCATTTGACATTTAAAATCACTTGATATATTACTAATGATAATTAATTGTTATCAATAGTAATAATATGAATGAGCTAACTACAGAACTAAAATCGCTAAAAGAAGCAACTTTAAATAATCTTAAAAGTTCAAAAGCAAATAATACTTTAAGAGCTTACAAATCTGATTTTAAAGACTTTGACATTTTCTGTGCAAAGCATGGCTTGAATTCGTTGCCAACAGAGCCAAAAATAGTTTCTCTATATTTGACACATCTCTCAAAAAGCTCAAAATTAAGCACTTTAAGAAGAAGGTTAGTATCAATAAGCATGGTTCATAAGTTAAAAGGACATTATCTAGACACCAAACATCCTATTATAGTAGAAAATTTAATGGGAATAAGAAGGGTAAAAGGCAGTATTCAGAAAGGTAAAAAACCCTTATTAATCAATCATTTAAAATTAATTATTAATGTAATAAATAAACAAAAAACTGAGGAAATAAACAAACTTAGAGACAAATCAATAATCTTAATTGGCTTTGGAGGAGGCTTTCGAAGAACTGAGCTCATTTCAATTGATCATGAGGATTTAGAATTTGTTCCTGAGGGTCTAAAAATAACTATTAAAAGATCAAAAACAGACCAATTTGGAGAAGGAATGACTAAAGGACTACCCTACTTAGATAATGAAATTTACTGTCCTGTTACAAATCTAAAAAAATGGTTAGAAATTTCTAAAATTAAGTCTGGACCTATTTTTAGAAGATTTTCTAAAGGTTTATCATTAACAGACAAAAGATTAACTGATCAATCTGTAGTTTTATTAATGAAAAAGTATTTAAATTTAGCAGGTATCGAAAACAAAAATTTTGCAGGTCACAGTTTAAGGTCGGGTTTTGCAACAGTAGCTGCTGATTCAGGCGCTGATGAACGAAGCATAATGGCTATGACAGGTCATAAAACAACACAAATGGTTAGAAGATATATTAGAGAGGCAAATATATTTAAAAATAATGCATTAAATAAAATTAAAATATAATAATCTTAAATTAGCTTATCTCTATAATTATCAATTTTTTTTGAAATGTAATTATTCGTTAAGAAAAAATGATTATAAATTTTTTTTTGTAATGACTTTTTAAAAGACTCGTTTTTAATAAGTTTTTCGATCGAATTTTCAATATTTTTGACAGTTAAAGACTTAATTTTCATGGCTTTTGGAGATGCCTCTCTAAGGCCACCTTTACTTGTTATAATTACAGCACATCCTGCACTTGAAGCCTCTAAGGCGGTTCTGCCAAACGGCTCATCCCATCGAGAGCAAACAACTGAAATATCTGATTTCCTAAAGTAGTTTGTAACGGTATTATATTTTTGAAAACCTAAATTTTTCAAATTTTTATGTTCAAAAATATAGTTTTCTCTCGGCTCATCACCAATAACTATCGCCTTCCAATCAGGATTATTATTTAATACACTTATAATAGCTTTTCCAAATAAATCGTAACCTTTAGAGGCATTTAACCTACCAACAAATAAAATTATTTTTTTTTTATTTTTAAAATTAATTATTTTTTTACTAGTTGATTGATTAATAACTTCTAGTTTATCGGTATTATATTTTCTATTTAAACCTTTTTTAAATTTTTTAAGAGTCCAATTACTATTAAAAATTATTTTTTTTGTTTTGTTATATAAATCAATTCTCTCTTTCACTGTTTTTGATGATTTCATATCTAGAGGATTATTATGAAAATATAGAACTATATTATTATTTATCTCATATATAGAATTAATATAATCTGGCCTATTATGCACTTCTATTAAATTAGATTTTTTTTTTTGTTCATTTTCCAGAAATTTTTTTACATAAGCTTTACTATTGCTTCTAAAGAGTAATTTTGAAAAGTTCAAATTAATATAATTAGGTAATAATTTTTTTTTAAAATCAGTATTTCCATAAACATGAATATTTTTTTTATATTTACTTAGTTTTATCGTATCATTTAAAAAAAGTGAAACTGCACCTGCATAATTTGGAGAAAAATTTTCTTTATATGGAAGTAGAATTGAGATTTTCATGGATAAAAATTAGATTTAATTTTGTTTCTAAGTTTATAATTTTTTTTAAGATTGTATTCCTCTCTCATGGCTTTCGATTTTGAATCATAACTTGTACTATAGGCCAATATCCATTTTCTACCTCTAGTAAATTTTGCTCCTTTCGATGCATTATGTTTAGCTAATCTTTTCTTTAAATTTTTAGTATATCCAACGTAGCTGATATATTTCTGTTTATTTTTGGATATGATTAAATAAACAAAGTATTTCATTATGGCGGTCCCTAGGGGAATCGAACCCCTCTTTCATGGATGAAAACCATGTGTCCTAACCGATAGACGAAGGGACCAGAGATGGAGTTTCTATTGCAATTATTAAAAATAATCAAGCTATAGGTTCCTCACTTTTTATAATTTCTATTGTAGATTCTTTGTGTGTGACAAGAGTTTCTGTAATAAATTTTGTATTTTCTTTTTTTACAGCTGCAACAATTTCAGTGTTAGTAATACCTGTTGCACAAAAAATACTATCTCCTTTGACTATTTCATTTAATTCATATTTTTTATTTAGTTCAGATATACCCATTTTTTTAGCCCTATCTTTATCTTGATCAGTTGCAAATAAAAATCTTCCCTGAAATTTACATCCATAAGCATCTAAAGCTGCTGCAGAAATAACACCTTCGGGACCCCCTCCAATGCCTAAAAATAAGTCTATATTATACTTATTATCAGTAACTAAGAGAGCACCACAAATATCACCATCTGAAATTAATTTTAAATTTACTTTTAATGATTTTAATTCATCTATAATCTCTTTATGTCTTGGTCTATCAAGAATACAAACTGTGAGTTCATTAATATTTTTGTTTTTGGCTTCTGCAATATTGTAAATATTTTTTTTTATAGGATAATCTAAGTCTGTTGCATCGAATGGAATATCTTTACCTACTGCAATTTTATTCATATAGGTTTCTGGAGCATTAAATAAATTTCCTTTGTCTGAAATTGCTAAAACTGATATTGCTCCTGGAATATTTTTTGCCGCAAAGTTTGTTCCTTCAAGAGGGTCTACTGCTATATCTAAATTTGGACCATTACCCTTTCCAAGTTTTTCTCCTATATATAACATTGGTGCTTGATCTAATTCACCCTCACCTATCACTACTTCTCCATTAATTTCTAAATTATTTAAATCATTTCTCATTGAGTCTGTTGCAGCTTTATCAGCTAATTTTTTATCCCCTTTACCAAGATATTGATAACAATTAATTGCAGCTCTTGAAGTAATTTTTACAAGTGAGTTAATCAAATCTTTATTTAAAGACATTAAATATTTTCAACAGTGGTTTCTTCTGAATTATATTTTAATCTTGCCTCAAATTCACTTAATCTTTTCCAAACTGAAATCAATTCAACTATAGTAGACCAGCTTCGAACTAGGTATTGCAATGAATTTTCAACTCTTCCAAACGCTCTAGTTATCTGTTGAACAAAACCTAATGTTATTGCACCTGATACTATAGTGGGTGCTAATGCTAAATAAGGAACAATTACCATACCCTGAAAATAACTCCATTTAACTGCATTGAAATATAAATAGTGAAAGTATGATTTATAGTGAATACCTCTTACTCTATCATACAACTGACCAATAGTTGGTGGCGCTGCCCTTATAGGATCATCTTCTCCATGAACTAATTCTTTTCTATAACCAGCTTCTTCTTTTTGAATATCATATTCAATGCCAGGTAATTTTATACCAACAGCTGCTAATAAAACTGTTCCACCAAGTGCAGATATTATCGCAACCCAAACTAAAGCATGATCAACTTCACCAATCCATGGAAGAACATCAACCTGTTTAGATAATCCCCATAATATTGGTAGGAAGGCTACTAGCGTCATAACACTATCTAAAAGTCCAACGCCAAGACCTTCCATTATTCTTGCAAATTTCAAAGTGTCTTCTTGAACTCTCTGCGATGCTCCTTCTGTTAAACGAGCTTTTAACCATTGTGAGTGGTAATACTCAGCCATCGAAGTTCTCCACCTAAATACCCAATGAGATACAAAAAATCCTGTTATAATTGCAATTATAATCCAAAGACCTGCAACTTTTGCAAATGTAAACAAATACCCAATAAATTCAGTTTCTGTTACTGAACCAGGCTCTGTCAGAGCTTTTTGAAGCGTATCATAAAATTCACCAAACCATTCATTAATTTTTACATCCAATTGCACTTGATACCAGGTGGAAACTAATATGAAGATTGATCCAAATATACTCCAACCATACCATCTTCTTTCTGTAAAAAATTTAAACATTATTTTGTAAAATTGTCAGCGTAGGATTTTAAAGTAATTTTTCTTTTATTCGGTTCTATTACTTCAAAATCAATATTATTTTTTTTTGCATACTCAATTGCTAATTCTTTCGTAGAAAATTCTAATTTTAATTCACCATAAGTATCAGTAGAACTCTCCCACCCCATCAAAGGATTTGTGCCAGGATCATCAGTAATATATTCAATAATCCATTTATCGAATTTCTTTAATCCAGACTGCATGGCAGTTTTAGACGGTTTATAAATTTTTGCTTTTTTCATATAAATGGTCGGGGTGGTAGGATTTGAACCTACGGCCCCTTGGTCCCAAACCAAGTGCGCTACCAGGCTGCGCTACACCCCGAATGGAGTACTAATACAGTAGATAAAAAAAATTTCAAAGTATATTAATCACTATTTAAAAGGAAATTTTGTAAAATTTGCTATATATAAGTATCTATGATCATTGAATGTCCAGCTTGCTCAAAGAAGTTCAATATTGATGAAAAGTTAATTCCAGATTTAGGTAGACTTTTAAAGTGCGGCAATTGCGAACATACGTGGTTTTATAAAAAAGAAGAAAAAATAAATTTAGAGGCTGAAACCACAAAAAAAAGTCAAATTGAAGAAATTAAATCAGAGATAAATATAAAACCAGTTGATGAACCTATAAAGCAAACAAAAAAAATAAAAAAAAAAATTTCAAAAAAATCTTCAACAAAAGAGAGTACATCAAAAGAATTAGTGTCTATTGATAAAAGTTTAGTTTCAAGAGAAAACAATATTATTAAAAAAATATTTCTAATAATTATTTCAATTATTGCATTTATTTTGCTTATAGACACATTTAAAAATCATATATCAGTTATATTTCCTGGTATAGTGCAAATGTCAGAAAGTTTGTATCTAGTAATAAATGACTTGAAATTATTTATTAAAGATTTAGTCAGGTAAAATGATTCAAATAATTACAAAACCATTTAGATGGTTTTTCAAATTAGAGGCCGCTAGTGGTCTCGTTTTACTTTTTGCAGCCATAATAGCTTTAGTTGTAAGTAATTCCAATTTATCTGAATTATATTTTTCCACACTGAATAAATATTTATTTTTAGGAATAAATAATTTTGGTTTAAAGTTATCTGTACTACATTGGATAAATGATGCTTTAATGGCAATTTTCTTTTTTTTTGTAACTTTGGAAATTAAAAGAGAATTCTTACAAGGTGAACTTTCAAATATAAAACAAGCTCTTCTTCCAATTATTGCTGCAGTTGGTGGAATGTTAGTACCTGCATTATTTTATGTTTTTATCAATTTTGGGGACAATGAAACAATGAATGGTTGGGCAATTCCTTCCGCAACTGATATTGCGTTTTCTTTAGGAGTACTTTCATTATTGGGTAAAAGAGTTCCATTATCATTAAAAGTTTTTTTAACCGCTTTAGCTATTATAGATGACCTAGGAGCCATAGTAATTATTGCAGTATTCTATTCAGGTGATCTTAGCATTAAATATTTAAGCTTAATGCTTTTAGCCTTTATTGTTCTTCTAGTAATAAATAAATTCAATATAAAGAGATTTTTACCCTATTTAATTGTTGGAATATTTCTTTGGGATTTCACTCACAATTCTGGAATTCATGCAACAATTGCTGGTGTTTTGCTAGCAATGACCATACCTCATAGAAAAAAAGATAAAGACTTTTCGCTACTAATAAAAATTGAACACGCGATTAGCCCATATGTTGCATTTGGTATTATGCCATTATTTGCTTTTGCAAATGCTGGTGTTTCATTAGAAGGTTTATCTTTTGCATCATTACTTAATAAAGTCCCATTGGGAATATTGTTAGGATTGTTTGTTGGAAAACAATTAGGTGTATTTTTGTTTTCTTATGTTTCAATAAAAATGAAAATAGCGCAAATGCCTAATAATTCTAACTGGTTTAATTTTTACGGTGTTGGTGTTTTAACAGGTATTGGATTTACAATGAGTTTATTCGTTGGAAATTTGGCATTTGTTGAAAATATGCAATACATGGATGGAGTTAAAATTGGTGTTTTAACTGGGTCATTATTATCCACTTTATTTGGATACTTCTTAATACTACTTACACCAAATAAGTAAGTAGTCTATGAAAAGATTAATAATAATAAGTTTTACTATAATTATGTTTTTTTTTAAAAATCTAGCAATGAGTAATAATCATAAAAGTTTTTATGATCTAAAAATAGAAAGTATTAATGGAGAAATTATTAAATTAAAAGATTATCATGATAAAGTTATACTTATCGTAAATACTGCTAGTTATTGTGGGTTCACGAAACAGTATGAGGATCTCCAAGATTTATGGGATCAATACAAATCCAAGGGTCTTATTGTTCTTGGAGTACCCTCAGATTCTTTCAATCAAGAAAAAAAAACTAATAGTGAGGTAAAAGAATTTTGTGAAGTTAATTTTGAAATAAATTTTCCATTAACAACTATTACAGAAGTAAAAGGAGAAAATGCTCATGAGATTTTTAAGTGGGCAGAAAACAATTTTGGTAAATCTGCAATTCCTAAGTGGAATTTTCATAAAATATTAATCAATAAACAGGGAAATGTAGAGAAAACATTTAGTTCTTTTACAAAACCCACATCAAATAAAATTAAAAATAAAATAGAAGAGTTGTTATAGTTCAATTGTAAGACCGTCATGTGCAGGTAACACATTTTTAGGTATAACTTTCTTAAGTTGATTATAATCTAAAGTATTTGATAAATTAGATAAAATAGCTTTTTTGGGTTTAAATTTTTTTATAAAATATAATGATTTTTCTAAATTAAAATGTGATGGATGAAAATTGTACCATAAACAATCAATTATTAAATATTTTAAATTTTTAAAATAAGAATAATCTTTTTTATAAATATCACTAACGTCGGTAATGTAAGCCAGTTTTCTATCTATAATAAAACAATTTGATTTTACATTTCCATGTTTTACAGTAATTGATTTAACTTTAATTTTTTTATTTTTATGTTTTATATAAAAACTAGGATTCAATTTATTTAATTTTAAAGTTGCTGGATATTCAGTTGAAAAATTTTTAAAACAATAAGAAAAGCTTTGCATTAAATATTTTGATGTCTCTTTATCTGCATAAACATTAACCTGTTTTTGATTATTCATATAAAAGGGTCTTAAATCGTTTATACCATGTGTTTGATCAGCATGCATATGTGAATAAAATACCTTATCAATTTTCTTAATTTTATGTCGTAATAATTGCTGTCTTAAGTCAGGTGATGTATCAATTAAAATATTTTCATCTGAGGTTTTAATGAGTGCCGAGCATCTTGTTCTATAATTTTTTTTATTCTTAGGATCGCAATTTCCAAAGAATCCATCAGGTCTTGGTACACCCATTGAACTTCCACAACCTAATATTATAAATTTTATTCTCATTTTTGAAAAAATAATCTTTCAAAATTACTATTTGTAATATTTTCTAATTCATCAAATTTTACTGATTTTAATTCTGAAAGTTTTTCTAAAGTATATTTAATATAAGATGGTTCATTTTTTTTACCCCTCATTGGTATAGGTGCTAAAAAGGGGCTGTCTGTTTCAATTAAAATTTTATCATTTTCAATCATTTGAAATGTTTCTTGAAGATCATTACTATTTTTAAAAGTTATTATTCCACTAGCAGAAAAATACGCATTTAATGTCATCATTTTTTTAGCAAACTCTTTTGAACCTGTAAAACAGTGCATGAGTATTTTAATATCGCTATTTTTATATTTATTTAAAATATCAAAAGTTTCTCTTTCGGCACTTCTAGAATGAACTATCAAAGGATATTTAAGTTCAATAGAGGCTTCTATATGTGTCTCAAAACTTTTAATTTGATCATTTTTATGACTATTTTCATAATAGAAATCTAATCCTGTCTCTCCTACTCCAATTATCTTTTTAAATTTATTGGCATTTTCAACAATGAATTTTTTATCCATATAATCATTGCTAGACTCATGAGGGTGAATACCTATACTTCCATAAATTATTTCATCAAGATTTATAATCTCTTTAATATTTTCAAAGCTATTTGAATTGGTTGAAATAGTTAAAATTTTCTTTAATCCATTTTCCTTGGAACGTTTGATAACTTCACTAATATTTGAATAAAGAGGTTCGTGATCAAGATGACAATGAGAGTCTATCATTTTTCAATTTTTTTAAACAAAATATCTAATTTATTTATTTTTAAATCTTTTTTTAAAATTTCATTATTATCAATTGATGTAAAATCAATAGAATTTTCTGTTTCATTAAAAACATTTAGCACTTTTACTGATGTTTCTGGCATTACTGGATAAAGCAAAATAGTAATTTTTCTAATTAATTCTAATGCAGTATAAACAATCGTATTCAACCTTAATCTATCATCTTTCTTCTTCCAAGGTGCCTGATCATTAAAATATTTATTTGCAGAAAACAATCTATCAACAATAAAACTCATATATTGGTTTATATCTTGATTATCTATAAATGATCTTATTTTATCTAGATTATTTAGTGGTTTTAAAATTTCTAAATCCTCATTAGAAAATTTATGATCAGGTATTAAAGATGAACAATTTTTTTCAGCAAAAGAAAGTACTCTTTGACAGAGATTTCCAAAATTATTTGCTAAATCGCTATTAATACAATTTTCTAATTTTTCCTCAGAAATATTACCATCATTACCAAAAGAAACTTCTTTAAGTAAATAATATCTTAATGGATCTAGACCATAGACATTTATGATTTCTAACGGATCTAAAATATTTCCTTTTGATTTTGACATTTTTTCATCACCAGAAAGGATCCATCCATGTCCATAAACTCTTTTGGGAGGCTCTATTTTTGCAGCTAACAAGAATGCTGGCCAATAAATAGCATGAAATCTTAAAATGTCTTTACCAATAATATGTAAATCTGCTGGCCAAAAATTTTTATATAATTCGTTATCCTTGTCAGGATATTTTAAAGAACTTAAATAGTTTGTTAACGCATCTAACCAAACATAAACTACATGATTTTCATCACTCGGCACTTTTACACCCCATGAAAATGTTTTTCTGCTAACAGATAAGTCTTTTAAGCCACTTTTGACAAAGCTGATTACCTCATTTCTTCTACTTTCAGGTAAAATAAAGTTTTTATTTTTTTCATAATATTCTAACAAGGGCTTTTCCCATTCTGAAAGTTTAAAAAAAAAAGATTCTTCTTCAACCCACTCAACAACAGAACCAGATGATTTAGCAATTTTTAAACCGTCCTTTTCTTCAACTTCATCTTCATTGTAAAAAGCCTCATCTGATACAGAATACCAACCAGAATATTTAGACAAAAAAATTTGGTTATTTTTTTCAAGTATGTTCCATAAATTTTGCACAGATACTTTATGTCTGTCTTCTGTAGTTCTAATAAAATCTGTATTAGAAAGGTTTAATGTTTTGGTTAAATCCTCAAATGTTTTACTTATTTCATCACAAAATGATTTTGGATCTTTATTTAACTTTTCAGCAGATCTTTGTATTTTTAATCCATGCTCATCTGTGCCTGTTAAAAAAAAAACATTAAAACCATCAATTTTTTTAAAACGAGCAAAAAAATCAGCAATTATACTTGAATATGCATGTCCCATATGAGGTTTTGCAGAAGGGTAGTAAATTGGCGTTGTTATATAATAATTTTTATTCACTTAATAATTTATCCTTAAATTCTAAAAAAAAAGTTTCATAATCTAGATTAAATTTTTTTACATTAGATAGTTTTGAATAATAATACTCTTTAATTTTATATGAAAATTTTTTTGTAGTGTTTATATGTTTATAAAAAAATAATTCAATAATCATATTTAAATTATTTCTTATAAACTCTTGTTTAATATAATGCTTATTATTTATTAAATTAATTAATAAATCATCAATTGTGGTTTCAGATAACGATAATTCATATTCATTCATATAATTTATTAATGATATTAAAAAATAAGGTGTTGAGTAATAATTTATCAAATTTAAATTTATTTGATCATAAATATTCTCATTAAAGTAATTATTGATTATTATTCTGGTATTTTCATTGGAGATACTTAATTTAAATTCTATACATCTGGATTTTATCGTATCTATTAAAAACTTTTCTGAATTATAAATTAAAATAAAAAAAACATTTTCATTCGGTTCTTCTAAATTTTTCAACAAGGCATTTGATGCATTAATATTTAAAAATTCGACATCATCAAGAATTATAAATCTTGATTTATTATTAAAGGAAGATTGATTTGTAAATTTTATGATTTCTCTAATTTGATCAATTTCTATATTTTTTTTATCATTATTCTTTTTAATATTTAAAACATTAGGATGAGATTTGTTTTTTATTAGTTCGTAATCGTTATTAGAATTAAAAATTTTATATAAAAATTTTTCAGCAAGCAAATATTTTCCTATACCCTTCTTACCAGATAATAAAATTTTGTTTGGAAGATTGTTATTTTCGTAGAGTGTTATAAATTTTTCTAAATATGTTTCATGTCCTATTAATTTATGTTCAGACATTTATAATATTTTCTCAAGCTTATTTACTATGATTTTTTTTACTTCGCTAATAGTATTTGTGTTTGAATTAATTTTAATATATTTGCTCTTGTTGCTTGATATTTTTTCATATCCATTCTGAACTTTTTTATAAAATTTAGATTTAAATTTATCATATCTATTTAATTTAGATCTATTTCTGAGTCTTTTTTGTAAATTTTTTGAATTTACAGTGCTTAAAAAAACTACATTAGGATTAAAATTTCCAATTATAAACTTATTTAACATTTTGATTATTTTTAAATCAATTTTCATTCCATAATGTTGATACGCTATAGTTGAGTCTGTAAATCGATCAATTAGTATTATTTTTTTTTTATAATTTTTTTTAATTATTTTCTCAAAATTTTCAGATCTGCTAGCATAAAATAGCAATAGGTCAGTTTTATTATTCAGATTTAGCTTCTTATTTAAAATCAATTTTCTTATTTTTTCTGAAAAAATTGATCCACCCGGTTCTCTTAATTTTACAAAACTTTTTCTTTTCTTTTTTAAATAATTAGCAGCTATTTTAAAATTTGTAGTTTTTCCTGAGGCTTCAATGCCTTCAAATATAATAATTGGATATTTAGACATCGCCCCATATCAAAAAATTGATAGAAGTTATCAACCTTGATATTGCATTTTGCTGTTTGATATTTTCTGTAGAAAATAAGTCATGATTAGATATAACTTCATCTTTATATAATATTTGTATTTCTGCTAATTTTTCTCCCTCTTTAATAGGTGCTTGTATAGGACCATCATAAACTATCTTCACTTTCATGTATTTTTTTTTAGCTTTTGGAATGGTCTTATAAATTTTATCTTTGGTATTAACTTTTACTTTTTTCTTATTTCCCTGCCAAACATCTAGCTCATAAAGATATTTGTTATCATTACTTATTTTTATTGTATCAAAATTTGTAATTCCCCATGTTAGTAATTTTTGTGATTGTTTTGATCTTGAATTTTTAGTTTCAAAACCGCTTGCAACAGCTATTAATCTTCGTTCTTTTCTTAATACAGATGATGCAAGTGAGTATTTTTCTGAACCAAGGTAGCCTGTTTTAATTCCATCTACTCCCATATTTTTATATAATAATGGATTTCTATTTCCTTGTGTAATAGGACCTCCTCCTGTCCTACTCCAAGTAAATTCTTTAATTTTAAAATACTCATAATATTTAGGATGTTCTTTGATTAAATAATTAGACATAATTAAAATATCTCGAACGGTTGAATAATTATTGTCATCATTAATCCCTGAGGAATTTGAAAAATTAGTATTTTCCATACCAATTTCTTGAGCTTTCTCAGTCATTAGTAAAGCAAACTCATCTTCAGATCCTGCAATACCTTCAGCCAAAGCTACACAGGCATCATTACCCGAAGCAACAATTATACCTAATAATAAATCTTCTACCGAAACTTCATCTCCAACCATTATAAACATTGATGAATAACCAGATGAGGATAATCTCCAGGCATTTTCAGAAACAATAAATTTTTCATCTAAAGTGATTTCACCACTTTTCAATAAATCAAAAGCAACGATTGAAGTCATTATTTTTGTCATAGAAGCAGGAAATATTCGCTCATCAGGATTTTTTTCATACAAAATTTCACCAGATAAGAAGTCTTGTAAAATTGCAGTTCGTGCATTTATATTAAATTTTGCATAAGAAATGTTAGTTATAATTAAAAATGATAAAACAAAACTTAATAGAACTTTTATTTTCATAATTTTATTAATTCAATATTTTCAAAATTTATATTAGCAATCTCATTATATACATTTTTTATTGATCCTAAATTATAAAAAGGACCCTTATAAACCCTATATAAATTTTTAGACATTTTTTTGATATTTATGTCTTTTAAATTGTATTCATCCTCAAGTCTTTTTTTCAATGTAATTGCAGATTCTTCAAAAAATAAATCAGCAAATTTAATTATAAATTCAAATTTTGATTTTTTTACTATTTTAACTTTTGTATTATTATCTTTTTCAAGGGATATATTTTGAATTGAAATACTGTCTACAGGAGCTTTATTAGCTACTTTTTTTTCCTCATCAAATGTTTTTGCTTTATTTGCAATAAAAGTATTACTGGAATTAATTGTTTCAACTCGAACATAGGGTTGATCAGGGTCTATTTCTAGTTCTGATGCAATTCTTTCAGAAATTACCGAGTTATAAAATATTGGATATTTTGAATTTCTTCCTACCTTAGCAATCAAATACTTTTCATTTAACAAATTTGTTATTTTTATATCTGTATCTTTTT
Source organism: uncultured Pelagibacteraceae bacterium (assembly GCA_902576115.1). Taxonomy (GTDB): domain Bacteria; phylum Pseudomonadota; class Alphaproteobacteria; order Pelagibacterales; family Pelagibacteraceae; genus Pelagibacter. Next base: position 41,276 of record CACGUE010000008.1, read on the forward strand.
TAAGTTTATTATTGAAAATAATTAATGATCTTTGATCAATTTTTTTTGAAACTATTTTTTTTTTGAAAATATCATTATTATAAATGAGAGCAAAACCATCATTTGAATAATTTTTGAAATCTTTATTCGTGATTACTTTTTTATTAGTAGTTTCACATGATGTTAAAATTATTGCTAAAAAAATTATTATCTTAAGTTTCATTTTCAAAACTATTTTTTAATGTGCATACAGCCAAACTAAATCTTAATGACCTGTTCCACTTTAAGATTAGCTTATAATTATTAAAAATAATATATGCTGGTTTAAGTTTATTTGCATTTTCTACTATTTCAGCATCAGGAGTAACTATTGCTGCTGTCATATTGTCATATTTGTCCAAAAAAGACGAATTTTTTATATAATTTTTTAAATATTTTACTTTTCTCTCATGTTTAATTTTTTTTGCTGATGTATTTAAATATTTATCAGGAATATTTTCATTTAGATTAATTCTATAAAAACACGGAGTATTATCATTCCATCCAAGATTACTTAAATAGTTTGCAGCAGATGCAAAAGAATCCTCAATATTTTTTAAATCAATTGATCCATCTTTATTATAGTCAATTGCATGATTTTTAATTGTGGATGGCATAAATTGAAAATTACCAAATGCACCTGCCCAAGATCCAAATAATGTACTCGGATCTATAATTTTTGCATCTACTAATTTTAAAAGGGTGATTAATTCTTTAGTAAAAAATTCACTTCTTCTTTGATCGTAGCTTAATGTTGCAAGTGAAGAAACTATATCCATTTTACCTAAATAGTTTCCAAAGTTAGTTTCAATACCCATTAGTGCTAATAGTAAATTTTTATCTACTTTGTATTCGGACGATACTTTATTAATAATATTGTTTTCTTTATTTAATATGATTTTCCCTAATTTAACTTTTTTTGATGAGGTTCTTTTAGAAATATAAGTCTTTGTATCTTCATAAAATTCTGGTTGATATCTATCATATTTAATTACATCAGATAAAAATTTTGATCTGTCTATTAATTTATCGACTGTGGCCTTACTAACACCTTCTTTAATTGCTCTTTTTTTAAATTTAACTTTCCAATCATTGAAATCGTCAGCAATTAGAGTTGAAGAGCTAAAGATAATAAATAGAGATATAATTAATAATTTAATTTTTTTCATACAAATCTTTTAGATATATCGATACAGCAATCCATATCAAAATAAAGCTGATTAATTTATGTATATCTAATTCCTCATTATATAAGAAATAACCCAACAAGAATTGCAAAGTTGGAGTTATATAAAAAACCATACCCGTTGGACCTAAACCACACAATTCAACACCCCTAACATATAAATATAAAGGAATCACGGTCATAGGACCTGCTAACATGAATATTAACATTAATTTAACATTCGATATATCAAAATCATTTAAATTGTTTTGTACAATTAAATAAAATGCAAATATTACCGCTGGAAAAATGAATAAACTTTCGACTAATAAACCTATATCTGTGTCTACATCAATTTTTTTTCTTACTAAATTATAAAAGCTCCAACTTAAGGCTACAATTAGTCCAACCCATGGTATTGATTGGAAACTAGAAATTACTAAGTACAAAATTGATATAGTTACGATTAAAAGTGAAATTTTAGTTTTGAAACTTAATTCTTCTTTTAAAAAAAAATAACCTAAAAAAACACTTATTATTGGCATTATAAAATATCCAAAACTAGCATCTATAACTTGATCATTCCCTATTGCATAAATCCAGACAGCCCAATTTGTAAAAATTAATAATCCAGATAAAAAAAGCATCATAATTTTTTTTTTATCTTTAAAGACTGAGCTAAATTTTTTCCACTTTGATAAAATGATTGTTGTTAAAATTAGCATAACAGTTGTCCATGCACTTCGATGTAGGACAACTTCAATGTGGCCGGCAAAAGCAATATATTTAAAATATATAACTCCAATAAAACCCCACCAGAAAGAACCAAATGCCGTTAAAATTATACCTTTATTAAATTGATTTTTGCTTAACATTATATTGATCAATTAAACTATTTTGTTTATGAAATATAGAATTTTAATTATTACAAATTAGGAGAGATGGCTGAGCGGTTGAAAGCACCGGTCTTGAAAACCGGCAAAGGGGCAACTCTTTCCTGGGTTCGAATCCCAGTCTCTCCGCCACTAATATTTATTTTTAAATTCTATAAGTTTTTCTAAGATGATTTTATCTTCAAAATCTTTTGAATTTTTACCTAAACTTAAATCGACTAAAATTTCGTCATCAAAATTAATTAACTTATCTAAAGAAACTAATTCTTTATGATCGAGATTGTCAATAATTGAATTAACAAATTTAGAAACAAAGATATCCATTTCTTTAGTTCCGCGGTATTGAGCTCTGTATAAAATTTTATTAATTAAATTTTGTTTATTTGAATCCATTAATTAAATCTTTATATATATAAATCATGAATGATCACGAATATTTATTGTCAAATATTCAGAATATTAAAGGTATAGGGAAAAAAACAAGCCAATTATTTAAAAGAAAAAATATAAATACAATTTTTGATTTATTGTGGCATTTACCCACAAGTAAAATTGAAAATTCAAAAGTAACAAATGTTGGTGATATACAAATAGGTAAGTTACAAACGATTAAATTAACACCCCTAAAATATAATTTTCCTAGAATAAGAAGATTGCCCAATAGAGTTGTGTGTCAAAGTAAAGATATAAAAATAGA
>CACGUE010000009.1 GCA_902576115.1 uncultured Pelagibacteraceae bacterium
AAGCACAAGTTAAAGTTAATAATGAATATATAGACAATAGTCTTAGAGAAACTTCTTTAGTTTTAGGAAAAATTTTTTCAGAAGTATCATTAGATGAAATATTGAAAAGTTGCATGCCTCCTATATTCATTAAAGGCATTAAAGTGATTGCCATTACGATAATTCCAATACCACCAAACCATTGCAACATTCCTCTCCAAAGTAATATCGCTTTAGACGTTTCATTTAGATTCTTGATAATTGTAGATCCTGTTGTTGTAATACCAGACATGCTCTCAAAAAACGCATCTGTAAAACTCAAATCCGTACTAGAAAAAATTAAAGGTAAAGAACCAAATATAGCAATACTTAACCATGAAAGTGCTGTGAGTAAAAAAGCTTGAGGTAAACTTATCTTTTTATTGTGATCATAATTAGAAATGAAAAATAAAAAACCAAAGACAATAGTAACGATCATTGATCCGATAAATCCTGCATCAATTTGATCAAATATTAATTGAACCAAAATAGGTACAATCATTGAAAGTCCTAAAATAATTTGCAAAACCCCTAATGTGAAAAAGACAGTTTTATAATTGGACATTTTGAATGGACATTATTTTATGGTAAATAAATTTCAACTCTATATGAATTATTAAAAAGGCTGATATTAAGGATATTTAAGTAGTTGTGATAGATAAAACAAATTTTGACAAAACAAACGCTTGGCCATTTGTTGAGGCTAAAAAGCTATTAAGAGAGAGAAAATCAAACATAGAAAAAAAAAATAAAATAGTTTTACAAACTGGTTATGGCCCTAGTGGTCTACCTCATATAGGTACATTTGGAGAAGTTGCAAGGACCACAATGATTGTCAACGCTCTTGATCATTTAACAGATATTCCAAAGGAAATTATTACATTTTCTGATGATATGGATGGTCTTAGAAAAGTACCTGAAAATGTTCCAAATCAAGAAAAGCTCAAAAATAATCTTCACAAACCTTTAACGGATGTCCCTGATCCATTTGAAAAGTTTAGTAGTTTTGGAGAACATAATAATAATATGTTGAAACAATTTCTTGATAATTTTAAATTTAAATATTCATTTAAAAGTTCTACAGAACTATACAAGTCTGGTTATTTTAATGACACCCTAAAATTAGTTCTAGAAAATTATGAAAAAATTATGGAAATAATTCTTCCTACTTTAGGCAAAGAAAGACAGAAAACCTATTCCCCCTTTTTACCAATATGCCCAGAAACTGGAAAAGTTCTTGAAATACCTGTTTTAGAAATTGATTCGAAATCTTCAAAAATTATATTTGATAATAATGGATCAAAATTGGAAAAAAGTATTTTAGATGGAAACTGCAAATTGCAATGGAAAGTTGATTGGGCAATGAGATGGTACGCTTTAGATGTTGATTTTGAAATGTATGGAAAGGATTTAATTGAGAGTGCAATTCTTTCAACTAAGATTATTAAAACATTAGGTAAATCTAACCCATCTGGTTTTGCTTATGAACTTTTTTTGGACGAAAAAGGTGAAAAAATATCTAAATCAAAAGGTAATGGAGTAACTATAGATGAATGGCTGAATTATGCATCTCCTCAAAGTCTATCTCTTTACATGTATCAAAATCCAAAAAGAGCAAAAAAATTGTACAGAGAAGTTGTTCCAAAAGCTGTTGATGAATATCTAGATTTTATAGAAAAAGGAAAAACTCAAAATGATTTACAGAAGTTAATGAATCCAGTTTGGCATGTACACAATGGATCAATGCCAGAGGAAAATACAATTATGACTTTTTCAATGCTATTAAATTTAGTTGAAACAAGTAATGCGGACAGCAAAAAATTACTTTGGAAATTTGTAAAAAAATACAAGTCAGAAATTAATGAAAATGATCATCCAATTTTTGATAATTTAATTGAATATGCAATAAAATATTTCAATGATGTTATAAAAACAAAAAAAATTTACAAAACTCCAAATGAAAAAGAGAAAGTTGCACTGAAAGCATTAATTAAGTCTTTAGATAATTGTAATGATAAAATGACTCCTGAAGATATTCAGACAAATATTTTTACCGTAGGAAAAGAAAATGGTTATAAAGAAAATTTAAGAGAATGGTTTAAGCTTATCTATAAGGTTGTATTTGGTGACGAAAATGGACCTAGAATGGGCTTCTTCATTAGTTTTTTTGGAGTAAATGAAACCAAAGAATTGATAAGAAAAAAGGTTGAAAATGTTTAATCTTATAAGACCTTTTATATTTAAATTTAGCCCTGAAGTTGCACACTCACTAGCAATAAAGGCTTTAAAGTTAAATCAGATACCAGCTATAGATAAAACAACCAGAGTTACTATCCAAACTAAATTTTTAAACAAAACCTTAAATTCTCCTCTAGGTGTTGCTGCTGGATTTGATAAAAATGCAGAAGTTTACAATCCTCTATACAAACTTGGATTTAGTTTTGTTGAGGTAGGTACAATTACACCTAAACCACAAATAGGAAATCCAAAGCCAAGAGTGTTCAGATTGGAAGAAGATGAGGCTTTAATTAATAGACTTGGATTTAACAATATTGGATCAGAAGAAAGTAAAAAAAATATTGAAAATAATTCACCTAATGGATTACTTGGAATTAATATAGGACCTAATAAAGATACTGAAAACAGAGTTGAAGATTATCTAATTTGTTTCAGAAAATTTCATAATTTAGCAGACTATATTACGATTAATATCTCTTCTCCTAACACAGAGAATTTAAGAAACTTTCACAAAAATGAAGAGTTAGATAATCTTTTAAAATGTATAAATGAAGAAAAGAAAAATTTAAATTCAAATGTACCAATAGCAGTCAAAGTATCTCCTGATATTGATGAAAAAAGTATTGATGAAATCTCAGAACTTTTTTTAAAATATAATGTTCAAATAGTTATAGTTTCAAATACGACAGATAGAAATAGAGAAAATATATATAATATAAATAAATTAGAGAAAGGTGGTTTGTCTGGAAAACCACTTGAAAATATCTCTAATGAATTAATTAATAAATTTTTTAAATTAGTTGGAAAAAAAATCTTAATAATTGGAGTTGGAGGTGTTGACTCTGCCGATGGCGTTTTTAATAAAATTGTAAGCGGTGCAACTCTTGTGCAATTGTATACAGGTATGGTTTATAAAGGACCAACTATTGCTTCAAAGATTAATAAAGATCTCGACGAAATTGTAAAAAGAGAAGGTTTTAAAAATATTTCTGAAGCTATTGGAACAAAAAATTAATCTTGACTGGTATTCTTTAAGACCATATACATCTTGAAAATTTATGTCTAAAAAATGCGAACTTACTGGTAAAATTCCTCTAAAAGGCCATAATGTTAGTCACGCTAACAATAAAACCAAGAGAAGATTTCTTCCAAATTTAAAGAAAGTAAAATTTAAAAGTGAACTTTTAAAAAAATCCCTGAGATTAACAGTTTCAAATGCAGGTGTTAGATCTGTAGATAAAAAAGGTAGCTTTGATAATTTCTTAAAATCTGCAAAATCAAGAGATTTATCATTAAGATTAAAAAAGCTTAAAAAATCATTAGTTGCAAAAACAGCATAATGAATAAAGTTTTCCTTACTCTCTCATTTTTAATGGGATTGGTTGTGCTAGCATCTAATTATTTAGTTCAATTTCCTATAAAATATTACGGTTTAGAGGAAATTTTAACTTACGGTGCTTTTAGTTATCCAATTGCATTTTTAATTACAGATTTAGCCAACAGATCCTTTGGAAAATTAGTAGCTAGAAAAATTGTCTATATAGGCTTCACAATTGGAATTTTGTTTACTTTGATATTTTCAACTAATTTTACTGATCTTATTTCTATAAGAATAGCAATTGGTTCAGGAACAGCTTTTATAATTGCTCAACTTTTAGATGTTCAGATATTTGATCAATTTAGACAAAAGAAGTGGTTTATAGCACCTTTGACGTCTTCTTTAATAGGTTCAACAGTTGATACTTTTTTATTTTTCTCAATATCATTCTATGGAACGGGAATTCCTTGGGTAACTTTATCGTTAGGAGATCTTGCGGTAAAAATATTTGTTGCTCTTGTAATGTTGATACCTTTTAGATTACTACTCGGCACACTAAAAGCAGCATAACTAAATTTTAGGTTCTTGTTGGGTCATGCAATGTATTGCACCAAATCCCCATATCAATTTGCTACAGTCAACTGTTTCGATTTTTCTATTTCTAAAGTAATTTTTGAAAATTTTAATTGCAATATTGTCTTCTTTTACTCTGAATATTGGAAGAATTATTTTTTTATTACAAATATAAAAATTCATATAACTTGCAGGAACTCTTGTATTCTCAATATAAATTGGTGAAGGCATAGGAACTTTTATAATTTTGAATTTCTTTCCTTTCTCACACTTACTTTCTTTCAATATTTTTAAATTCTTATTTAGGTTTTTATAATTTATATCTTTTTTATTATTTTCAACCGCAGTCATAATCGTATTTCTTGAAACAAATCTTGTTATGTCATCAACATGTCCATGTGTATCATCGCCTGCAATTCCTTTTTTAAGCCATATAAAGTTTTTTATATTTAAGTATTTATTAAACATTTTTTCGTAGTCCTTCTTTTTAAAATTTTTATTTCTTTCTTGAATTTTGCTTAACAAACATTCTTCAGTTAATAGAATTGTACCTGAGCCATTTACATCAAACGCCCCTCCTTCCATGATTATTTTTCTAATTCTGCCTTTTTTTTTGATTATTGGATCAATCTTTTTAAAATTAGCAATTTTGCTAATACTATTATTGATTTTATTGTCATTTTTATAATTATTATACTTTGACCAACCGTTAAAACCAAAATTTAGTATTACTTTTTTCTTTTCAACTTTATTTGTTATAAATATGGGTCCAGAATCTCTTAACCATATCCTGTCAGTTTTAATATAGCGGAAGTTGATATTTTTAATTTTATTAAGTTTTATTAATTTTTTTATATTTTTTATATTTTTGCTAACGATTAAGTTAATTTTTTGATTTTTTGAAATTTTTTTTATAATCTTTAAAATTACTTCTGGAATAAATTGATATAATCCAGGCCAATCATTTTTATTATAAGGCCAAGCAATCCAAACTGAATTTTGAGGCTCCCATTCAGCCGGCATTCTAAATCCATTAAAGTTTTCATTCATCTGCAGGATTTTTTAGTATGCCTTTATAAAAATCGATTCTTCTATCCCTTAAAAAGGGCCAATGCTCTCTAGCTGAATCAATTTTTTTATAGTTTATTTCACGAATTAAAATTTCTTCTTTTTTATTCCCAAGTTTTCCAATTATTTGCCCACTAGGATCTATAATCATTGAGTTTCCCCAGAATTCTATTTTCTTCTTACCTTTTTTTTCTGTTCCAACTCTATTTATAGCAACCACATAAGTACCATTTGCGATTGCGTGAGATTTTTGCATTGTTATCCAAGAGTCTAGTTGAGATTTTCCAAATTTCTTTTTTTCTTTAGGATGCCATCCAATAGCAGTAGGATAAAAAATTATTTGTGCACCTTTAAGTGCAGTCAATCTTGCAGCTTCCGGGAACCATTGATCCCAACAAATTAAAGATCCAATTTTACCAAATTTTGTTTTAACAGATTTAAAACCTAAATCTCCAGGAGTAAAATAAAATTTTTCATAATAACCAGGATCATCTGGTATATGCATTTTTCTATATTTCGATAAAATTTTACCTTTCTCGCTAATAACGATACTAGTATTATGGTAGAAGCCATGTGTTTTTTTTTCAAATAATGAAATCATTAATACTATTTGTAAATCTTTGGCTAATTCACAAAATATTTTTGTAGTTCTACCAGGTATTTTTTCTGCTAGCTTAAAGTTGGAATGACTTTCTGTTTGACAAAAATAATTTGATAAAAATAGTTCTGGCACACAAATTATTTTAGCTTTTTTTGATGCTGCTTTTTTTATATTTTTAATAGCTGAATTTATATTTTTTTGAATATTATCTGAAATTTTGCTTTGAATAATTCCAATTTTTACTTTTTTGATCATCAATCAAAATATTTTAGAAAAGTTTTTTCTGTCTCTATTTTTCCACTCTCCAGTATGATAGGCGTCACTTACTATTAATGGTAAAACACTGGTAGCTTCAGCAAATACCATTTGTTCTTTGGTAGTATCAACCTTACCCCATGAACTTGCTTCTTTTAATGTTGAACTACTGCAAGCTCCATCTCTTGAGTCAGCAACAGTAATTTGTATTGCATATTTGTGCATATCTACATTTTTTCCCAAAAGTTCAGCACAAATTACCGTGTCTTGTATAAAGTTTTTAGGAACTCCACCACCAATCATAAATAATCCCGATCCTTTAGATTTAATTTTAATCTCTGTTAATTCTCTAAATTCTCTAATTGAGTCTATTGTAATATGATTTTTTGGATTTCTCTCTTGATGCATGACTAATCCAAAACCTGCACTTGAGTCTGTAAATGCAGGACAGAATATAGGTACATCGTTATCAAAAGCTGTTTCAATTAAAGAACCTTTCTTTTTAGAATTAGTTTTTAGATATTTGCCAATCTCTCTAATAAATTCTCTCGATGTGTAAGACTTTGGCTCAAGTTTGTCTGCTATTTCTCCTATTGTTTTATCACAAACCTGGAGCTCCTCTTCATCGATGTAAGTATCATAAATCCTATCTATATAATTGTCTCTAAGTTCATTATCATTTTGATATTGTGACCCTTGGTAATGTTTAAATCCAAGCGCTTCAAAAAAATCCATATCTATTATAGATGCTCCAGTTGCTACAATTGCATCTACCATGTTGTATTTAACCATATCTCTATAAATATGCATACATCCAGCGGCAGAAGTAGACCCTGCAAGAGTTAAGAATATTGTACAATCTTTATCTTTAAGCATTTCATTATATATCTTTGATGCATTAGCAGTTTCTCTTGAAACAAAAGACATTTTTTCCATAGAAGATATAATTTTTCTAGAATCAAAAGATGTAATATCAATATGTTCAACCTCTTTACTTAAAAAGTCTTTTTTTCTGTTATGATTAAGATTTTTTGTATCTGACATTATGCAACAAGAAACTCTTTATTTGTTTCTTTGTCATACATCGTCATTATTGGATTATCACAAACTTCGTAAATACTATCAGAATAATATCCATTAAATTGAGTTCTAAATGTCAATCCGTATGCTCCTAATTGACCTAATTCAATGTAATCACCTTCTTTAATATTATTAGGTAGAATAAAAGGTCCCTTCATATAATCCATGCTATCACATGTTGGTCCATAAAAATCAAATGAAGTCAATTTTTTTGATATAATTCTTCCACTTGTAATTATCCTTGATGGATAAACTATATTAGGCACACCTGCATCAAATAAAGTTCCGTATGTTCCATCATTAATATATAGCTTTTGTTTTTTTCTTAAGTTTACTCTCACAATTGTCGAACCACTTTCTGCAACAATTGCTCGACCTGGCTCACATATAATTTCTGGTTTTTTTTCTAATTTTAATTTATTTAATGAATTTTTTATTTCCTCAAAATAAGAGTCTAATGATTGAGGAACTAAGTCAGGATAGATTGTTGGAAATCCTCCACCTATATTTATAACATCTGGAACTATTTTTGTTTTTTTTATTATATATTTAATTTCATTAATCCCTTTTGAATAGGATATTGGATGCATACATTGCGAACCTACATGAAAACTTAATCCTATTTTTTTTGCATACTGTTTTGTTAATCTATAAAGCCCTATTGCTTCAGAAGTTTGTGCGCCAAATTTTTTAGATAAATCTATTTCTGCGTGTTCATTAGAAACTGCAACCCTCACAAATAACTCTAAATCCTTAGCTTGATTAGTACTATTAAGAATTTTTATTAATTCATCTTTTGTATCTATTGAATAAGTCTTAATATTATATTTGAAATATGCTTCGTTTATACTTTCCTTGCTTTTTACAGTATGCATGTAGGAGCATTTTGCATCTGGGCTAATACTTCTAATTGCCTCAACTTCTTTAATTGAAGCGATATCAAAATCATTAATTCCGCTTTCCACTATAGTTTTTAATACTAATGGATGCGGGTTAGTTTTAACTGCATATAGGATTTTACCAGGAAATTTATTCTGAAAAAATTTAGAAGCTATGTTTATACAATCTCTTCTAATACAATAAACAGGTTCTGTTGGTTTCAGTTGATTTACTAATTTATCAACTGATTTAAATTTTTGCATTTAAAGCTCCAAAAAAAATTTAACAAAAAAAACCGGCATAACTGCTATGCAAGTTTATATAAAACGAGCATTTATGCTGAAAATGAGCCAATGTAAAGTAAAAATGTACCCTTGAAATAATTTAGAATGTTTCCATATAAGGTCCATGCCGGAAGCAGAAGTATTAAAAAAAATAACAGAATTTGAGGATAAATCTCTACTTATTGTCGATGATGATAACCCTTTTAGAGAAAGACTAGCTCGAGCAATGGAGAAAAAGGGCTTTTCTGTTTCACAAGCAGAGGGTGTAAAAATTGGAATAGAGTCTGTGAAATCAAAAAAACCTGCTTTTGCAGTAGTTGACTTGAGACTGAACGATGGAAACGGACTAGAAGTTGTAAAAGAAATCCAGAAAAATAACTCAGAGAGCAGAATAGTTATGCTTACTGGTTATGGAAATATACCAACTGCAGTAGCAGCCATTAAAGAAGGTGCAATAGACTATTTAGCTAAACCAGCAGATGCAGATGACGTAGAAAAAGCACTTTTAGCTGATCCAAATAAAAAAGCTGCTCCACCAGAAAATCCAATGTCCGCTGATAGAGTTAAATGGGAACATATTCACAGAGTTTTTGAGTTATGTAACAGAAATGTATCTGAGACTGCAAGAAGACTTAAAATGCATCGAAGAACACTTCAAAGAATTCTATCAAAAAGATCTCCAAGGTAATTCTAAATATACTTTCTAAGTTTAATAATTTTATTAACTAATGCTGTTAGTAATAATATCTTAAATAATTCAGCATAAAGAAATGGGTAAACACCAAACTCTAATATTGGTTTATCCCAACCGATTAAATTTCCAAGCCACAAAATACCCAAAATATATATTACTGATGTTGCAATTATAATTTTTAAAAAATTTAATATATGGTTTTTATCATATGTAAATATGCCTGCTATCAGACATGCAAATATAAAACCTATTAAATATCCCATTGTGGGACCAACAAAATAAGCTAATCCTATACCTTTCTCTGGTGAGTTAGAAAATACCGGTAATCCCATAATTCCTTCTATCAAATAAAAAACTACCGAAAGTACCCCGACTTTATATCCAAAGGAAATTCCTAAAAACAAAACTATAAATGTTTGCATAGTCATAGGAACTGGATAAAAAGGTATTTTAATTTTTGCAGATATTGTCAATAAAATAGAACCTATTAATGCAAATATTATGATTTTAATTATTTTATTATTAGAAATTGAATTTACTAATTCCATTAGCTTTAAATTACTATTTTAATAAAGTTTAATCCACTAATATTTATTAACAGGATGTTTTATTCTTACTATAATACGTCAATTTATTATAAATTAAATTATGGGTAAAATTAAAAAAACAGATCATTTCTATCTTATTGATGGGTCCGGATACATATTTAGAGCCTATTATGCATTGCCACCATTAACACGAAAAAGTGATGGTTTGCCAGTAGGAGCAGTAAGTGGATTTTGCAACATGCTGTTTAAATTATTAGAGGACTCTAAATCTAGCGAAAATTTAGAAAAACCAACTCATTTTGCAGTAATCTTTGACTCTGCAAGAAAGAATTTTCGAAACGAAATATATTCAGATTATAAAGGAAATAGGTCTGATGCTCCCGATGATCTAATTCCACAATTCGATTATATCAGAAAGTCAGTATTAGCATTCAATTTACCCTCTATAGAAATGTTAAATTACGAGGCTGATGATTTGATAGCCACCTATGTAGAGCAAATATTAGACGAAGGTGCAAAGGTTACAATTGTATCATCTGACAAAGATTTAATGCAACTTTTCAAAAAAAAGGTTCGTATATACGATCCAATGAAGAATAAATTTATATCTAATGACGATGTAATCAATAAATTTGGGGTTGGTCCGGATAAAGTAATTGATGTTCAATCACTAGCAGGGGATAGTACAGACAATGTACCTGGTGTTCCAGGTATTGGTGTAAAAACAGCAGCAGAATTAATTAAGGAATATGGAAATTTAGAAAACCTTCTCAAAAACGCAAATAAAATAAAACAGAATAAAAGAAGAGAAACACTTTTAGAAAATAAAGATAAGGCTCTGGTAAGTAAAAAACTGGTCACATTAAAAAATGATGTTCCAGTCAAAGACAAGCTAACTGACTTTATTCTAAAAAAAGTAGACGTAGACAAGTTATACAATTTTTTGAGAGAAATGGAATTTAATAGGTTATTGAGTTCGGCAATTTCGACGTATGGTCAATCCAAATTTAGTGATGAAATAGAAGTCAAAAAAGAAACATCTAAAATATCAAAAGATAAATATTTTTTGATAAAAAATTTATCTGAAATAAAAGATTGGATGCAAGAAGCCGAAGAAGCTGGTGAATTTTCTATTGATACTGAAACAGATTCTCTTGACCCACATCAGGCAAATTTAGTTGGTATCTCAATTTCTAGCAAAATAGGTAAAGCTTGTTACATTCCAACAGGTCATATTGATAAAAATAATCTAAATGAAAAAGATGTTTTGAAAATTTTAAAACCATATTTAGAGGATAAAAGTTTAAAAAAAATTGGGCAAAATATTAAATTCGATTACATAATATTTCGTAGAAGGGATATAGATATTCAAAGCATGGAAGATACAATGTTGATGTCATACGTTTTAGATGCTGGGAAAAATAGACATAATATGGATACCCTTTCAGATATTCATCTTGGTCACAAAACAATTAAATATAAAGATCTTGTTGGATCTGGAAAAAAAGAAATTAAATTCAGTCAAGTAGAGTTAAATATTGCAAAAGATTATGCGGCAGAAGATGCTGATATAACTTACCGTTTATATAAAATATTTTTGAAATCGCTTAAATCAGAAAAATTACTAAATATTTATGAAATTTTCGAAAAACCTTTAATTAAAATTTTAGCATCAATGGAAATCAATGGCATAAAATTGGATAATAATTTTCTTAAAAAATTATCTGTTAAGTTTGAAAAAAAACTACAAGATTTAGAAAAACAAATTTTTAAAATTTCAAAAAAAAAATTTAATATTGCATCGACTAAACAGTTGGGTGAAATAATGTATAATGACCTCAAAATTGCATCGTTAAAAAAGACTAAAAAAGGAAGTTTTGCAACTGGTGCAGCAGTTCTAGAGGATTTAGCTTACAAAGGGAATGAATTTCCTAAATTGGTTTTAGAATGGAGGCAATCTAGTAAATTGAAAAATACATATTCAGATTCTTTGCAAGAGCATTTAAATCCCAATACAAAAAGGGTGCATACATCTTTTCTGTTAGCAGCAACTACAACAGGTAGACTTGCATCTAGTGATCCAAATTTACAAAATATTCCTATTAAAACTGAAGAGGGCAAAGATATTCGTAAAGCCTTCATATCAGAAAAAAATAAAAAACTTATATCGGCAGACTATAATCAAATCGAAATGAGAATTTTGGCTGATCTAGCTGATGTAAAAGAACTAAAAAAAGCTTTTAAAAATAATGAGGATATTCACTCATTAACCGCTAGCCAGGTTTTTGGTGCAGACATAAAAAAAATTGATGCTGATATGAGGAGAAAAGCGAAAGCTATTAATTTTGGAATAATTTATGGAATATCTCAATATGGTTTGGCCAAACAAATTGGTGTATCAAACAATGAAGCCGAAGAATTTCTAAATTCATATTTTATTAAATTTCCAGAAATTAAAGAATATATGAATAACACAATTAAATTCTGTAGAAAAAGTGGATATGTAAGAAATATTTTTGGTCGAAAAACTCATATTCCAGGAATCAATGACAAAAATTTTAATGTTAGAAATTTTCAAGAAAGGGCAGCTATAAATGCACCTATCCAAGGATCTGCATCAGAAATAATGCGACTTGCTATGATTAGAATCAACGATGAGCTTGATACTAAAAAAACAAATGAATTTAATATGTTACTTCAAATTCACGATGAATTGATTTTTGAGGTGATTGATAATGGTACTAAATCTGCTTCTAAAAAGATTAAAGATATTATGACAAGTGTGAAAGATAGTGATTTGCATTCATTTTCAATACCATTATCGGTAGATGTAAATATAGGTGATAACTGGGGAGAGCTTCATTAATAAACATTTAATTGCCCAATTTTAAACATTTTAGTATTTTTATAGTTAAACATGAAACAAACAATTGCCCTTGTTGACGATGATAGAAATATATTAACTAGTTTAAGTATTGCTCTAGAGAAAGAGGGTTTTAATATTCAAACTTATTTGGATGGAGAAAGTGCCTTAATAGGTTTGTCGAGAAATCCACCAGACCTTGCAGTTATAGATATTAAAATGCCAAGAATGGATGGAGAAGAATTGTTAAAAAAATTGAGAAAAAAAACATCTATGCCCGTTATCTTTTTAACTTCAAAAGATGAAGAGGTGGATGAGCTCTTAGGACTAAAACTAGGGGCTGATGATTTTGTAAAAAAATCAGGTGGCTTTTCAACTAAAGTTCTTATTGAAAGAATTCGTGTCCAACTTAGAAAAAAAGATAATAATTTAGAGGATAATAGAAATATAATTTCACATGGAAAACTAAAACTTGACCCTTCACAGCTAGAGTGTGAATGGGATGGCAAGCAATTACCAGATAAATTAACAACAACAGAATTCTTAATTGTAAAGGAATTAGCAAAAAGACCTGGAATTATTAAAGAAAGATCTCAATTAATGGATGTTGCTTACAGAGAAGACACAGATATTGAAGATAGAACAATAGATAGTCACGTAAAAAGGATTAGAAAAAAGTTTAAAAAAGTAGATAATAACTTTTCAGCGATAGAAACCAGATATGGCAGTGGTTATCGTTGGAATGTTAAATAATGGCTACTTCAAAATCTAATAATCAATCTATTTTAAAAAAATTCTTAGTTATCAACTTAATTGTTTTTTTAGTGATTGGTGTATTAACATTATTTTACCTTAACACAGTAAAACCTACGCTCATTAAAAATAAAACCGCCTCGCACATAAAAATTATTGATAATACAACAGAAAATATTGATCGTTTAAAAATAAATTTCACATCTGAAGATATTAGAGAGTTTCTGTTTTCCACTAAATTTTTATTTCAAAGTATAGATAGAGTACAGATATTTGATAGTGAATTTAATCTATTAGGAGATACCGACACATTAGACTTAGATCCAAATGCTTTTTCAAGAAGTCTAAACATAATTGAAATGAGTGACTTAAATAATCAAAGTATTCAAAATAAGAATTTGGAAGAGAGTAATAAAAGCTTTGAAAGTAAAGAAATATTTGAAGATTTAAAAAAGTACTCATATTCATCAGATTATGGAAAACCGTTAACTTACTCTAAAGAAAACTATGATCAATTTTTATTAGTAACTGTTAAAAATGTAGTCAGTGAAAATAAAACAATAGGCTATTTAGCTATTACTGAAAATGCCAATGAAATAAAAGTTGCAATAGATGAAAGAAGAAATTTTATAATCAGAACTGCTTTGCTTGTCGCATTAGTAATTTTAATTTTTTCATATGTGTTAAATAGATACTTCTTAAAACCAATTAAAAATTTGGTTCAATATACAAATATTATAAAAAACAAAAGTAAGGAAAAGACCAATATTGGAAATATAAAAAAAAGAAATGACGAATTGGGAAAATTATCAAATTCTCTTGATGAAATGACTAATGAATTAAACAAAAGAATTACTACAGCAGAAAATTATTCAACAGATCTTTTGCATGAAATCAGAAATCCTTTAGCATCACTAAAAAGTGCTTCTGAGATAATTTCTGAAACAAATGATAAATCTCAAAGAAACAAATTAATTAATATAGTATCACATGACGTAGAGAGAATTGAAAGATTAATAACTGATTACTCTCAAATGCTAAGAGATGAGGCTGCAATTTCCTCTGAGAAAATGCAAAAATTAAATTTAAAAGAGATTGCTCAATCTGTTGTTGACGATTTTAACAGTATCTATGAAACAAAAAAATCGATTGGAATTAAATTGAAATCTAATGGAATTAAAAATTATAGTATCTTAGGGATAGAAAATAGAATTGAACAAATTATTGCAAACTTATTAGAAAACTCAATTTCTTTTAGTGAAAATAATCAAGAAATTACTGTTGAAATATCAAAAGATAAAAATGACAAAATTAAATTAGTTGTCGTTGATCAGGGATCTGGATTTAGTGAAAAGGATACAAATAAGATATTTAATAGGTTTTATAGTAATAGACCTGAAAACTTTGGAGAACATTCGGGTTTGGGATTAAATATTGTCAAAAATTTAGTTGAAATTCATGGTGGTGAAATCAACGCATCTAATAATAAAGATAAAGGGGCAAGAATTGAAATAATTTTCCCAGAAGCATAAATCTTTGTTGATATATTAAGTGAAATTGTTAAAAGCCTCTTTCTATGGAAGATTTTAAAGTAAAAGATATATCCCAAGCGGAATTTGGAAGAAAAGAAATTTCACTGGCTGAAACTGAAATGCCAGGATTAATGGCTCTTAGAGAAGAATATAAGGGTAAAAAACCTTTAAATGGAGCTCGGATTGTTGGTTGTTTACACATGACAATACAAACAGCTGTCTTAATAGAAACTTTAGTTGAGTTAGGAGCCGAAGTAAGATGGTCCTCATGTAATATTTTTTCGACACAAGACCATGCAGCAGCAGCAATTGCAAAAGCCGGCATTCCTGTATTTGCTTGGAAAGGCGAAACTGAAGAAGAATATTGGTGGTGTGTAAAGCAAACTATTGAAGGAAAAGATGGCTGGAAACCAAATATGATACTTGATGATGGTGGCGATCTTACAGCATTGATGCACAAAGATTATAAAGAATTATTAAATGATGTTAAAGGTTTATCAGAAGAGACAACTACAGGAGTTTTGGCATTAAAAAAAATGGAAAGTGAAGGCAATTTACTTGTCCCAGCAATAAATGTTAATGACTCAGTAACAAAATCTAAGTTCGACAATTTATATGGTTGCAGAGAAAGTTTAGTTGATGGAATTAAAAGAGCTACTGACGTCATGATGTCAGGTAAGGTAGCTATTGTAGCTGGATTTGGAGATGTTGGAAAGGGAAGCGCTGCTTCTCTTCGTCAAAGCGGTGCAAGAGTTATGGTTACAGAAACAGACCCAATTTGTGCTCTCCAAGCTGCAATGGAAGGTTATGAAGTAGTTTTAATGGATGAGATGATAAAAGAAGCCGACATTGTTGTTACGGCAACAGGAAATAAAGATATTGTGACAGCTGACCATATGAGAGAAATGAAAGATAGAGCAATTCTATGCAATATTGGTCACTTTGATAACGAGATCCAAGTAGATGCTCTTAAAAATTATAAATGGGATGAAATAAAACCACAAGTTCACGAAATTACATTGCCAGATGGAAAAAGAATTATTTTATTAGCAGAAGGAAGATTGGTTAATCTTGGATGTGCAACAGGACACCCAAGTTTTGTAATGAGTGCTTCTTTTACAAATCAAGTAACAGCTCAGATAGAATTATGGAATAACTCAGATAAATATGAGAAAAAAGTATATGTTTTACCTAAACATTTAGATGAGAAAGTAGCCAGACTTCATTTAGAAAAAGTTGGAGCTAAATTAACCAAATTATCAGATGATCAAGCAAAATATATAAGTGTAACACCAGAAGGACCTTATAAACCAGATGCCTATCGCTACTAGAAGTAGCAAAATAGATATTTCAAAAGAAATTATCACACAAAAAATTGCTGAAAAAATTGCAAGTAAGGTTAGCAAAAATACAACTTTGCTTTTTTATGGAAACATCGGAGTTGGTAAGACTACATTTATTAGGTATCTAATTAATTATCTTCAAACAAAAAATGGTTTAGAAAAAACAGAAATACCTAGTCCAACTTTTAATATTATAAATGAATATGAGATTAATTCTTTGATTGTTAGACATTTTGATCTTTACAGAATTAAAGATAAAAAAGAATTAAATAACTTAGGAATTAATGAAAACTCAGAAGATTATGCTAGATTAATTGAATGGCCTGAAATCTTAGGTCAAAATATAGAAAGTACTTTTACATTTAAATTTGAATATGATGAAATGCTTGAAAATAGGTACTTAATTATATCTAATAATATTGATTTTGATTTTAATGAATTTGAAAAAATTTAAAAAACTATCAGGAGATGCATCTTTTAGACAATTTTATAGAACAAATAATTCAATATTAGTTCATAGCAAAATTCAAAAGCGATCAAACCTGTTAAATTATGATGCAGTTAACAAAATATTGATTAAAAATAAAATATTGGCACCAGGTTTAATAAGTCAAAATTATAAAAAAAATTTTATAGAAATTGAGGATTTCGGCAATAAAAACATGTTGGATAAAATTAAATCCTCAAAAACTAAATTAAATGAATACAAAAAAATACTAAAAATTTTACATCAAATTCAAAAAATTAAAAATTTTAAAACTCAAAATTTTCTTAAAAAAAAATTTAATTTATCAAACTATTCAAAAGCTAAAATACTTAAAGAGTCATACCTTTTTTTAGATTGGTACTTAGCAGCAAATAAATTAATTATTCAAAAAGGACATTTAAAAAAAAATCTCAAAAAAATAATAGATAATTTGTATTTAAATTTAAAAATCAAACACAAAGTGTTTGTACATAGAGATTTTCACGTCTCAAACATGATGTTTTATAAAAATAAAATCGCTTTAATAGATAGTCAAGATGCTGTCATGGGTAATCCAGCATATGATTTGGCCTCACTTATAGATGATGTAAGAATTAAAACATCAAATAGTTTTAAGTCAAATATTTTAAAAGTATTTCTTAGTAAATTTAAGTATAAAAATGAATCTCAATTTATTAATGATTTTGAAATTTTATCTGTTTTAAGAAATCTAAAAATAATTGGTATATTCACAAGACTTGCAAAAAGAGATAAAAAAAGAAAATATCTAAAATTAATACCTTATGCGTGGAAATTAATCGAAAATCGTATTAAAAACAATCCAAATTTCCATGATTTAAAAAATTTTCTACAAAAAAACCCAAGAATAAAAAAAATATGAAAATTAAAACAGCAATAATTTTATGCGCAGGATTTGGAAAAAGATTAATGCCATTAACTGAGAAAACACCAAAACCACTCTTAAAAATTAATGAGATTAGCTTATTAGAAAATACTATAAACTTGATAAAAGTATTAGAAATAAAATCTTTAAAAATTAATACTTTCTATTTAAGTGGTAAAATAAAAGATTTCATTTTTTCAAATAATTTTGGTTTAGAAATTCAAATTATAGAAGATGGTCAAGAAATATTAGATACAGGAGGCGGTCTTTTAAATATAGTAAATAATTCAGTTGAAACAGATTTTATAGTTTTTAATCCTGATACAATTTGGAACGCTGAATATGCAAATGAAATTAAGAAGATGGAAAATATATATTTTAAAAATAACTTAGAAAATATTTTAATGGTTGTAAAAAAAGATTTAAGCTTTGATAAAAGATTTAAAGGCGATTTTTCTATGGATGGCAATAATTTAAAAAAGAACAATAATAAAAATTACATTTATACAGGGTGTCAAATTATAAATAAAAAAATATTTAAAAATTTATCAAAAAAAATATTTTCAATGAATGAGATTTGGGATAATTACATCAAAAAAAAAAATTTGTATGGTTTCGAGAGTGGTATTGAGTTTCTTCATTTAACTGATAAAGATATTTATGAAAAACTTCTTCAAAAAGGTTAGAATTTAATTAAATCCCTAGATCTACTCTGATCTAGGTATTTAGCATCTTTGATATTCTTTTTTTCAAATTTCAAAAGTAGAGGATTTCCTGTTGGTATTTCAAGTTTAGAAATTTCATTGTCATCAATTTTAAATAAATATTTTAAAAGTGATCTAATAGAATTACCATGAGCAGATATAATTATATTATCCTGCAAATTTTTTTCTATGTTTTCAACAAAATAGGGCACAACCCTTTCATAAGTATCTTTGAGAGACTCTGTATCTGGAATTAGGTTACGGGGTATATCATTGTAAATACTTATATTTTTTGGATGATATGGACTATTTGTATTCAACGGTTTTGGTGGATTATCCCAAGATCTTCTGAATTTGTGAACTTCTTCTTCTCCTAATTTTTTTCTCATTTCATCTTTGTTTAATCCTGTCAGCGATCCGTAGTGCCTTTCATTTAATTGCCAGGCCTTAATCATATTATCTGGTTTAACTCTGATTGTATTTAAAATGAGTTTTAAAGTATCAATCGATCTTAGTTGATAAGAAGTATAAAAATGTTTGATTTCTAAATTTAATTTTTTTATTAACTCTCCAGCTTTACAGGCTTCCAATTTTCCTTGTGGTGCAAGCTCAACATCGACCCATCCTGTAAATTTATTTTCTAAATTCCATTCGCTTTGTCCATGTCTAACAAGTATTAAGTGACTCATTTATGAATATTTAATATAAATTAACTATGAATTACATAAAGCAATTTTTTTATCTGTCTAATGATGTTTTATTCATTCATCTTATTTGTATTTCTATCATTTTAGAAATTCTACACTTAATTATTCAGAAAGAGGATTTGAATTAGGCGATTTGTTTGGTAATATAATAGGTATACTTATATCATTTTAAGTTTTTAAAATAATTTATAAAGGTAGATTGCAATGAGTTCATTCGATGAAAGAAAAAAGGGTTTTGAAAAAAAATTTGCTCATGATGAGGAAAAACAATTTAAAATTAATGCAAGAAAAAATAAATATTTAGGAGAGTGGGCCTCACAAATTCTGGGATATGATGAGGAAAAAAAAAATCAATATATTCAAGATGTAATCAAAGCAGATTTTGCTGAGGTAGGTGATGAAGATGTTTATAGAAAGCTTTATGGAGATTTAAAAGACAAAAATATATCCGAAGATCAAATTAGAAAAAAAATGCAAGAATGTAATGAAAAAGCAACTACCGAAGTTAGTTAGTTTTTTATTTTTATTTACATTTGTAGCAACAAATTATTTACTATCAGAAATAATCCTAATTTCAGATAATATTAAAATAATTGATGGTGATACAATTTTATTAGATAATAAAAAAATTCGTTTTTCAGGAATAGATGCTCCAGAAACTAAATTTAAAGGAAAGCAACAGTTTTGCTTAAAAAATAAAAAAAAAATTAATTGTGGAAAAATTTCAAAAAATTCTCTCATAAAAAAAATTATAAATAAAAAATTAAAATGTCTAATCGAGCCCCAAAAAGACTATTTTGGTAGGTATTTAGGAGAGTGTTTTATCAATAATGAGAGTGTTTCAGCTTATATGGTAAGAAATGGATTAGCCTTCGACTATCCAAAATATTCAAAAAAAAAATATTCTAAAGATCAAATTTATGCAAAAAACAATAAGTTAGGTTTATGGAGTATGGAATTTGATTATCCATGGATATGGAGAAAAAATAATAGATAATTTATATTAAACTGTGATTCTTTTTAGAAAGTTTTGTTTATTTTTTGGTCTATTATTTTTAATTGCTTGCTCATCGATACCTCAAAATACATCAGATGGCTGTTCAATATTTTCTGAGAGATATCTTTGGTATAAACACGCGAAAAAAACTGAAAAAAAGTGGGGAACACCAATCAACTTACAATTAGCAATAATAAAAATGGAATCCGACTTTGATTGGCTTGCTAAGCCTGCGCGACAAAAATTATTTAAAGTTATACCTTATAAAAGACCTTCCAGTTCATTTGGATACTCACAAGCTATTAAAGGTACTTGGAAACAATATAAAGATGAGACTGGAAATAAATATGCTTTAAGAACTAGATTTAAAGATAGTGTTGATTTTATCGGCTGGTATACAAATAAAACAGAAAAAATTTTAAAAGTTTCAAAAAAAGATGCTTTCAGACAATATATTGCTTATCATGAAGGCTGGGGAAATTATAAAAATTATAAAAGTAATCAGAAAGTTGTTGTATTGGCAAAAAAAGTAGAGGGATATTCAAATAAATTCAAGAAACAGCTTAATAAATGTAGTCAATCTTTAACAACTAAAAAATATATTATTTTTTAATCAATTGCTTTTCTAGCTCCAGATCTACTGCATCTATTCTCTTTGTGTTTTTTGCTAGTGTTAAATACATAGTTGGCGTTACATATAATGTAAAGAATGTAGAAATAATCATTCCACCAAAGATTGTTGATCCAACTGCTAATCTAGATGCTTCACCTGCGCCCGGACCTATGTTACCTACTATAAGAGGTAACATTGCAATCATGGTGCTTAATGAAGTCATTATAATTGGTCTTATTCTTAATTTACAAGCTTCCATCAATGCTTCCTCAATTTTTGCACCTGTTGTTCGAATTTGGTTAGTATAGTCAACGATAAGAATACTATTTTTAGTGGATATACCGATTAATATAATCAAGGCGATTTGTGAAAATATATTTATCGAACTATTCAGAAATAAAATGAATACAAGACCTCCAAAAACTGCAAGAGGCACAGTCAATATAATAATAAAAGGATGAACAAACGAATTAAAAGTAGCAGCCATTACTAAATATGCAGTTATTAATGCCAAAGCAAAAATAAGAAATATTTCGTTACTAGTCTCTTTTAGTTCTTCGGACTTACCTTTCCAAGTTATTTGATTTTGAGGAGCAACTCTCAACATTACGTCTTCTAAATATTTTATAGCTTCAGACAATGTATATTCTTCAGATAAAGCTGCCGATATAGTTACTGCTCGTTGTCTATTATATCTAGGTAATGATTCAGCGGTTCCTTTCTCTTCAAATTCTACCAAACTTGCAACAGACACTAATTTTCCTGTAGTTTCAGATCTTACAAAAATCTTTGATAAGCCATCTTTATCTCTTCTATCTGCTAAATACTGCTGAAGAATAATGGGGTATTCTCTTCCTTCTTTATTATATGTTGTAACCCTCTTTCCACCGTATAATGTTTCGAGAGTTCTACCAATATTTTCTATTGAAACTCCTAAATCATTTGCTCGATTTTTATTTGTGATTAATTTTACTTCAGGTTTATTTTTTGTGTAATCACTTTCAATTCTAAACATATTTCTATTTCTTCTTAGTTCTCTTAAAACTTGACTTTGAATTTGTTCTAACTCTTCATAACTTGTTCCATAAATCACCATTTGAACTGGTTTATTATAGCTAGAAACTCTTATAGATTGAGGTGATATAGGAAACGCAAACGTTTCAGGCACACTAACAACTTGTCCAATAGCTTCTCTTAAAACAACTTGTGTACTCTTTTCTCTATTTTTCCATTCATCTAAAAGTGCAATTATAATAAAGGTATTATATGAAGTTGCGGACTTACCAAAACCAGGTACTCTCATAATTAATCTTTGGTAAGGGCTGTCTTCTGCTTGTAACAATTTTAATATTCTTCCCTCAATTATTTGAGCTTTTTCTTGTGTGTACTCGAATGAACTTCCTTCATCTGTAGAGCCAATTATTAAATAGGCTCCTCTATCTTCTAATGGTATCAATTCTTTTTTAGTAAAGTTAAATAAATAAACTGAAGCTGCAATTAATAGAATTATAAATATTGAAATTGTTTTCTGTTTATTAATCCAAAATTTTAAGGTGTCAGTATAAAATTCTGTAAAAGATTTAAATCCATTATTGAATTTTTTTACAAAAAAATTAATTTTTTCTTTTTTATTTAAAAATTTACTTCCTAACATTGGTGAAAGTGTTAAAGCCACAAATGAAGAAACAACTATTGAGAAAGATAGTGCTATTGCAGTTTCTTTAAACAAGGTACCAGCTATACCTTCGATAAAAATTAAAGGTAAAAAAACTGCAACTAAAATTAAAGTTGTAGCAATTATCGCAAATGTTATTTGTCTTGAGCCTTTATAAGCAGCTACAAGTGGCGTTTCTCCTTTTTCAATTCTTGTATAAATTGCATCTGTCATTATTACAGAATCATCAGTTATTATTCCTATTGCTAAAATAAAACTTAGGAGAACAAATATATTTATTGAAAGATCAAATATATATAAACCTAAAAACGAACCAATTAA
Source organism: uncultured Pelagibacteraceae bacterium (assembly GCA_902576115.1). Classification (GTDB taxonomy): domain Bacteria; phylum Pseudomonadota; class Alphaproteobacteria; order Pelagibacterales; family Pelagibacteraceae; genus Pelagibacter. Next base: position 22,435 of record CACGUE010000009.1, read on the forward strand.
ACTTACTGGCAAAGCTACAGCTGGTACAATTACAGCTTTTAAGTTTCCTAAAAACAAGTAAATTATTACCACGACCAAAATAAAAGCAATAATTAAACTTTTATAAACTTCCTGAATTGCAGTTCCCACGTAAGTCGCTCTATTAAATGCTATTTCTAACTTTAAACCATCTGGCAAAGATTGATTTAAAACGTTTATTTTTTCTTTAATTTGATTTGAAAGTTCTACTGTTGATGCTCCACTTTTAGCGTATATTCCAATCCCAACTGTTTTTAAATTAGCTGCATTTTTTCTTTGAGCTTTAAATAAAGTTTTCTCAGAAACTGGACCTAGCTCAACATTTGCAATGTCAGAAAGGGTTGTAACTTTATCTTTGTTTTTCTTAAGAGGAAGCTGCTTGATTGTTTCAATGTTAGAGTAAGACTTATCAATATTAAGAGTTAAATCTTTGTTACTGGCTTCTAAAGTTCCAGCGGGGATGTTTATATTTTCATTTCTTAATGCTCTCTCGACTTCCTGAATAGTAAGATTATTGGCTGCTAATTTGATAGGATCTACCCAAACTCTAACACTTAGCTCCCTTAATCCACCAACTAAAATTCTACCAACATTTGGTACACTCGAAAAGGCATCTATAAGATATCTTTCTGCATAATCACCCAAATCTAAATCATTCCAGGTTGGTGACGATAGCGCAACCCACATAGTAGTTGTAAAACCTGCTGCTTGTTTCAAAATTTGAGGTGGGTTTGCTTGATCTGGTAAATTGTCCGCAACTCTTGATACTCTTTCTCTTATATCATTTGCTGCATCATCTAAATCTATATCTGTATTAAAATAAATATTTATTCTACTTCTTCCATTAAGCGAACTAGAGTCAATATTTTTAATTCCTTCCGCTCCCCCTATAACATCTTCAATTTTTTGTGTTATCTCTTCATCAACAATTTCAGCTGAGGCAGATTTATAATCGGTTTGTACCTGTACCACTGGAGGCTGAATGCCATCTGGTAATTCCCTGACAGGTAATTCCCAGAATACAAAAATCCCAAAAATAATTAGTATCATTGACATTACCCATGCAACAACAGGTCTTTTAATACTAACTTCAGTTATATACATGTATTAATTATTTTTTATTTTCTTGTTTTTCAGAATTAGACTTTTTAAATATATTTAATTTTTGTAACCACACAAACATACCGTTCTTTTTTTCTTTTATATCTTTTTTCTTTTTTCCACCCCAACCAGATTTGTTTTGATTGGCTACTTTAGCACCCTTTTTTATAGGTCTTATTATTAAGTTTGGTCTGACTTTTTTTGTACCCTCAGCAACAACATTATCACCCATTTTTAGACCACTTAAAACTTCAACAAATCCCAGATATCTATCTCCAGTATCAATATTTGTTTTTATTGCTTTATTTTTTTCATCAACTTTATAAATAAATATATTATCACCTTCCACGATTGTACTCGTATCTGGGATACTTAAGCTTTCTCTAGTATCATATTTTATTGAAATTTCTAAAAATGAGCCGGGCAAAATTTCACCAGATGTATTATCCATTTTTATCCTTGTTGGTAATGATCTAGTATCCTCACTAATTCGACTGGCCAATGAATCAACTTCACCTTTATAAGTTTTATTTTTGTATCCAGAAAATTTTATATCAACAGGTAAACCCACTTTAATAAATGGAACAAATATTTCAGGTATATCTACATCACAATAGATAATACTCGTATTTTCAAGATTAATTAAGATTGAAGATTTTGAAACTTCGATGTCTTCTGAAAATTCTCTTTTTCCAATCGTTCCATCAAACTGAGCAGTAATTTTTCTATTTTTTAGCTCAGCAATTACATCACCTTTTTTTACTTTTTGATTAAAGTTTATAGGTTTCAAAATTTCATATTTCTCAATTTTATAAGATTGAGTCTTAAATGGTCTTGCCGTTCCATATGTACTTATTAAATTTTCAAAAATTCTATTTTCAGCTGCAGTAACAATTATTCCTGGAGGGGGTCTTTTACTAAATTTCTTCTTAAAATGATTTCCAATCATTGTTCTACCAACAATTACTGTCGTTATAATTAAAAAGAAAATTACTATTATACTTGTAATTTTTGTTGATCTTTTCATATTTTATATTTTACCATATTCAGCCCATGAACCATCATAAATGACTGGAAGATACTTATTATTTACTCGAGAATATGCAAGTGCCAAAACACATGCTGTGATCCCAGAACCGCATGAAAACACAACATTTATTGGGTTATTTATAGACAAATCTTTAAAAAGAGAAGAAATTTCTGATTTACTTTTAAAAGTACAATCATCATTGATAAGCATTTTAAAAGGTAAGCAAATTGAATTAGGTATTGAGCCACTTCTCACATTTTTTCTTGGGTCCGGAGCAATTCCATCAAAACGATCTTTACTTCTAGCATCCACTAAATCAAAATTTTTCTTTATTATATTTTGTTCAATCTGATCTTTACTCTTAACCATTTCACTATTTTCATTTGCTTTGTAGTTAGTTTTTTGGAAAATTTCATTACTTGAAGAAGTTGTTCTCTTTTCTTTTTTCCACTTTTTAAAACCTCCATCTAAAACATGTACTTTCTTTTTATCATGGCCGAAGTAAATTAAATTAAACCATACCCTACAAGCACTTAAAACATCAGAATTATCATAAATCACAATTTCGTCTTCGTTAGATATACCCATAGATGATAGTATATTTTCCCACGAACTAATGTCCGTTAACATATGTGGTAAGTCAGTTGATTTGTTACAATTTTCGTCAATATCAAAATAAATTGCACTTGGTATATGCTCTTTATTAAATTCCTTTCTACCACTTCTTTTTGTTCCTAGCATATGCCAGGAGCCATCGATTATTTTTACATTTGAAAGATTTTTTTCTAACCAATCAGTTGATATAAGCGACATTAGAAACTTTTTTCCAAATATTTTTGATGATAATCTTCTGCTTTATTATAATTTTTTGATTTTGATATTTTAGTAACGATTTTACCTTTGAATTTTTCGTTAAATTCTTTCAACACTTTTTTAGCGATTTTATTTTGATTTTCGTCATGAACAAATATTTCACTTCTATACTGAGTACCTACATCTGGACCTTGCCTGTTTAAAGTAGTTGGATCGTGAAATTCAAAAAAGTTTCTTATTATTTCCTCATAAGAAATTTGAGTATTATCAAATTCAACCTTAACTACCTCTGCGTGATTAGTGTCACCATAACATACTTCTTTATAAGATGTCTTCTCAGTATTACCTCCACAATATCCAACCTCTGTATTTATTACTCCATCTAACTTGCTAAATTTTATTTCGGGTCCCCAAAAACATCCAAGTGCTAAAGTTGCTATTTCCATTGCTAAAAATTTTAATTAATCTAAAGTTATTATCATGCTTTCCAAAAATCAATTAGGCTTTTTTTACATGTTTTTATCAATATGTGCCTTTTCATTTATGGATGTAATAGTCAAGTGGTCATCAGATTATCCAATTGGACAGGTAATGTTCTTTAGAGGTCTATTTGGTATTTTGCCAATTATTTTTTTAGTTCCTAAGACAAGATTTAGAGATTTTTACAAAACAAATAGACCAGGATTACATTTAATTAGATGTTGTTCAGGACTGATAGCTTTAGCTGCAATATTTTTGGCACTAAGAAACCTACCACTTGCAACAGTGACAAGTATTTCATTTGCTGCACCTATATTTACAACTTTGCTATCAATATTTTTACTAAGTGAGAAAGTAGGAGTATATAGATGGGCTGCAGTATTTGTTGGTTTTATTGGTGTTTTAGTAATTACCCAACCAGGATTTTCTAGCTTAAATATTTATTACTTATTTCCAATAATCTTTTGTATTGGAATGTCTTACGTTGCAATTACAATTAGAAAACTTTCATCCACAGAACCAGTCTGGTTGATCTCATTTTTTTTTTCTTTTGCAATTACAATTGTTGGAGTTTTATCAATACCATTTGGTTGGATCATGCCAACTTTCAATGATTTCTTACTTTTATGTACAATTGGCTTGTTGGGAGGAACAGCTAATTTATTATTAAGTCAATCATATAAACTATCCGAGGTTTCTCTGGTTACACCTCTTAAATATTTGGGATTAATATTTGCAATATCTTTTGGATATTTTATTTGGGATGAAATTCCCACAATTAAAACATTGATGGGTGCTTCACTGGTAATAATATCATCAATCATTATATTTCGAAGAGAAATATATTTAAATAAACAAGTAACGGTAAGTAGAAATGAGTAAGGCACCACCATATTGGAAAAAAGCTAGAACATATCTTTCAAAAAAAGATAGTATTATGAGATCATTGATTAAAAAATATAAAGATAATAATTTAACTACTAGAAAAGATGTTTTTTATTCTTTATGCAAAAGTATAATAGGACAACAAATAAGTGTTGCTGCTGCAGATTCTGTCTTCAAAAAATTTGAATCGGCATGTAAAAAAAAAATTAATCCAAAAATTGTTTCTAAGCTTAAAATATCGCAACTTAAAAAATGTGGTCTTAGTCGTCAAAAAATAAGGGGGATATTAGAAATGTCTCAAAAATTTAAAGATAAAACTTTTAATCCAAGATTAATTCCGAAAATGAGCGATGAAGAAGCAATTATGTATCTATCAACTTTAAGACAGATAGGAAGATGGTCAGCAGAGATGATTTTGTTATTTACTTACAATAGGTCTAATATCTGGCCAGTTCAGGATATTGGATTATTAAGAGCAATATCAACCAATTACAAAAAAAAATATTTTCCACCTGAAACTTTTATAAAAAAACTTCAAAAAAGATTCTCCCCATATTGTTCTGTTGCCACTTGGTATTTGTGGCGTTCAATTGATGACGATACTATTCAGTATTAGCACCTTCCACAATAAACATATGTCTTTTTGTAGTTCGTTCTGCATAAGACCAAGCTTTTAAATAATCTTCTGAGTCATGACAAGATATGGCCTTGTCATAACTGGGAAATTCCCAAATGACGGTTCTTAATATTTTATCACCACTATAATATTTTAGTTTGCCTCCTCTAACTACAGGAGTACCACCAAATTTTTTTATAACTGGTATTGCATTTTCACCATATTTTTTTAGGTTATTTTGGTCTAAAATCTCAGTATACAAACTCACCCAATATGCCTTCATATTTGCCCCTTTTAAGTTATTCCATTCCTTCAAATATCATATGTTCTCTAATTACATTATCTTTAAGATATGTTCTTGCCTCAACATATTCTTCAGAGTCGTAGCATTTTTTAGCAGTTTCCACGTCTGGGAACTCTGCAAGTGCTATTCTGACCATTTCTCTACCCTCAAGTGCAATGTTATTAGCACTCCGAGCTAAAATTTTTCCAGAATGTTTTAGTACAGCTTCCTTTGCTTTATCTGCATATTTTTTCATTCTTTCAGTGTCTTTAATTTCACTGTAAGTTGCAATCCAGTAACCTTTCATAATTCTCCTTTTTAATTTTTTTTTTTTATGTTACCAAATTTTATGGCAGAAAAATTAATAATCAATTATGAAGATTATAAATTAGCAGTTGAAAAGTTAGCTCTTACAATTGAAAAAAATTACAAACCATCTGTTTTAGTCGGAATAATGAGAGGTGCAGCACCTATAATTGATATGCTATCAAGAATATTTAAATTGCCCACTGCTTATGTTGTTATTCAAAGTTATTCTGGAGAAACTGTAGAAAATAAACAGGGCGAACTTATTTTTGCAAGAGACATAAGCTCAATAGCTCAAAATGAAGACTTTAAAAATGTTTTATTAGTTGATGACTTATCTGATACTGGACTTACACTAAATGAAAGTATTAAATGGTTAAAAAATTATGCTCCAGTGAAAAACTATATTCAAGAAATAAAAACAGCTTGTCTTTGGAAAAAAAAATCTTCTTCTTTTACTCCAGATTATTGTCCAATTTTACTTGACGGAGATCCTTGGATAGTTCAACCTTCAGAATATTACGACGAAATAGATATTAATGGCTTAAAGAAAAAACATTCATAAAAAAGGCCAACTATATAAGTTGGCCTTTTTAATTTTTTCCTTTAAAAATTATTTTGGAATATCGCCTTCAACACCTTTTACATAAACACTCATTCCAGCTAACATTCCATCATCAGCAACTTTTCCTTCGGCAACTAATATATTACCTTTTTGGTCATATATAGGACCTGTGAACGAATGAACTTTCCCAGATGCTAGATCTTTTTGAAGCTGCTCTACTTCTTTAACTAAGTCAGCACCCATTGCAGAATTATATGGTCCCATAGCTACCATACCCTCCTTTAATCCATGCCATGTATCTTGTTGATTCCATGTGCCATCTCTTGCAGCAATTGCTCTTTCAACATAATATGGTGCCCAATCATCTATAATTGAAGTCAAAATTGATTTAGGAGCAAATCTCTGCATGTCACTTGCTTGACCAAATGACCATACACCTGCTTTCTCCGCTGTTTGAACTGGTGCCGTACTATCTGTATGTTGCATAATTACGTCTGCACCTTGATCGATTAAAGCTTGGGCTGCTTCAGCTTCTTTACCTGGATCGTACCAAGTAAATACCCATACAATTTTAGTTTTAATATTTGGATTGACCTTTTGTGCAGCCAGAGTCATTGCGTTAATTCCTCTTATTACTTCAGGAATTGGAAAAGATGCAATATAGCCAATCGTGTTAGTTTTAGTCATTTTTCCAGCGATATGGCCTAAAAGAGTTCTACCTTCGTAAAATCTTGCAGAATAAGTAGAAACATTTGAGTGCTCTCTCTTATAACCTGTTGCATGTTCAAATTTTACATTTGGAAAATCTTTTGCAACTTTGTTAGTTGGATCCATATATCCAAAACTAGTTGTAAAAATTAAGTCGTGGCCAGATTGAGCCAGTTGTCTTATCACTCTTTCTGCATCAGCACCTTCTGGAACACTTTCAACAAATGTTGTTTTTATTCCTGCTGCCTCTACAGCGTTTCTACCTTCGTGATGTTGAAATGTCCATCCATGGTCACCAGTTGGGCCAACATAGACAAAACCAACTTTAAAATCCGCATTTGAGTTTACACTAAACCCAAGTAGAAAAATTGCAGAAATTAAATATCTAAAAAAGTTTTTATACATTTTGAATTTCCCCTCTAAATTTTTTTTGTGAAGCTTTAAGTTAATCAAAATTCAAAAAAAAAAAATAATTATTTTCGAATAGCTAACATTACTTTTCCCTATAGAATATTCTTCCTAAGGAGGTTGGGGTATTCAGTTTTATTTTTCTACTGTCACGAGAGATTACAACTAAAACTATTATTGTCATTAGATAAGGTAATGCACTTAAAAATTGAACTGGTATTCTAAACCCAATTGCTTGCATATGTAATTGTAGAATTGTAATACCACCAAAAATTAAAGCACCAATTAAAACTTTTATAGGACTCCAAGTTGCGAATACAACCAAAGCCAAAGCTATCCATCCTCTTCCAGCTGTCATATTTTCAATCCACTGTGGAGTGTATATTAATGACAGATATGCACCTGCTAAGCCGCACATGGCTCCTCCATAAAGAATACAACAGTATCTAACTAGAATAACATTTATACCTTGATTAGATGCCGAAACAGGCGAATCACCAACAGCTCTAACAACTAAGCCTAATTTAGTTTTTTTCAAAAAATAATTAGTTAAAAATGGTAAAGCAAAAGCAAAATATAAAACTATAGAGTGTCCAAATAATATTGGACCAAAAAACGGAATACTTTCTTTTAAACTTGAAAATAAAATTGGAAATTCTTTTCCAGGGATACCAACAAAATTTTTTCCTAACATTGCAGATAAACCAATGCCAAAAATAGTTAATGCCAAACCTGTTGCAACATGGTTTGTGAGAAGAGATTGCGTTAAAAATCCAAAGATTAGTGAAATTATAATTCCTGATAACATAGAGCCTACGATTGCTATAAAAAGGTTGTCTGTTATTACCATTAAAGCAAAACCAGATATTGCTCCGATTATCATCATTCCTTCGACACCTAAATTTAAAACGCCTGATCTTTCAGTAATCAATTCACCTGAAGCAGCAAGTATTAATGGCACTGATGAAGCCATTATTGATCCTATTAGAATTCCTATAAAACTAATGTCTAAGCTCATTTTTTTTTAAACTTAAAATTTTAACTTTGAAAAAAAGCAAATAATCAGATGCGAGTAAAAAAAATAAGATCATACCCTGAAAGACTTGGCCGGTATATTTTGGTATTTGCAAAAAAATTTGAGCCGTTTCGGCACCGAGGTATGTCAATGCAACAACCAAAGATGCAAAAATTATGCCAAAAGGATTAAGACGACCTAAAAAGGCAACAATAATTGCTGTAAAACCGTAATCTGGGGATATCATTCTATGCAGCTGTCCTATAGGTCCAGTGATTTCACCAACTCCAGCTAATCCCGCACAAGCACCACTAATCATAAAAACAACCAAAATCATGGTTTTTCCTTTAAACCCAGCATACTTAGCGGTTTTTAAACTTAGACCAGATACTTTAATCTGAAAGCCTAAATAGGTTTTATAAAGAATAAACCAACTCAGCATAACTGCTGCAAGAGCTAAAAAAATACCAGCATGAATTCTCAAACCCTCAAATAATAATGGCATTCTAGATGATTCACTAAATTGTCTTGTTTCAGGAAAATTAAAACCTTCAGGATTACTCCATGGCCCAACTACTAAGTAATCTAAGAGTAGCTTTGAAACGTAAACCAACATAAGACTAACTAAAATCTCATTTGTATTAAAATATGTTTTAAGGACTGCTGGAATAAGTGCAAAGATCATTCCCCCGATTGCTCCAGCAAGTATAACTAAAGGTAGTATATAAAAACCTTCTTGATTATAAAATAAAAGAGCAACTCCTCCTCCTACAATCGCACCAAAAGTTAATTGTCCTTCTGCACCGATATTCCAATTATTACTTTTAAAACAAAATGATAAACCAATAGCAATTAAGCAAAGGGGGGTTGCTTTGAGCAGCAACTCACTGAATCCATATAGATTTGAAATTGGAGTTATAAAGTAAAACTTAAGTGCTTCTATTGGATTAAAACCTAAAATATAGAAAATTATACCACCACCTAAAATTGTAAGTACGATTGCAATAAAAGGAGTAAAAAAATATAGTGCCATTGGTACATCATTTCTTTTTTCAATTTTAATCAATGGAACCTCCCCCCATTAGAACACCTAATTTTTCTGGAGTAACTTCCTCTGAAGGCATTATTTTTGAAAGCTTGCCTTTGTAAATAACTGCAATTCTATCACTGAGTTTTAATAACTCCTCCGTATCTGTAGAAATTAAAATCGTTGATTTTTCTTGATCGTTAATTTTTATAAGTGTTTCATGAATATAATTGATTGCACCCACATCGAGCCCCCATGTTGGATTGTAACAAATTAATAATTCTGGAGCTGTAATTAATTCTCTCCCTAAAATAAGTTTTTGTAAATTTCCACCCGATAGAAATTGACTTTTTAATTCAACATTGTCTGTATTTACTGAGAAATCAGATAATATTTTCTTTGAATGCTCTTTAATTTTTCTCTCATTTACCAAACCTTTTTCAAAAAAATTTGATGACTTGAAATTATTTAAAGCTACATTTTCGTATATTTTTAATTCAGGTACAGCTGCTTGAGATATTCTATCTTCAGGAGAAAAAGCCATTAAATACTCTCGTCTTTGCTTTGGATTTAGTTTAGCAATTTCTTTATTTCGAAAAATGATTGATGTATTAGGTGTAATTATTTCCCCACTCAAAATTTGAAAGAGTTCGTTTTGACCATTGCCAGAAATACCCGCTATACCCAAACATTCTCCTTTCTTTACAGAAAAATTTAGATTAACTAAATTTGTTTCAAAAGGATCATCGCTATAAAAATTTAAATGTTTTACTTTAAATATCTCATCTTTATTTTTGGAAATATTAATTTTTTTCCTAATTTTCGCTAGTTTTTGACCAACCATCTTATTTGCTAGAGTTTCAACTTTTTCATTTTGTGTTTGGCTAACAGATACAACCTTACCTTTTCGCATTACTGCAACTTCATCACACAAAGACAAAACTTCTTTTAACTTGTGAGTTATGTAAATAATTAAAATTCCTTCATCACAGAATTTTTTTAAAGATATAAATAATTCCTCTGTTTCCTGCTCAGTCAAAACAGATGTAGGCTCGTCCATAATTAGAACTTTAGGGCTTCTTAAAAGACATCTTATAATCTCAACTTTTTGCTTTTGCCCTGCTGATAAATTTAATACAGGAACGTCAAGGTCAATACTAAAGTTATATTTTTTTAATATTTCATTTATTCTTAACCTTAAACTTTTGTTATCTTCAGTTGCATCTATATTTAAGTTTTCAAATACTGATAAAGTGTCAAATAAATTGAAATGCTGAAAAACCATTCCAATTTTATTTTTTTTGGCATCGAGTGGGGAACTTAATTTTAAATTTTTTTCATTTAAAAAAACTTCACCATTATCTGGGCTTATTACACCAGACAAAATTTTTACCAATGTAGATTTTCCAGCTCCGTTCTCTCCTAATAGTGCGTATATTTTTCCACTTTTAAATTGAAGAGATACATTATCATTAGCTATACATCCTGGATATATTTTTGATATATTTGATATTCTTAAGTCTGTTGCCATAGCATTTCTTTAATATAATAAATCAGTAACTCAATAATCTTTAAAATTTCCTATCTTTTCAAATTTGTATTAAATTCAAACAATTTAATGAAAGTTTTGAACAAATTGTTAACATAATTCAACTTTAGGTATGTATTAATGATTATTGCTTTTAAAAATTATACTTTATCAAAAAAATTTATTGCTCTGTTTATCACATTAACAATAATTTTTTTAACTGGATGCCAAACAATTAAAAAGAAATCTGATGAAGTGGCTGAAAAAGAGAATGAAAAATTTGGTCAATTCGTTGGAAAAGAAGTTAATGAGATGAGATTAGAATTAGGCTCACCTTCAGAAGATTTTGTCAATGAACTTGGAAATGAAATGCTTATCTACAAAACAAAAAAATATGGAATTCCTTGTGAAAGAAAATTTGAGGTGAATGCCTCAGGTGTTATTATTGGATTTAGCTCTAGCGGATGTATTTAGTCTTGTGGGGACAAGCCCCACAAGCAAGGTACTTATTTAATTTCAATAAGTTTCTTTTTTTTATGTTCTGGGATAATCCTTTCACATGCAATTGTTAAAAGACCATCTTTTAACTCTGCACCATTCACTTTTACATCATCAGCAATTGTAAATGATCTCGCAAATTGTCTTTGCGATATACCTTTGTGGATTATCTCTCCATCTTGATTTTTGTTTTCACTTCTATCAACTTGTTTAGTTCTTACAGTTAATAGATTATCTTCAAACTCTACCTCAACATCTTTTTTGTTAAAACCAGCTAAAGCAACCTCTATTGAGTAGTTGTCTTTGCCAGTTCTTCTTATGTTGTAAGGCGGGTAGTTTGATTGCATACTTAAACCACCATTGCCCAACATGCTTTCGAATTGGTCAAACATATCGTCAAAACCAATTGAGAAAGGCCGAAGTGAGTTGAAAATTGATAGATCCTTACTTGTCATATTATCCTCCTTTAATTAAGCAAGTTTATTTATTGCTAGCCCCATTAGGCAACTAACAGTAGTTATATGGTAATTAATTTTGATATTTCAAGATCAAGTGTTTAATTTTCCAGCTATTTTCAAAGCGAATGCGTAGTCAACTGCAATCTCCTCAATTGCTCCATCTCTTCCAGATTTTCCTCCATGACCTGCATTCATTTCTGTTTTTAATAAAAGTAAATTGTTATCCGTTTTGTAATCCCTTAACTTTGCAGTAAATTTTGCTGGCTCATCAAATAATACCCTGTTATCACTTAGACTTGTGGTTATCAAAATGTTTGGGTAATCCATCTTTTTAATATTGTTATAAGGTGCATATGAAAAGATGTAATCAAAGTGTTCTTTTTTATCTTTAGCATTTCCAAATTCATCAAATTCGCCGACTGTTAATGGTAACGAATGGTCTAAGTTCGTAGTCAACGAGTCAACGAAAGGAACAGCCATAACAATACCCAAAAATAAATCAGGAGCTTGGTTAACAACGGCTCCCATTAAAAGACCTCCAGCAGATCCACCCATTCCAATAATATTACCTTTAGACGTAAACTTTTTTTCAATTAAAAATTTTGCAGAAGCAATGTAATCTTCAAAAGTATTTTTCTTGTTTAATAACTTTCCTTCTTTCCACCATTTCATTCCTTTTTCCATACCGCCTCTAATATGAGAAGTTACCCATATAATATCTCGCTCTATTAAACTTATTCTGGTTGAAGAAAAACTTGGTGACATAGAACTTCCGTATGATCCGTATCCATATAATAATAATTTTGCAGATCCATCTAATTTAGTTTTTTTATGTCTTGTTATTGTAATAGGAACCATTCTTCCATCATGAGAGGCACACTCTAATCTTTCAACTACGTAGTCATCAGAATTATGACCACTAGGAATCTCTTGTTCTTTAACTAATTTTTTCTCCTTTGTTTTTAGATTGTATAGGTAAGTCCTTCCTGGAGTTTTCGGTGATGAATATGATAAATAAACTGTATCAGTATTTCTATCTCTTTGGGTTAACGACACACCGGGTACTATAACTTTTTCATCTGAAAAAAATATTTCTTCTTCTTCATTATTTTTTGGATTTCTTAAGATTAATTTTGATAATGCATTAGAAGTTTCAGATCTTATAATCCAATTATTTAAGAAAATTAATCCACCAATTAAAACCTCTTCTCGCGCAGGTATAAATGTTTCCCATTCCTTTTTTTCTAAATCATTTGTTTTTTCAATCTTAAAATCTTCCGCATCTTCATTAGTATGTTTGTAAAAATTACCATTCCATGAATTAACAGAATATATTATCCCTCTTTTTCTTTTATCAATTATTTTTGGGTTAGGAATTATTTCATCTGCTTTAAAATAATATTGTTCGGACGTATTATGATCAGATGACGTAATAAAGAAATACTTTTCATCAGAGCTTAGTCCTATACCTACAGTAAATGCTTCACTTTCTTCTTTAAAAATAAGGATATCTTTACTAGTGGGAGTTCCAATTTCATGCCTGTAAATTTCTCTAGGTCTGTGATTGTCATCAAGCTTTGAGTAAAAAATATATTTGTCATCTAAGCTAAATGTTATTCCACCACTAGTATTTTCAATTTTTTCACCAACTTGCTCTCGACTTTTAATATCTCTTATATGTATGGTATAATATTCAGATCCTTTTAAATCTAATGAATAAGCTAGTAATTTATCATTATAGCTAACCTCTAAGTCTCCAAGACCAAAATATTCTGTTTTAAGCTTTTCTTTTTCTAAATCACCATTCCAAATTTCCTCTATTTCTCCAGATTCAATTTTTTTTCTTAACTTTATAGAATAGTTTCCTTTTGCTGTTGTTTTTGTCCAGTAACTATATCTTACATCCTTAAATGGAAGAGACTCATCATCCAGTTTAATTCTTCCTTTAATCTCATCGAATAAAACTTTTTGAATTTCTTTTGTATCTGACATTTGGTGACTAAAATAATCATTTTCATCTTCAAGATATTTTCTCACTTCTGGTAACAATTTTGAACTATCTTTCAATACTTCAAGTATATTATCTTGATGTATCCAACTATAATCGTCTTCCCAAGTTACGTTGTGACAAGATTTTAATTCTGGTTTTTTTTTAAGCTGTGGTATTTTCATTTAAATTTAATTAATTTATGAATATTTTTTTTGCAATACTAATAATCTTTATAATTCTTTATATTTTACTCAATTGGTTTGCCAAAACCTCAACAAAAAAAATATCAAAATTTGTTAGAACATTTATTATAATTTCTTCAATATTGTTAGCGGTAATAATGGCATATGCCGGAAGATATATATTTTCCTTACCATTTATGTTGGCTATTTTGCCTTTAATTAAAACAAAAGCGGGTATTTCTTTATTCCAGCTATTTAGATTATGGGGGCTTTTTAGAGTTCTAAAAAATTCTGGCAGATTTAATTTTAATCAATTCAATCAAAATATGTCATCTCAGAATATGAGTTTAGATGAGGCATATAGAATTTTAAATTTAGATCCCAAAAAAAAATATACAAAAGATGAAGTGATGAATTCTTATAAAAAAATTATGAAAAAAATTCATCCAGATAGAAGTCCAGAATTAAATAATATTGCTACATTAGTGAACCAAGCCAAAGACACAGTCTTAAAATCTGTTGTTTAAGTATAACTTAATATTGATTTGTATACTTGTTCGACCTTAATTAAATTTGGATCAATTTCACTTCCATGTGTAATATTATTAATATCGTAACCTTCAGGAATAATTCTAATATGATTAGGAGTATAATCTGTATATGCCTTTGGAGAGTCCATTAAAATTACAAGGCTTGGTTTGCCTGATTGTGAGGAAATATGTGAACCAAATGAATCATTCCCCACATACATATCTGCAGAAGCTATAAATGGTATTACTTCTGAGATATTTTTGTCACTAAGATCTGTAATATTATCTCTTTCAACCTTATCAATTATTTCTTGAGAAATTAATTTTTCATTAGGACCACACAAAATAAAAAAATTAAATTTATTTAGTTTATTCAACTCATTTATTAGATTTGAGTAATTTTCAGTACCCCATTTTGTTGTTGGACCTGAAGATCCAGCTCCAATTACAATATTAAATTTTGACTTATCAAAATAAGTTGAGACTTCTTTCAGTTTATTTTCTTTTATGTGAAATTTTGTATATGTTTGACATTTCTCTATATTTAATACGTTCGCAGTAAAATTTTGTGCTGTGTTAATTAAATGAAGATTTTTCTTTCTAAATAAAGGATAGTGATAAATATCTTTTATTCCAGCCAACTTACATGCAACAAATATTCTAGGACTTGGATAATAAATAAATATTTTATCAAAATTGTATTTTTTTAATTCCGATGAAAAACTTAATATATTTTTAAATTTATTATATTTTTTATCTATTACTATGACTTCTTTAATTTTAGGATCATCCTCCAATGCATCTGACAAATTCTTGCATAATGTAAAAATTGTTATAGGTCCAAACTTTTCAGATAATTGATGAACATAACTTAGATGTAACAAATTTGCTCCAAGACCAATATAGCTAAGATAAACACAAACTTTCATAAGTATTTAGAATATATTTTTTTATTATTTTTTTCTTAAATCTATTCTATAAATATACTCATATAATTAAGTTATGATTAATGGAATATATGCAGCTACATTGTCAGTATTAGATAAAAATCTGGCTTTAAATAGTGAAAAAACGATTAAATATGCAGAAAACTTAATCGACAAAGGTTGCCATGGAGTAGTTTTTTTTGGAAGTACTGGACAATCACAACTCATATCTCTTTCGGAAAAAATTCAATTAATCAATTTGTTACCAAAAAGTAATTATAGGGATAAATTTATAATTGGAACTGGTCTTAATTCGCTAGTTGACAATATTAATTTGATAAAAATAGCCAAATCAAATGGGTTTAATAAATTTTTAATTATGCCTCCTGCCTATTATAAGTATAGCGATGACGATGTGATTAATTTTTACTCAAGAATAATAGATGAAATTAATGAATGTAAAATAATTTTATATAATTTCGAAAAACTCTCAGGATATAAATTTAGTATTGATTGTGTTGAGGAGTTAGTAAAAAAATTCCCAAGTCAAATTGTTGGAGTAAAAGACAGTTCTTATAATTTGTATGAAAATTTGAAAATTGATAATTTTTCAGTTATGCCTGGTTCAGAGTCAAAATTATTAAAAGGATTAGAATTAGGTTGTTCTGGAATAATTACAGCAACAACAAATGTTACTTCAATTTTAGCAAGAGATGTTTACGATAAATTTCAAAATGGCTCAGATCAATCTTCTAACGAAAAGTTGTGTTTAGTAAGAAGTATTTTCGATAAATTTAATTTGATTTCAGGTTTACATACTTTCATGGCGCAAATTGACCAGGACTACCAGAATTTAATTCCACCATTGAAACTGTTAAATGAAAACGAAAAAAAAATATTTTTTGCAGAACTTCAAAAACTTGATTTTGACTTTAAGCACTTAAAAGCAGCATAATGAAACTTATAAATTTTTTAAATGATTTGTTCAAAGAAGATGGTTTTATCTTAATAGATTATAATTCTAACAGATATGTTATAGGAAAGCCTTTGAAAGAAATTCCTATAGAATTACAATTGTTAGACAAAAGTTTGCATAAAAAATTACTTTTCCATCCTGATTTATATTTTGGTGAAGCATATACCAATGGCTCTTTAAGATTAAAAAATGGAACCTTAACGGAATTTCTTGATATAGCTTTTAAAAATATTGGAAGAGCAGATATTAATATTTATGGAAAGACATTAAATAAAATAAAGGGAACTTTAAAATATTTAACAAGTTTTAATAAAATTGTTAAATCTAAACAAAATGTTGCACACCATTATGATATTTCAGAAAAATTATATGATTTGTTTCTTGATAAAAAAAGACAATATTCATGTGCATACTTCAAAAATGAGAATGATTCCTTGGAAACTGCTCAAGAAAATAAAATTGATCACATAATTAAAAAACTTCATATACAACCTAACCAAAAAGTTTTAGATATTGGATCTGGTTGGGGAACACTTGCAATTGACATTGCAAAAAAAACAAAAGCTTCAGTTACAGGAATTACACTTTCAGAAAATCAATTAAAATATAGCCAAGAAAAAGCCAAAGAATTAAATTTAGATAATCAAGTTGAATTTAAATTAATAGATTACAGACAATTGAATGAAAAATTTGATAGGATAGTTAGTGTTGGAATGTTTGAACATGTTGGAAAAAAATTCTATCAAACCTATTTTAATAGAGTGTCTCAAATGTTAAAAAAGGATGGAGTAGCTTTGATACACACAATTGGATCAAATCTACCACCTAGAGACCCACAGCCTTGGATAACAAAATATATATTTCCTGGTGGATATACCCCTAGTTTAAGCGAAATAGCGAGGCCAATAGAGGATTCTGGACTTATAGCAACAGATATAGAGATTTTAAGGATGCACTATGCTCACACATTAAGAAATTGGAAAGAAAGATTTCTATCAAAAAAAGATCAAGTTTTAGAAATGTTTGATGAAAAATTTTTAAGGATGTGGGAATTTTATCTTACAAGTTGTGAAATGGCTTTTAAATGGGGAGATCAAGTTGTATTTCAACTTCAGCTAACTAAAGATATTAGATCTGTTCCTAATACTAGAGACTATATTTATTAAAAATTAGCTGATAAATCTGTATTTCTTAAATGAAAAAAAAGAAAAAAAAACCTAAAAAAAAAAATTTAAAAACAAAGGTTAAAAAATCAAAAAATAAATCCAAGTCAAAAATAAAGAAAAAAAGACCAAAATTAAAAAAAAAAATAACAAAAAGATTAAATCGAAGAAAAAAAATAAAAAAAGTTAAGTTAAAGACAAGTAATGAAAAGGGTATTATTTCAAGAACGGTCAGACTTGAGGAAGATTTAAAAAATAAGTTTTCTATCAAATTTAGTTTTAATTTATTAGCAATTGATAAATTAATACAAAAATTTTTTCAAAGTATAGAATTTAGATTAATTCGTTTTAAAGAAATAAGAGCTGAGGAAAAAAGGCAAATTAAACTTGAGAAAATTGAGCAAGCAGAAAAGGAAAAAATCGAAATTGAAAAACAGAAGAAAGCAGATGAGTTAGCTTTTTTAAAAGAAAAAGAAATCCAGTTAAAACAAGAACAAAAATTAGAAAGAGAAAGAGCAAAAGATATAAAATTATTTTTAAGAAAAGAACAGGCTATACTAAGAAAAGAGCAGGCGGAGAGACAAAAGAAATTTTTACAAGAATTAAAATTAGAAAAGCAAATAGAAAAGTTTAGAATAAGAGAGGTAAAAGAATTAGAACAACTAGAAAAATTAGCGTTAAGAGAAAAGAGAGAGGATTATTCAGGATTACAAGAGCGTATCGAAAAACTAAAATTAAAATATCAACAAATAAGAGATCAGAAAATAAGAGAACGAGTCGAAGCGTTAGGCGTAGAAACACAAGAAGGAGACGATAGAGCAAAATTACTTCAAAGAGAAAGGGAGTATACTTTAGCTAGGCAAAAAATTGAGTTTGCACTTGAAAGCTTTTACAGAAGTGCGAATAGTTTAGTTTTTCAACTTAATAAAAGATATATAACTAAACATATGTCTATCTTGAGATGCATAGACAGAAGATTCGAAACTGGAGAGATATTTATAAAATGGGATGAGACAATTGATGATGAGTGGTTAATACTAATTTATATTAAAAATAATTCTCCAGATGAAGGTATAGTCATTGAAGATAAAACAAATGAAGAAAAAAATATTTCACATGAATTTAAACCAAGTGAGATTTTTAAAGCCTCAGATTTAATGGTAGATTCATTAACCCAGCTGATTGCAAAAAAAAGATCTAAGAACAATTAAATTTGCTGGTTTTTGATAATTTTTTCTATTAACTTTATATTTTCTCCACTTTTGATTAATGGATAAATAGATTTTGCTTTTCTCAAGTCATCAACTGCTTTTTCATATTCCTTTAAGCTTAAGTATATTTGCGCTCGTCCTGATAATGCTCCAAAATGTCTTGGCTCTAGATCTAAAACTTTTTCAATATCATCTAACGATTTCTCATAATCCCCCAATATAAATAGTAATGTTGCTCTCTTATTCCAACCCTCCGCCCATTTTGGGTCCTCATTAATCACATCTGTAAATAGTTTTAATGCCATTCTATACTGCTGATGGTACATGGAATAAGTTCCGTTCTCTAATTTGTTCGTCAGATAATCATTGTTTGGGTGTCTTGTCCATTTATTCCAAATTTGATCCTCTAGCTTTTCTGCTTGTTGTAAATTTCTTGCATTAAGCAATTCTTTAAACAATATATTTAAATTGTCTGAATACACATCATTTGTACTTACAAATAAAAATATAATTATAAAACTTACATATTTTTTAATCACTGACATATACAGATACTCCTCTAGAATTAATGTCTACATCAAATTTTTTATGCAATGGTGGAAAAGCTCTTTGAGAACAATCCAGTCTATCACAAGTTCTACATGAAACCCCTACAGGTATCTCTGATTTTTTATCATTCAAATCTAAGTTTTCCGTATAAACAAAATCTCTTGCATATTTGGCTTCACATCCAAGTCCAATAGATAACATACTTTTTTTTTGTCCATATCTTCCTATACCTTTTTCAACAGTTCTTGCTATACATACATACTTTTCACCATTAGTCATTTTACTTACTGCAGCCTGTATAACACCAGGTCTAGAAAAAGCCGAATATACATTCCATCGAGGACAAGCACCACCATAACGTGGTATTTCTATACCTGACAATGAAAATCTTTTTGAAATATTACCAGCTACATCAACTCTCAAAAAATGAAATGGAACCCCAGGTAATTTTGGATCATTCAAACATGTTACTCTATGTGTAACTTGTTCGAACGAAGTTGCAAAAGTATTTTGCAATAACTCTAAATCATATTTAAGTTTTTTACATTCATAATGAAATAATTTGTAGGGCATTAAAATTGCTGCACCACAATAATTTAATAAAGCAACTTTTGTTAATTTTTTCGATTCTTCATTTGGATAATTAAAAGTATCAAGATAAGAATTTATTATGTCACTAGCCCCCTCTTGTGCAATTTGAGCTGCAGCATGTAATTTCTTTGTTTCCAAAGACAAATAATCAGACAATAGCAACTTTCTATTTTTGCTATCATAAATTTTTGAAAAGGGTTTTCCTTCCTCAGGAATTATATCTTGTACTTCAATTTTATACTCTGATTTTAAATAATCACATAAAGCAATATATCTTGTTCTATTATTTTGTTTTATTTGTTCAAAGATTTGATTTGCAAATTCCTCTAGTTTTGGAAAAAAATTTCTATTTTCTTGCAAAAAATCTGAAATTACTTCTCCAGGAAATGAGTTTTTTCTATTATCAACAATTTTTCCTGAAAGTTTTTCAATTTTGTTAACCAATTCATGATCTTTTTTTTTCAAAATGTCTCCTAATCTTATTAGAGCTTTACCA
>CACGUE010000010.1 GCA_902576115.1 uncultured Pelagibacteraceae bacterium
TTTAAGTTTGTTTTTTGTAAGTTCGTCAATAAATTGAACAATTTTCTTAAAAGTATAAAAAGTTTCATTAGTTAAATCTTCATACCTAATTAAAATTGTTTTAAATGATCTGTTCTCACTCCAAGACTTAAGATGAAATCTCCATGAAAATATTGGAATAAATGCTTTGAATTTACTATTTTCTTTTTCAATCAAGACTTTTCTTTCAGTAATCATAAAATCTAAGGACTCTTCTAAATTAAGCTGGAAATGGTTTGACAGAGAAGTTATTAAATTTCTTGGGTCTCTTAATATATAAATAGCGCCAAGAGTATTTTTACTATCTGTAAAAGGTTTTTCATTAATTTTGCACATTGCTGAATGAGTTTTGAAAAATCTTAATTTTTTATCTTTATTAATTTCTATTTGTTTTTGTATCCAAAATTTAGAGTAATCTTCAGGTTTTTCGATTCCACTAATTACATCTTTAAAATACTTAGGTGCAGGGAATTGATCGATGTTTTTTAATAAATTAAAACTAAAATTTCCTTCGGAAGAAAAATAATAACTTGCCAAGAGGGATCTTAACCAAGTATTTCCACTTTTTGGGTATGAAGCTAACCAAATTATCATATTTTTTCTAAGTTAATAGCAGCTCCAACAGCTGGTATATTTTTTTTAAAGCCAAGATCTTTAATTAAAGAATCGTATCTACCACCTCTAATATTTAACTTCTCAGACTTTGATTTAATATCAATCTTAAATACCAAACCAGTGTAATATTCAAGATGTCTTCCAAAAGAAGAGTTAAATCTAACATTTAATTTATTTATTTTATTTTTAGTTATTGGAAAATAATCATCCTGAACTCTAAGATTAATTTTATTTTTCTTGAAAAATAAATTTAATTTTTTAGATGCTTGATTAATTGGACACTCAATTTTTAAATACTCTTTTAAAATTTTTACAACGTTACTTCCTTTTTTTGTTCTTCTTGGATCTTTAATTTTCGTGTCAAATCTAAATAATATTTCTTCTATTGATCTTCCAGCAACTTCTTTTTTTTGATTTCCATTAATCATTTTAGAATATTTTTTTTTATCTATTTCTACAATTGTTGGATCAATGTCAGAATTGGTCTCCAATCTTTTTAATAAATCATTAAAATATTTTTCTCTCCAAAAATGACGTTGTAATCTTAATTTCCATCTTGCTGGACAATCCAATTTATCCAACAAAAGCCTAAAAATTTCTATGTTACCTATTACTAAATTTCCACTTTTATATTTAATTTTTGATATTGCTTTAAGCGAGGTTTCTATTATTTTTTTATCATCTTTTTTTTCAGTAAAAGATCCTAATATTTCAAAGCCAATTTGATTTCTGATAACAGAATCTTTTTTATTTAATCCTTTTCTAAATGCCTGACCACTATAGAAAATTTTTTCACTTGTTTTCTTATTTTGATTTAAATATCTAACGCAAGATGCAATTGTTAAATCAGGTCTTAAACAAAGTTCATTTCCTAATTGATCATTGAAAGAAAAAATAAATCTTTTGAAATTTTCCCCAGACCTTTCCAATATTAAATTGGTGTCAATTACTGTATCGAGATCAATATATTTATATCCCTTTGACTTAATTACTTTTAAAATATTTTCAGATAAGTTTCTTGATTTCATCAATTAGGTTCTCCTTATCAAATGTGATTTGAGTATTTTCAGATTTTTTCCATTCTTCTCTAGATAAATTTCTTGATGTTTCTTCTAAATTTTGGAATAATTTTTTTATAGTAATTTTATTATTTTTAAATTCATCATCCCCACAAAGAATTACAGCAGGTGAACTTCTTTTATCAGCATATTTTAATTGAGATTTCAAACCTGAGTCTCCTAGATAAACTTCAGATCTTATATTTTGATTTCTAAGTTTTGATAACAATTCATAATAATTATAGAGATATTTTTTATCTAAAACACATATTATAATCGGTGAATTATTTTTTACCTCAATTTTGTTTAACTGAACTAATGCGTATAGAAGACGATCAAGACCTATGGATACACCTGTTGCAGATAGGTCTACTTTTTTAAATCGTGAAACTAAAGAATTGTATCTTCCTCCTCCACCAACTGAACCAAACTCTACCTCTTGGTTTTTTTGATTTTTGACTTTGAATGTTAAATTTGCCTCAAATATTGGGCCATCATAATATTCAAGTCCTCTAATAACTTCAGGAGAAAAAATTATTTGTTCAAAATTAGATGAATAATTTAATCCATCTAATACTTTATTTAATTCATCAACACCATCTTCAACTAATTTGTTTGGTATAGCTGACTTAATTTCATCTAAAGATTTCATATTTATAAAACTAACTATTTCTTCAGCTTGAGTATTCGAGAGGTTTGCTCCAACAGTTTTATCACCAGATTTGTCTTCACGTCCTGTAGTAAGTAATTTTTTTACACCATCAGTTCCAACTCTATCAAGTTTATCTATAGCTCTAAGAACAGTAAGTTGTTGTTTGCTTTCTGAAATTTTTAAATTTTCAATAAGTCCTTGAATTAATTTTCTATTACTTAATTTGATTTGATATTGATTTTTTTCTAGGCCACAGAAATATAATGTGTCTGCTAAAAGATTACACATCTCAGCATCTGCTAAAGGATTATTAGATCCAACAATATCACAATCAGCTTGAGTAAATTCTCTAAATCTTCCAGGTCCAGGTTTCTCATTTCGCCATACATTACCGATTTGGTATCTT
Organism: uncultured Pelagibacteraceae bacterium; assembly: GCA_902576115.1. Taxonomy (GTDB): domain Bacteria; phylum Pseudomonadota; class Alphaproteobacteria; order Pelagibacterales; family Pelagibacteraceae; genus Pelagibacter. The sequence goes on from CACGUE010000010.1 coordinate 2,750, forward strand.
TTAAAAGGATTTGAGATATTTAAATAATTTTGAGATACGTATCTTGCTAATGGTGCAGTTAAATCATAACGCAATGATATCCAACTATCATTTTCCTCTTGAAAACCAAATACACCAGAGCTTGGTCTATCTTCATCTGGTAAAAATTTTCCTATATTTTCTGATATTTCAAAACTTGGTGTTTCTAGCTTAGAAAAACCAAATTTTAAAAAATTTTCTTCAATTTTAGCAATTAAGTTTTCTTTTAATGCTAATTCGTTACCGTATCTATCAACAAAACCTGAAGGGTTATTGGCTGATAATTTTTTTTCTTTATTCATTTTTTGGTACACGGGGACAGATTCGAACTGTCGACCTTCGGTTCCACAAACCGCTGCTCTAACCAACTGAGCTACCCGTGCTCCTTCTGCTGTTTTATACTAAATGTGGATAAAATTAAATTTATAAATAATTAAATAGCTAGCTTGCAGCCAGCATGAAAATGATGTCTGTGAGTTTCTCTGTTAATAATAACGAATTTATTCATTGATGTGTAAGTAGCATTTTTTTTTTTAAATGCAAGCAAGAAAAGGCTTTGCACAGGAATAGCTGTGTTTTTTAACATATCCTATTCCTATACAAATTTTTTTGATGAATTAAATTTTATTAACCTAATTTTTTCAAATTTACAGCGCTTGGACCTTTTTCGCCATCTTGAATTTCGAATTCTATAGCATCGTTTTCATTCAAAAATCTTAGCCCAGCTTCTCTAACTGCACTTGCATGAACGAAACAATCTTTTTCTCCGTCTTCTCTTTCAATAAAACCGTAGCCCTTCTTACCGTTGAACCACTTTACTTTGCCTTTTAATGTACTCATACTTTAGTTACTCTTTCTTTGTTATTATATAATTAGCTAAAAATAGCTGATGGATAGGTATTAGATTTTAATTTTGAATGCAAGCATAATGATGGATATTAATACCACATGGGAGTGGTGGCTTCGGCGGGACTCGAACCAGCGACACAAGCCTTTTCAGGGCTCTGCTCTACCAACTGAGCTACGAAGCCATATTAAGACCTAAAAATTATACGACCCTTTGATAAATCGTATGGAGATACTTCCAATTTCACTCTATCACCTTGTAAAACACGAATACGATTTTTTCTAAGTTTTCCTGCTGTGTGAGCTGTAACGTTATGACCGTTGTCTAGTTTAACTCTAAACATAGCATTAGGAAGAAGATCTGTTACCACACCCTCAAACTCCAACGTATCCTGTTTACTCAAATTATTATCTCCTCATTCTAGATTTAATACTTTGAGCATGATTATCTAGTTCTTCATACTCAGCGAGATGTGTAGCGGATTCTCCTAATTTCTCAATACCTTTTTTTGTAAGAGTTATATGGCTAATTTTTTTATAAAATTCACTAAGATTTAGTCCAGATGAAAATTTTGCAGATCCTAAAGTTGGTAATACATGATTTGAACCAACATTATAATCCGAGACAGCCATTGGAGAATACTTTCCAATCATTATACTTCCTGCATTATGAATTTGATTTAAATACTTTTTATAATTAGACACATTAATTTCTAAGTGCTCTGGAGCAACTTCATTAATTGCTTCTATTATTTGCTTATCACTTTGGGCTAACACAATTAATCCATTATTTTTTAAACTTTTTAAAACAACTCTTTTCCTTTGAACTTTTTTGATACTCTCTTTTATTTCTATATTAAATTTATTTGCTAATTTTTTGTCTTTCGTAATTAAAATACACTGAGAATTTACATCATGTTCTGCTTGTCCAATCATAGATGTTATAACTTGATTTAGTTCAGTTTTACCATCTGCTAAAACACAAATTTCACTAGGCCCAGCAACCATTCCTTCTGTCCCAACATCACCAAAGACTTCACGTTTGCTTCTTGCAACATAAATATTTCCAGGCCCAACAATTTTATTCACTTTTTGAATATACGCTAAACTTGCTATAGCTTGGGCACCACCCATTGAGTAAATTTCCTTAATTCCAACTTTTTTAGCTGCATAAAGAACAGCGGGATTTAGTTTTCCATTAAGTTTTGGGTTGGCCAAAACGATTCTTTTTACACCAGAAATTTTTGCAGGCACTGCATTCATTAATAATGTTGATGGTAAATTAGCTGGTACATAAATACCTACAGACTGTAGTGGTACATGCTTATATTCAAGTTTATTTTTAAAATTATCTATATACTTAATATTTTTTGGTTTTTGTAGTGAATGAAACTTAAAAATTCTATTATAGGCTAAATCGATACTTTTTTTAATCTTAGGTTCTAATGTATTAATTGCTTTGATTACTTTTTCTTTTGAAGGAACTATCTCTGTATTTTTACTAAATTTTTTCTCATACATTAAAAGAGCTTTTCTTCCATTAATTTTGATGTCTTTTAAAATTTTTGGAACTATCGAAGTGTCTACTGCTTTTCCAGATCTCCTTTTATCCAAAAAAGATACTAATTCTCTTTTATAATTTTTTTTCTTACAATTAATTACTTTTATCATTTTCAATTTTTTGGTCTTCTAACGTTACATCAATAACTTCTGTGGACAGTGTTATAATTCCATTTTTTGAAAATAACAGAACTATTTCAAAATTTTCTTTTTTTTTAAAAATATCAATTGCAAATAATTCTAAAGTTAAATCTGCATTGGACTGGTTAATGTTTTTAGACTTGGAACTTTCAATAAATTCAAATTTTATAACACTATTAATAGGTTTGTTACTATTTGTTTCCTTATCTATTCTTAAAACAGAAAGTAAAAAAATTTTTGTAGATGGCAAATATTTTATATCAGAAATTTTGACTTTAGACTCTGCACATATTGCTGATATAATTTGTAAGTCGTCTGGAGATTGAGCGATTACTTTCTTTAAAAAATTATTCACTAAGATATTCTTTTTATTTTAACTCCAATTTTTTTTAATTTATTTTCAATTTTTTCATAACCTCGATCTAAATGATATACTCTATTTATAATAGATGTTCCTCTTGAAATAAAAGCTGCTAAAACTAAAGCTACTGATGCCCTTAAATCACTAGACATTAGTTCAGCTCCCTCTAAATTATTAGTACCTTCAATAATTGCCTTGTTGCCTTTAATATTTATTTTTGCACCTAATCTTTTTAATTCTGGAACATGCATAAATCTGTTTTCAAATATATTTTCTTCAATTGTGCTTTTTCCATTTGCTCTAGTTAATAATACCATTATTTGAGCTTGCAAATCAGTGGGGAAGTTTGGATATTCTCCAGTTTTTAAAAAATCCAAACTTCTAATTTTTTTTGGTCCCTTAATTTGAATTGTATTTTTTGTGGTTTTTATTTTTGCACCAATTTTTTTAAGTAAATTTATCTCAGTATTAATAATTTTTGGCTCAAAGTCTTTAATTTTTAAGTTTCCACCATTTAAACAAGCGGCAACACAAAATGTGCCAGCTTCAATTCTATCATTCATGATTGAGTAAGTTATACTTTTTAATGTTTTGACACCCTCTATTTTTAAAGTTCTTTTACCGATCCATTTAATCTTAGCTCCCGCTGTTTTCAAAAAATTAGTCAGATCCTTAATCTCAGGCTCAATTGCACAATTCTTTATCGTTGTTATTCCTTTTGCAAGACAAGCAGCAAGAATTAAATTTTCGGTTGCTCCAACAGATATTTTTGAAAATCTTATTTCTGAACCAATTAATCCTTCTTGAGCTTTTGCATTAACATATCCTTTTTCAATTTGTATTTTAACACCTAACTTTGATATGGCTTTTAAATGTATATCTATTGGTCTTACTCCTATACTGCAACCACCTGGGCTACTTACTTTTGCTTTTTTATTTTTTGCCAATAAAGGACCAAGAACTAAAATTCCTGCTCTCATTGTTTTAACTAGAGAATAAGGTGCAAAAAAATTATTTTTTTTTCCTTTTGAGATTGTCGCTATTTTTTTGTTATTTTTAAAGCTAATTTTTCTTCCGAGTGATTTTAGTAAATTAAGCATTGTATCTATGTCTTTAACTCGTGGAAGATTTTTAATTGTTACATTTTTATCGAAGAGTAAGGTTGCAGCAAGTATTGGGAGAGCAGCATTTTTACTTCCAGAAATTGAGACCTCTCCTCTGATCTTGGAGGGACCATTAATTTTAAATTTGTCCATTTTAAATTTTGGGAAGCGTTACCCCTTTTTGACCCATATATTTTCCATTTCTGTCAGCATATGAAACATTGGGTTTCTCATTCCCTTTTAAAAATATAAATTGAGCCACACCCTCATTCGCATATATTTTGGCTGGCAATGGAGTTGTGTTAGAAAATTCAAGGGTCACATGACCTTCCCATCCTGGTTCTAAAGGTGTTACATTAACAATTATTCCGCATCTGGCATAAGTGGACTTGCCTAAACAAATAACTAAGACATCGCTAGGAATTTTAAAATATTCGACTGTTCTTGCTAAAACAAACGAATTTGGCGGAATAATGCATTCGTCAGCTTCTTTTGTTACAAAATTTGTTGGTTTAAAATTTTTTGGATCTACAATTTCAGAGTTAACATTAGTAAATATTTTAAACTCATTAGATACTCTCGCATCATATCCGTATGAAGAAACACCAAATGATATTTTTCCTTCTCTAATTTGTTTATCCTCAAATGGTGAAATCATTGCTTGTTCTTTTGCCATTTTGATTATCCAGTTATCTGATTGCACTGACATTTATTTATTTTTTTTATTTTTTTTTTGAAAAATTTTTCTTTTTCTTAAGTTTTTACGCAAAGCTTCTTCGAGTTTAGCTTTTTTATCCTTCTTCTCGTCCATCTTGATTACTTTTTGTCTGGATTGGTAAGATGATCCAAAGTTATTACTTGATCGATTGGTATTGTTTTGTCTTCTGGAATTTTGGGGTCACCTTGTTTTGCTATTTTCTTTGCTCTTTTCTCAGCAAGCTTTTTTTCTCTTTTGGCCTGCTTCTCCATAGCTTTAGCTCCTCTTGTGGATTTATAATCGTAGTGAATTCCCATATCATTTACCTAGTTTAGATATAACTGATTTTCGTAAAAAATTAAGGCAATTATTTGAAAAAAACAATTTTATACACTAATTTAACTAAAAATTGCCCTTATAGTTAAATGGTATAACACATCCATGGTAAGGATGAGTTTCCAGTTCAATTCTGGGTGAGGGCACCAGTTATTTGTAAAATTTTTTTTTAATTATAAATCCAGTTATAACTAAGATTATCATGCCGATTACAGGTACATAAATGTCTGGGGTTAAAATTATATCAAATATACTTGGAAGTTCTTGATTGTTTTCAATAACTTTATTTAGGCCTGCGCCAAGTGATGCTCCAACAAATAACTGGGGGGTCATTCCAATAACAGATCCTAAAAAGAAATTTTTAATTCTAACATTAAATAATGTTGGTAAAATGTTTGAAATAAAGAAAGGTATTCCACCAACAAATCTATATATCAGAAAAAAAGTAAATTCATTTTCTTTAAATTTTTCAGTAAGATTATAAAACTTAGATGAAAATTTTTTTTTAATTAAATCTTTAAAAAAATAATTTGCGCTGATGTATAAAAGAGTTGCTCCAATTGATAAACCAAACACAATAAGTATTGTTCCAATCCATTTCCCAAATACAAATCCTCCAATTAAAAAAACTGGTGAACCAAATCCTAAGAGCATAACCCAAATAATCACTCCAATAAAAAATAATATGCTAGCAATTAAAAGATTGGAATTTTTGATATCATTTAATTTGTCTCTATTATTTTTTATGAGTTCAAAACTTGAAAAATCGTCAAACGAGAAATAACTAAAAAAAAGCAACAAAAAGCCAGTAACTATGGAAAGATATATAATACCGAGAATAATTTTTAATTTATTTTCATTTTCCATTTTGTTCTAATTTATTAAAAATCGCTGTACTTATATACATTAAATTGTATAACTACCGAAATTTAACAAAAAAGAAGCCTTAATATGAAACGTACATATCAACCTAGTAAAAAAGTGAGAAAAAGAAGGCATGGTTTTAGGTCTAAAATGAAGACCAAAGGTGGAAGAAAACTAATTAGAAGAAGAAGAAGTAAGGGTAGAAAAAAACTCACTGTTTAATGCAGGTTAAATTAAAAAGTTTATCCAAAAATGAAGATTTTAAATTTATTTTAAATGGTAAAAAAATTTCAAATAGATATTCAACAATTTTTTATAGGAGATTAGAAAATAAAAGTAATAGATATTTTAATATAAGTTTTATTACAAAAAAAAAGATTGGTACAGCTGTTACAAGAAATAAAATTAAAAGAAGATTAAGAAATATGATGAATGAGGCTTTAAAAAAAATTAAAATTAATCTTGATTATAGTTACTTATTAATTGCTAGGAAATCTGTTTTAGAAGATGAGTACAATTTTATTAAGATAAAACTTTTTAGTGAGTTAAAAAAAATTAGATAGTTATGATTAAAAAAGGATTAATATATTTAATTAAATTTTATAAATATTTCATTTCACCTATTCTAGGTAGTAATTGCAGATACCTTCCAACCTGTTCAGAATATTTTATTGATAGTTTGAATGAATATGGTGTTTTGAAAGGTTGTTACAAAGGCACCAAAAGAATTTTAACTTGTCATCCTATAAGAATTTTGGGAGGAGGACATGGGTATGATCCAGTAAAGAAAAAGAATATAAAATAATGGACACAAGAAACGTAATAGCAGCAATTTCATTAAGTGCAGCAGTAATAATTCTCTATGGATTATTTTTTGCTCCGCCAAGTCCTGATCCAAAGCAGGTAACTAATAATGATCAAAATAAGAACAGTCTTCAGTTGAGCGAAGCACCAAAAATAGAGCAAAATATTGAGAATAATAAAATTTCTAGATCAGAGGCAATTAACAAAGTTGAGAGGATACTTTTTGAAAATGAAAATATTAAAGGTTCTATTTCTCTAGAGGGATCATTAATCGATGACCTGATCTTTAAGAAATACACTGAAACTTTGGACTCTGACGAAAATGTAGTTTTGCTTAATCCTAAAGAGTCTGAAAATGGTTATTATATAGAAACAGGTTGGGCTATAAATAATAAAGATATCGAAGTTCCTAATTCAAATACAAAATGGGAAATTGTCGGCAATAAATTACTAACTCCGAACAGTCCAATTAAATTAGTATGGAATAACGAGCAGAATATAACTTTTGAGAAAGAAATAAGTATAGATGATAAATTTTTATTTACTGTTAACCAAAAAATTACGAATAATACTCAAAATACTTATAACTTTTATCCCTACGGACAGATAATTAGAAACCTAGCTCCTGATGTAACTGATTTTTATATATTACATGAAGGTTTATTGGGTGTTTTTGATGATAATCTTGTTGAAGAAGACTACGATGACATTAAAGACAAGAAGTACTCTGTAAATGCTAGCAAAGGATGGATGGGTATTACAGATAAATATTGGATAACAAGTTTAATTCCTGAGAGTAATAAAAGTTTTAGATCAGATTTCGATTATAAAAATAAATTTAAAGCTAACTTCATAGAGACCGCTGCAACAGAAGTCAGAGCTAATGAAACTAAAACTAATCAGGTAAAAGTGATTATTGCAGCAAAAGAAGTGGATGTTGTTGATGGTTATGCGGAAAAACTAAATATTAATAAATTTGATCTAGCAATTGATTGGGGCTTTTTGTACTTTTTAACTAAGCCCATTTTTCTAATATCAGATTATTTTTTTAAATTAACTGGTAACTATGGAATTGCTATAATACTAATTACCGCTTGTATCAGAATATTATTTTTTCCTCTCGCTAACTACTCTTTTAGGTCAATGGCAAAAATGAAAGTTCTTCAACCCGAAATGGTAAGACTTAAAGAACTTCATAAGGAAGATAAAATGAAGTTACAGCAAGAAATGATGGCTCTCTACAAAAGAGAGAAGGTAAATCCAGTAAGCGGGTGTTTGCCTATTTTAATTCAAATACCATTCTTTTTTGCAATTTATAAAATGCTGTTTGTTACAATTGAAATGAGACATCAGCCTTTTTTTGGCTGGATACATGATCTGAGTGAAAGAGATCCAACAAGTTTATTTAATTTATTTGGTTTATTACCATATGATGTTCCGTCATTTTTAATTATCGGCGCTTGGCCTGTAGCAATGGGTGTAACAATGTGGATGCAACAAAAACTTAATCCAACACCACCAGATCCGATTCAGCAAAAAATTTTCATGTTTTTTCCCGTATTCTTAACAGTTATACTTGCTCCTTTTCCATCAGGATTAGTTATATATTGGACAATTAACAATGTGCTTACAATGGCACAACAGTATGTAATTATGAAGAGAACTTCAGTTAAAACAGTTTAATTGATGGAATTAAATAATATTATTCCAACAGATGGGCCGAATATTAATGAAGTTGAAAAATATATAAACAAATATCAATCTGATGTTGTGGTAATTAAATGTGGTGGATCTGTTTTATTAGATAAAAAACTATTTAATCAGTTCATAGAAGATATATCAGTAATAAACAAAATCGGTTTATCAGCAATAGTAGTTCATGGTGGAGGTAAAAATATTAAAAAAAAATTAGATGAAAATAATATTGAAACAAGATTTATCAAAGGACTTAGGGTTTCAGACGAAAAAACGATAAGATATATAGAAGAGGCCTTACTAGAGCTTAATTTAGAGATTTTAAACGAATTAAAATCTAAAAACACTAATGTTTGTTCAATATCACCTAAAGAAAATAATGTAATTAATATTATTCCTGAAAGTAAAGAATTGGGATATGTCGGGACACCAAAAAAAATTAACAAAGAGAAAATATTAAATTTTATTAATAATAAACAAATTCCAATTGTTGTCCCTTTGGGATTGGGTGATGATGGTAAAATTTATAATATTAATGCAGATGTTGCCGCTGGTTCAATTGCAAAAGAGATTGATGCTAGACGACTTCTTTTGATGACAGATGTTGAGGGAGTTCTTGATGAAAATCAAAGACTTATATCTGAAATTAATCTCAATAGAGCTAATGAAATGTTAAAAAATAATATTATTTCTGGAGGTATGATACCAAAAATAAACACTTGTCTAGATGCAATATCTAATGGTGTTAGAGGTGTTGTTATTGTCGATGGGAGAAAACCACATTCAATACTATTTGAATTATTTTCTGACAAGGGTGCAGGAACATTAATAAGAAAATGAAAAATCTAAAAAATATAAAGAATATTTTATTCGACTGTGATGGTGTTTTATATAATGATTTAGAAGCAGTTTTTGGCCAAGTTAGTAAGAGAATGACAAAATATATTTCGAATAAACTTAACTTAGACCTTACAAAAGCCAAAGAATTACAAAGAGATTATTTTCACAAATACAACACAAGTTTAAATGGATTGATGATACATCACGATATACCACCGGAAGAATTCTTGGAGTATGTTCATGATATTGATCTTTCATTTATGGAAAAAGATCTTGTTTTAAGAAATGAGCTAGAAAACATAAATTTAAATAAATTTGTATTTACAAACGGAAGTAGAGCGCACGTAAAAAATATAGTGAAAACTCTTGGTATTGAAGACCAATTTAAAGATATATTTGATATCGTAGATGCAAAATATCATCCTAAGCCTAAAGCCAAAGCTTTTGATCTTATGGTTGATAAATTTAAGATTAATCCAAAAGAAACTCTTTACATTGAGGATATAGCTAAAAATTTATCAATAGGTAAAGAGCGGGGGACTATAACAGCTTGGCTTATCAATAATGAATACTGGGGTAAAAAAGAGTCTGATAAAGATTACATCGACTATAAAATCGAAAATCTCTCTTTATTTTTAAAAGAAATAAGGTTATTAAAAAGTTCTTAAATTTATGAACATAGAAAATATAATCAATGATGCTTGGGAAAACAGAGACCATGTAAGTCCAAACTCAGATCAGAGTTTAAAAAATACTGTTAATCAAATTATTGATGACTTGGATAGTGGTAAAGTCAGAGTAGCTGAAAAAATCAATGGTGAGTGGGTAACACATCAACACATAAAAAAAGCAATTATGTTAAGTTTTAGATTGTATCCAATGGAAAATTTAAATGGCCCCTATAGTAGTTGGTATGATAAGGCGCATCTTTTAAAAGGTAAAACAGCAGGTTGGTCTAAAGAGGACCATGAAAAAGCTGGTTTCAGAATGGTTCCTAATTCTCCAGTTAGAAAAGGGTCTTTTGTAGGCAAAAATGCTGTTTTAATGCCATGCTATGTGAATATAGGAGCATACATTGATGAGGGAACAATGATAGATACTTTTGCAAGAGCTGGTAGCTGTTCTCAAATCGGAAAAAATTGTCATATCTCTGCAGGTAGCGGAGTTGGAGGAGTTTTAGAGCCTGCACAGGCATTACCAACAATCATTGAGGACAATGTTTTTTTAGGAGCAATGTCTGAGGTTGTAGAGGGAGTGATAGTTGGCGAAGGATCTGTTTTAAGTATGGGGATGTATATTGGACAATCAACAAAAATTGTTAACAGGAAAACAGGCGAAATAAGCTACGGTAAAATTCCACCATATTCTGTTGTTGTTCCAGGTTCTCTACCAGATAAAAATAATTCGAGCGCTCCATCATTATATTGTGCGGTAATAATCAAACAAGTAGACGAAAAAACAAGATCAAAGACTTCAATAAATGATCTTTTAAGAGAATAGATTAATGAAAACTTATAATGAACTGACGTTAGCTCAAGAGCTAATAAAATTTCAAACAATTAAAACCGAAGATAAAGGTATTATGAATTTCCTTTCAAGGAAACTCTCATCAATAGGTTTTAAATGTCATATAATAAAATCAAAAGGTACAGGTGCTAAACCTGCATTAAATTTATATGCAAAATTTGGTAAATCAAAACCTAACATTAATTATTTGGGTCATACAGATGTTGTTGCTAACCTCAATAATTGGGAGTTTCCGCCATTTAAAGCAGTAGTAAAAAAAGGATATTTATATGGAAGAGGATCCCAGGACATGAAAGGTAGTGTGGCATGTTGGATAAGTGCTGTAAGTAATTTTATTAAAAATAAAAAATTTAAAGGTTCTATATCAATAATAATTACTGCTGATGAAGAAACTACAGGTCATGGTTGTCCAGCCGTTATGAAATATTTAAAGAAAAAAAAAGAAAAAATTGATTTTTCGGTAGTAGGCGAACCGTCATCAAATAAATCAGTTGGAGATGAAATCAGGATTGGAAGAAGAGGTTCAATGAATGGAACAGTAACAGTATATGGAAAAAGTGGACACTCTGCATTTTATGGGACATATATAAATCCATGTACTGCTCTAGCTAAAATAATATCTAAACTAAAAAGTGTTCAGCTAGACAGAGGAACAAAGTATATGCCGCCATCAAATTTGGAATTTACAAAAATGAATGTGGATAATATATCTGAAAATGTAGTCCCACAATCTGCAAGTGCTAAATTTAATGTTAGGTTTAATTCAACTTATAAATCGACATCTTTGAAAAAAAAACTTAGTAAAATTATTAATGCAGTTGCAAAAAAAGAAAATTGCAAAACTAAAATAGATTATAAAGTAAGTGGAGAAGCATTTTACACAGAGCCAAATAAAGAAATTTATATGGTAAAAAAAGTTGTAAAAAAAATTACAGGTAAAAATGCAAAATTAAATTGTAGAGGTGGCACAAGTGACAGCAGATTTTTAGGTTCAATACCACGTCTTGAGCTTGGGTTAAGAAATAATACTATTCATATGGTTAATGAAAGAACATCGATCTCAGATTTAAAAAAGTTAACTAAGATTTATAAGAATATTTTACATAATTATTTCGCTTGAAAACTGCAATTATAACATCTGAATCTTCAGAAAAACATATAACAGGCGATGGTCATCCAGAGCAACCGAAGAGAATAGTTTCAATAATTGATACTTTAAAAAAAAATAAAGAACTGATTTGGGATAAGCCAGATGTTGTTCCTAATGATATTCTTAATATGACTCATTCTGAAGATTATATTAATAATTTAAAAGACTCATTTCCTAAAAGTGGCTTAAACTTTTTAGATGGTGATACTGTTGTGTCACCTGGAAGTAAGGATGCAGTATTTCAAGCCGCAGGATCAGCTATAAGTGCAATAGATGGAATTGAGAATAAAAAATATAAAAATGCATTTTGTGTAGTACGACCTCCAGGACACCATGCTGAAAAAAATAAATCAATGGGCTTTTGCTGTATTTCTAATGCAGGTGTTGCAGTTAATTATTTGATAAAAAAATATAATTATAAAAGAATTGCATGTGTAGATTTTGATGTTCATTGGGGAAATGGAAATTATGATGTAATGTATGACAACAAAAATTCACTTTATATATCAACACATCAATATCCATTTTATCCAGGTGGTGGCTCAGAAAAAGACAAGGGAAAGTATAATAATTCTCTTAATATACCTCTTCCTGCTGGTACAAATTCTGAGGAGTATTTTAATGCTTATGATAGAGTTTTAGATAGGTTAATTGAATATAAGCCTGATTACCTAATCTTTTCTGCTGGCTTTGATGCTCACAAGAACGATCCATTGGCTCAATTTGAACTTTCATCCAAAGATTTTTACGAAATAACAAGAAGAACACTAAAAGCCACTAATAAATTTACTAACGGTAAAGTGGTATCTTTATTAGAAGGTGGATACGACCTAAAAGCACTTGCTGAAAGCGCTAATTATCATGTAAATGCACTAATCGAGTCGGAAAATACATAATCATGAAACTATATAAACAAAAATCATCAAATATTGATAACAGGGGATTGTTTGCATCTAAAAATATAAAAAAAGGAACTAAGATTATTTACTACATAGGTAAAATAATTACAAAAAAACAAACCGAAAATAACCCAAAATTTGATAACGATAAAGCAATTTATCTTTTTAACTTAAATAATAGGTATGATTTAGATGGTGATTTTGCTTACAATACTGCAAGACTTATTAATCACTCATGTAATCCAAACTGTGAAGTTGAAGGTAAAGGTTTAAAATTATGGATTAGTTCTATCAAAGATATAAAAAAAAATGAGGAACTAACTTATGATTATGGATTTAGTTTTGATGAAAACTATAAGGATTTTCCTTGTAAGTGTGGCTCCAAAAATTGTTGTGGTTATATAGTTAGAGAGGGATCGAGATGGAGAATAAAAAAGAAAAAAAAGAAATCTAATAAATAATTTTTTCAAGATATAAACCATGTGCAGGGGCAATAGGAGCACAATTTTTTCTAGATTTTGATTTAAATATCTTGGTAAATTTTTTTAAGTTCCATTTATTTTCACCAAGGTATTTGAGTGAACCAACCATGGATCTAACTTGACTCTTAAGAAATGATTTTGACACAAATTGAATTTTTATAACATTTTTAATTTTGGTTATTTTTACTTTTTTTATGGTTCTTACTGGACTTTTTGCAGCACAATTAGATGCTCTAAAAGTTGAAAAATCATGAGTTCCAATTAATTTTTTTGCTCCCTTTTTCATCAATTCAACATCAATTTTTTTTTTAATATGCCACTCTCTGTTAAAATTGATAACTGAAGGAGAAGCATCATTTCTAATTAAGTACATATACCGTCTTTCTTTTGCAGAATATCTTGAATGAAAAAGTTTATTTTTTTTCTTTATTTTTAAAATAGATATTTTTTTTTTATTTAAAAAGAAGTTTAGTGAATTCAATAATTTATCTTTTTGAATAATTTTGTTTGTAGTATCAAAGTGAGCTGATTGCTCTTTAGCATGAACTCCTGTGTCTGTTCGTCCAGACCCGTAAATTTTTATTTTTTCTTTTAATAGTTTAGATAAGACAATCTCAATATTTTCCTGGATTGACTTACCTTTTTTTTGAATTTGCCAACCATTGTATAAAGTGCCTTCGTATTCTATTAGAATCTGATATCTATTCACTTGTAATTATTGTTCCTTTTCTAATCTTATTTCCTAATAAAAATTCCTTAATTAATTGAGAATTCTTGCCCTCTTTTTGTATCTCAATAATATTTATTGAATTTTCACCACATGCTATTGTCATTTGTTCGTCGATTACTTCACCGATTTTTGCTGACTGCTTGTTTATTTTGGCTTTTAATATTTTATATCTTTTGTTGTTAAGCTCAAACCATGCACCAGGTTTTGGGTATAATCCATTTATTTGAGCAATTATTTTACGAGCACTATTATTCCAATCTATCTTTCCCTCTATTTTTTGAATTTTCTTTGCGTATGTAGCTTTTGCATGATCTTGCTCTTTAAATATTGCTTCTCCATCTAAAACTTTTTGCACATTTTCTAAAATTTTTTCTGCACTCAAATAAGATAATTTTTCTGATAAAATTTCTGCGTTATCTTGATCAAGAATATCTATTGAATATTTATTACATACTGGTCCGGAGTCTAATTTTTCGTCAATTTTCATAAATGATATACCAGTTTTTTTTTCATTGCTTAAAATCGATCTTTGGATTGGTGCCGCCCCTCTCCATTTTGGTAATAATGAAGCATGAATATTCAAAAAACCTTTTTTACTCAAATCAAGAATTTTTTTTGAAATTAATTGTCCGTATGCAACAACAATTACAAGATCTAAATTTAATTCTTTAAGATATTCAAATTCTTCATCAATTTTTTTTGGAGTTTTAACTTCTAGATTAAGTTTCTCTGCACATATATGAATTGATGATTTCGTAAATTTTTGGCCTCTATTTGATTTATTTGGAGGCTGAGTAAATACACAGTTGATTTTATATTTTTGATTAATTTTTTTTAGGATAGGCACGGCAAATTGCGGTGTACCCATGAATACAATATTTGACATTTAAACAACAACTCTATTAGAAGTTTTTTGTTTAGACAATTTTTTTATTATTAAATCTTTTTTGATTTTAGATAAATAATCAATTATTAATTTTCCATCTAGGTGATTTATTTCATGTTGTAAACATGTTGAGAGTAATCCATCGCATTCCATTTCTTTCTTGTCACCATTTTCATCTATATAAGATACGTTACAAATTTCTGGTCTCTCTATCTCAATAAAGGTATTAGGTATTGATAAACAACCTTCCTCATATGTAGACATTTTTTCACTTAAAGTTTTTATTTGTGGATTAATAAAGCATAAAGGTTTTTTTTCATTTTCATTTTTTGAGACATCTAAAACAACTACTCTTTTAAGTATTCCAACTTGAACAGCTGCCAAACCTATACCATTGTGATGGTACATAGTTTCAAATAAATCTTTTATGAGTTTTTTTTCATTAACATCAACTTTATTTAAAGGCTCAGATTTTTTTCTAAGAATATCATCGGGTACTGTGATTAGTTCTTTTACTGACATAGTTTATTTATTGTTTAGACTTTTAAAGGCAAGACTTCTATTAGAATTTCGTTCCTTAAATCTACATTTTTTAGCTCATTCATAGTTGAAACTAATAAATTCAAAGTGTTTATATCTAGATCTTCAAGGTTACTTTCACCAACAATATCTACTATTTTAATTAATAATAAGCCCAACTCTCCATTCGATAGCATTTGTTTTATATCAGAGGAAAATTGATAGTTGTATTCATAAAGGTTTGCGTATTTTTTATCTATTTTTACGCCATCTGATTTAAGCGATTCAATAAGAATCATATCTTTTGTTGAAAAGACATATTTTTTGTTTCTTTTAATTTTTTTTAAAATATCGTTTGTTTCTTTTTCAGCTTTAGGCAAACTAGTTTTATTTAAAAAGTAATTTAATAATTTTGACTGATGTATTTTTTTATTATTAAATTTTATCTTTCTATCCTTTTTTAACTTGTTGTCGGTATGATTTTCATAAAAAGTAGTAAAATTTGAGGGAACATCATCTTTTTTTATTTTTTTTAATATTGCTTTGATTTCATTATCAAACGCATTATCTAATTTTTTTTTTTGGAAAGATTTATATAGTTCAGACGTCATACTTAATCTTTGCTCAACATCAACAGATAAAAGTAATCTTTGATATAATAAAGCTCTGCCCTCATAATCTGGAAGTAGCTTATAAGCATCTTTGGCATTTAATAGTTGTGTTATGTTAAATTGAAATTTTTTATATGTATCTAGTAGTTCTCTCTCATCAAATACATTTTCGTGAGTTGCTCTTTCTAATAATCTTAAATCTTCTGGATTTTCAATATCAAAGGAATTTGCATTTTTAAGAATATTTGACGACGACAAATAACTCCAGATATATCTAGGTGAGTCCATTTTTGGCTCGTAATTAAAATCATTATTTGTTTTATGAGATAAGTGAAAATATAAAATATTTTCGTCTGAAATTATTTCATCTTTGCTAGCGTAACCCATTAATATATTAAATTTATTTTCAAAAAAAGTGTCTATCTCATCCAACTCTTTTGACAAATCGAAAAGTAGTTGAGCTTGTTCTTTTTTATCTTCTAGAATTAAACAATAAATTTTAAAATTATTTAGATACTTATCAGTAATGGCCCCACTAATATTAAATATTTCACATGCTTTTTTTACTTCAGAGTTTGAAAGAAAATATTCTGAATAGAATTTAATCAATTTATTTTTATTTGAAACTTCAGAGTTATTAATTAAAAATTCTTTAATTAATTCAAAATCTTTTTTGTTTATTAAATGATTATATTTAAACTCTAAAAATTCCTCTTCAGTAATATTATTTGTAGGAATATATGAATTTGTTAGTAAAGCTATATCTAATATTTTTTTTGAAAATTCAGATAAATTTCTATTTAAATTTTTATTTAATATATTTTTAATTAACTCACCATCACTGTTCGACCACATGTCAATTTTTAAGCCATTCTGCGCAGGATCATATAATCCAGCTAATTTTATAGTGGATGACTCGATTTCTTTATTTATCACTATCTCGGAACTAGATTGAACTGATAATGTTGTATTGGTATTTAGATTATTACTTACGTTTAAGTTTGAGGTTGAATTTTCTTTATTAATAATGTCTTTTTTTTTAATTTTCCAGATATCGATTGGTTCATTTGCAAAAGAACAATTATAAAAAAATAAAATTAAGGTTATTTTGAAAACTATTTTACTTAATTGTTTTAAAATTTTCATTGGGCAAAATCACTTCAATTTTTTTGTTGGGGGATGGAAAATCAATCTGACTCAAAACAACAACAGACAAAATTAATATAAAAAAAATAATTCCAGCTTTAATTGCAAATTTCATATTAAGTTATATTTCTTTGTAGTATAATGTTTTAAAAGCATATAATTTTGTAAAATCAAAATAAGACATATTTGTGTTTTTTCAACTTAGAAATATATGGAATCAAATAAAAATCTAGTTTTAGTAGGCATGATGGGCTCCGGAAAGACGTTAATAGGAAAATTGATTTCTAAACAAACCAAACTTAAATTTATTGATATAGATAATAAAATTGAAGAAAAAGAAAAAATGAAAATTATAGAAATTTTCAAAAAAAAGGGAGAAAAATACTTTCGTGAATGTGAAGAAGAGATAACATTATCATGTTTAAAAGGTGAAAAACAAATTTTATCACTAGGTGGAGGTGCATATATTAATACTAATATTAGGAAAGAATGTAAGAAAAGTTCTTTTAGTTTTTGGTTGAACTGGAAAAAAGATATAATAATTAAAAGAATAAATGGTAGCAAAAAAAGACCTCTAGCCATGTCATTAAGTGAAACGGATCTAGAGAAACTAATAGATGAAAGAGCTAAAATATATAGTTTGGCAGACTTCACAATTAATTGTGATCAGCTAAATAAAAATGAAATAGCAAATAAAATTATAAAAAAATATGAAATCAAAAATAATAAAGGTTAAAACTAAAAGTAAAAATTACGAAGTTCATATTGGTACCAATCTAATTTCAAAATTAAGAAATATTATAAAAAAAAATAAATTATCATTTTCAAAATGTTTAATAGTAATTGATAGTAAGATACCAAAAAAATTTAGAACAATACTCTTAGGAAATTTAAAAAATCAAAAAATCTATACTTTAAATTATAGCGCAAATGAGAAAAATAAAAATAACTTAAGTATCGATAAAATACATAATATTTTATTTAAAAATAATTTTTATAGAGAAGACTGTATAATTTCATTTGGTGGAGGAATTACAGGAGATGTGGTTGGATATGCGGCCAGCACATTTAAAAGAGGAATAAAATTTATTAACATACCCTCTACTTTATTAGCTCAAGTCGACTCTTCGATAGGTGGTAAAACAGGTATTAATAATAAATTTGGAAAAAATCTTGTAGGAAGTTTTTATCAGCCAGATTTAGTAATTTCTGATATTAATTTACTACGTACCCTCCCCAAAAGAGAAATTATATGTGGATATGCTGAAATATTAAAAAGTAGTTTAATTGATAGCAAAAAAAAATTTATTTTTTTAGATAAAAATTTTAATAAAATTTTAAATCTTAAGGGAGATTATATAATTAATGCAATTTTAAATAGTTGTTTATTAAAAAAAAAAATTATTGAAAAGGATGAAAAAGAAAAAAATTTAAGAAAATCTTTAAATCTTGGCCATACTTTTGCTCACGCATATGAGGCTAGCCTTGGTTATTCAAAAAAATTAAATCATGGAGAAGCTGTTATATTTGGTTTAATGAATGCTGTAAATTTTAGTAAAGAAAAAAAAATTATTTCAAATTCAAATTCAGAATTAATAAACAATCATATTAATAAGATAGAAATTAAAAATAAATATAAAGACCTTTTTAATAAAAGGAAAATAACATCAATTCTTAATTTTATGAAAAGTGACAAAAAAAATAAATCAGACAGTATAAACTTAATTTTAATAAGGAATTTTGGAAAATTAAACCTTAATTATCAGGCCAAATCTGGTGAATTGAACAAATTTTTAGTAAAAGAATTAAATAAAGCTTATTTGTAGAGAATGAATAACAGTTTTCAATTCTTCACTTAAAATTTTGTAGATTACTTTATTAGACTGAATTCTATTTGTTTTTTTTAATATTTCAGAATTTATTTCTAATTTAATATGATATTTACCTTTCTGATGTGAATTGTGTTTTAAATGCTTATAAGTGTTGTCAATTATCTTTACATTTTTTATAGAACTGTCATTCAAAAGTTTATTTTCAATTTTTTTTGAAAGTTGATTAATATCCATTAAACTTGATATTATATTATATGAAAAATATTTGTGAATGGAATAATTGCAATAAGGAGGGACTTTACAAAGCTCCAAAAGAAAAGGATAACAGCAAAGAATATAGGCTTCTATGTCTAGAGCATGTAAGAGAGTTTAATAAAAGCTGGAATTATTTTTCAGGTATGAGCGACGAACAAGTAATCAACTTTTTAAAGTCTGACATAACATGGCATAAGCCAACACAGAGTTTTAGCTCTTCAGATAATTTTTTTAAAATATTGTGGAATAATACCTTAAAAGATGAAAATGGAAAATTTAAAAATTTTAGCAACTTGAATCATATGAATAAGTTTAAGTTTAATAGTAATGATCTTAAAGCTTTTGAAATTTTGGGTGTTGGAGTTGGTTTAAAATGGGCCAAAATTCAAGAAAAATTCAAAAGACTTGTGAAAAAATTTCACCCTGATATGAATGCTGGCAATAAAAAATTTGAAGATAAGCTTAAAGTAATAACTTTAGCTTATACCCAATTAAAAAATACTTATAAGGACAAAATTGACAACAAATATTGAACAGACCCCAGATATTAAATTATCGATTAAACAAACATTCGGTATAGATTCTGATATGGAAGTGGACGCATTTTCAAAAAAAACTGATTATGTGCCAGATATAGATAAAACTTATAAATTTGATAAAGATACAACTTTAGCAATCCTCTCTGGATTTTCATTTAATAAAAGAGTTCTTGTACAAGGTTATCATGGAACAGGTAAATCCACACACATAGAACAAATTGCAGCTAGATTAAACTGGCCATGTATTAGAATTAACTTAGATAGCCATGTTAGTAGAATAGATTTAATTGGTAAAGACTCAATTGTAATCAAAGAAGGAAAGCAAGTTACAGAATTCAAGGAGGGGATTCTTCCTTGGTCGATACAAAATCCAGTAGCTTTAGTATTTGATGAATATGATGCCGGTAGACCAGATGTGATGTTTGTAATTCAAAGAGTTTTGGAAGCTGAAGGAAATTTTACTTTATTAGATAAGAATAAGGTCATTAAACAAAATAAATATTTCAGATTATTTGCAACATCAAATACTGTTGGTTTAGGAGATACTACTGGACTCTATCATGGAACACAACAAATAAACCAGGGACAAATGGATAGATGGAATATTGTAACAACATTAAATTATTTAGCTTTGGAAAAAGAAATGGAAATTATTTTAGGAAAAAACAAATCTCTAGATAATAATAAAGGTAAAGAAAGAGTTGCAAACATGATAAAAGTTGCGACATTAACAAGAAAAGGTTTTATGGCTGGAGATATTTCAACTGTTATGAGTCCTAGGACAGTACTACATTGGGCTGAAAATTCTGAAATATTTAAAGACGTGGGCTATGCATTCAGAGTAACTTTTTTAAATAAATGTGATGATGTAGAAAAGAATACAATCGCAGAATACTATCAAAGATGTTTTGGTGAAGAATTGCCAGAGTCGATGATAAATATTCAGATTTAATGAACAAAGATGATCTTATAAAAGAGCAATTTAAACAAGCTTTAAACTCAACGATTAAAGCCATTTCAGGTGAAACACATCCCTTAAAAGACGAAAAAAATTTAAAAGAATTTAATATTTCTAAATTTGATAATTTAAAAGATAAAGAAAACTTTATTAAATTAAGAGCCGAGGCAGATTCGGAGGCATTAAAAAGAAAATTTTCTAATAATTCCACTTTGGAACAAAATATTCCAAAAACACCTACTTGCCATACACTATATAAAATTTCTGAAAAAATAAGATATGAGCTTTTAGGTTCACAAATGATGAGGGGAATTTCTAAGAATTTAATGAGCAAATATAAAAATAAGATAAGTACAGCAAAATCTGAAAACATTAAAAAGAAAGAAGAGTCTAATGTTTCTGAAGCTTTTGAATATTACATGCTTAATAAACTTATGAATGTAAGTTTATCAGAAAGCGCTGAAAAAATTTTATCATATTGGAAAGATGATTTTGAAAAATCTTTAGATAAACACATAAACTTTTTAAAAGAAAATGCAGAGAATCAGGACATATACAATTCTAAAATATCGGAAATTCTTCAGAACATGGAAATCTTTGAGTCTGAAGAAGAAAATAAAAAAGAAGAGCAGAAAGAAGATGAGCAAGATAGTAATAATTCAAAAGACGATCAAAAAACAGATAGTGGTGACTCACAAGAAAGAGAAGAGGAAGATAGTATAAATGAAGGCGTTGATAGTACTGACGAAATGAATGAATTTAGACTTGATGAACAACTAGGAAATGATGATGCTGAAAATAATGAAATAGAAAATATTGTTCAGAAAAAAAATTTAGGAATAAGTAATAAAGAATACAAAATATATACTTCAGAATTTGATGAGACAGCAAAAGCAGAAACATTGGAAAACTCAGAAGAAATTTCTAAATTAAGAAAAAATTTAGATCAACAACTAACTAGTTTCCAAGACATAATTACAAAACTCGCAAATAAATTACAAAGACAGTTACTTGCAAAACAAAATAGATCTTGGGAATTTGATCTTGAAGAGGGTTTATTAGATAGTTCAAAATTACCAAGAATAATAATTGATCCATATAATTCTCTTTCCTTTAAAAAAGAGAAAGATTTGGAGTTTAAAGATACAGTTGTGACTTTACTCATAGATAATTCTGGATCAATGAGAGGAAGGCCAATTACTATTGCAGCCCTGTGTGCTGATATATTGTCTAGAACGTTAGAAAGATGTTCAGTTAAAGTAGAAATTCTTGGTTTCACAACAAAAAATTGGAAGGGTGGTAAGAGCAGAGAAAAGTGGAATAAACTTGGAAAATTAAAAAATCCAGGACGTTTGAATGACTTAAGACATATAATTTATAAATCTGCTGATACTCACTGGAGACAATCAAAAAAAAATTTAGGTTTAATGCTAAAAGAAGGTTTGCTTAAAGAAAATATTGATGGTGAAGCTATTACTTGGGCTTTCAACAGACTTAAGAAAAGAAAAGAAGAAAGAAAAATTCTTATGGTTATTTCTGATGGAGCTCCGGTTGATGACTCAACATTATCTGTTAACACGGGTGATTTTTTAGAAAAACATCTAAAGCAAACTGTAAAATCAATAGAAAACAAAAGCGATATCGAAATTCTTGCAATAGGTATTGGTCACGATGTTTCGAGGTATTACAAAAAAGCTATAAAAATTGCTGATGTGCAAGAGTTAGGTGATGTGATGATTGGTCAGCTAAGTGGTTTGTTTGAAAATAATAAAAAATTACACTAATTTTTTTAAATTTTTATTTTCCCACTCTATTTTTACTTCAGCTCCACCTCTGGTTTCTGAATTTCTAATTGTTATTTTAGCAGAATTTTTTTCTAACAAAGTTTTGCCTATAAAAATCCCTAAGCCTAACCCACTTTTTTTATTATCTTTAGGTTTAAGTGTCTTAATATAAGGCTCTCCGATCTTATTAAGTATATCTTTTGGTATACCAAGACCATCATCCTCTATTGTTATCTCAGTCTTTTGACTGTCGCTTTTGATAGCAATATAGATATTTTCATTTGAAAATTTGTTAGCATTTCCAATAAAATTCCTCAAACCATAAACGATTTCAACAGATTTTAGTATTTCAAATGAGTTGGAGTCTTGTTCCTTATCAATATTGAAATTCTTATTTGAAATTTCCTTAAATGAGTTAACTATCTCGTTGATATAATCGTAAAGTGTTTTATTTTTGTCAATAAAATCATCCTCTATGGTAGGATTTAAAGTTAGTTTTTTTAAAATATCGTTACACCTGTTAACTTGACTAATTAATAGTTCGAGATCTTTTTTTACATCGTCATTGTCCTTAAATTGATCAAATAAATCGTGGGAAATAATTTTAATTGTAGATAATGGAGTGCCAAATGAATGGGCTGCAGCTGCAGCTTGTCCCCCAAGTGAAACGAGTTCGTGTTCTTTGGAAATTACTTCTTGGATTTTATCTAAAGCATCTTTCCTAAGATTTGTTTCTTGTCCAAAAATAAAAGCGAAATAATTCAAAAAAAATAGTGCAATTATCAGTGCTAGAGGAATTGCATAGTAATAATACAAGCTAATACTATATTCATCCAATGGTTTTGGCATTTCATAATGATAAAAAGTTAAAAATATAATTGATGCTAGAGTAATTACAATTAAAGCAATATTTGTTTTAATATTTAAATTGGATGCAGCGAATACGCTTGGTATCAAAAGAAATATTGAAAATGGATTTAAAATACCTCCAGATAAATAAAGCAAAGCACTCAACTGAAGAATATCTAAAGATAAAAAATTAAAAGAGGAAACATTTGAAAGTAAAGATTTTTTATAGAAAAATATTAAGTATAAATTGCTTAAAACTCCAACAAAAATAATCAGATTAGATAAAATAAAATTGAACTCGAAGTTAAAAACAAATTTTACCGTATTTATAGTTATAAATTGACCTAAAATTCCTATCCATCTTAAATTGACATAAGTAGATTTATTTAATGATGCTGTTTTGACAGATTCTTTTAAATCCATCTAAATATCTAAGTTTGAAACATTTATTGCGTTTTCAACAATAAAATCTTTTCTTGATGAAACATCGTTACCCATTAAGGTTTGTATCAAATCTTGATCTTTTTTACTATTCTTTGAATATTGGACTTGTAACAAATTTCTTGTTTCAGGATTTAAAGTTGTATTCCATAATTCATCAGGATTCATTTCTCCCAGTCCTTTAAATCTTTGAATGTTAAGTTTAGACTTTTCAATTTGAAGAATATTATTAAATTCTTTAGAATTCTTTTTATATTTTTTAATATCCTTTGAATTTTTTATTAAATAACTTTCAAGCTCATTTTCATCTTTGATATATATACTTTTAGTTCCTTTATTAATTTTAAATAAAGGTGGTTGAGCAAGATAAACGTGTCCAAACTCAATCAATTTATCGAATGGTTTATTATTAAAAAACGTTAATAATAATGCTCTTATATGTGAGCCATCAACATCAGCATCTGTCATTATTATTATTTTTCCATATCTTAAATCTTTGAGATCTATATCGTCATTTTTTGGATCAAGACCAAGTGCGTTAATCAATGTAACTATTTCATTTGATGAAATCATCTTTGATAAGCTTTTAGTTCTTAATTCGTTGGCATTTCCATTCTTTTTCGATCCATTCAAATCTGTGAAAGTATTTAATATTTTTCCTCTAAGCGGCAAAACTGCTTGATTTTCACGGTTTCTGCCTTGTTTGGCTGAACCACCAGCTGAGTCACCCTCTACAATAAATAGTTCGGTACCATCTTGTTTTGAGTTTTGACAATCGGCTAATTTTCCGGGCAATCCTGTTAATTCTAAGGCTCCTTTTCTTCTTACATTTTCTCTTGCCTTTCTAGCTACATCTCTTGCCACGGCAGCTTGGATAATTTTAGTTAATATAATTTTTGAAATTGATGGATTTTGATCAAACCAAGTAGACAACTTCTCGTTAATGATAGTTTCAACAATATTTCTAACTTCTGATGAGACTAATTTATCTTTTGTTTGAGATGAAAATTTAGGGTCAGGAATTTTGATAGAAAGAACTGATGTTAATCCTTCTTTAACATCATCTCCTGATAAAGAAACTTTATTTTTTTTTAATAAGTTTTGTTCATTTGCATATTTATTTACTACTCTTGTTAATGCACTTCGAAACCCAAGAAGATGTGTTCCTCCGTCTTTTTGATAAATATTATTAGTATAAGGCAATACATCTTCACTATACCCTGCATTCCATTTAAGGGAGCATTGAACGTCAATATTATTTTTTAAACCCTCTATGTATATAGGTTTTTTAAAAAGATCATTTTCATTTTTGTTTTTTAAACTGTCTTTTTTTTCATCAATGAATTGTACAAATTCAGTAATACCTCCATCAAATTTAAACTCTAATGTTTTTGGTTTTTTTTGCCTTAAATCACTTAAAACTATTTTTATGCCCTTATTTAAAAAGGCCAATTCTCTCATTCTTTTTTCTAATACGGAAAAACTAAATTTAATAGATGAAAATATATCTTTCGATGGAACAAAATTAATTTCAGTTCCACTAGTTTTTGATTTACCAACTTGTTTTAATGAAGTTTTGGCATCTCCATTTTTGAATTCTATATAATATTTTTTATTATCTCTATTAATTGTAAGTTTTAATCTTTCAGAAAGAGCATTGACAACTGATACACCTACTCCGTGCAGTCCTCCGGAAACTTTATAAGAATTATGATCAAATTTACCACCAGCATGAAGCTGTGTCATTATAACTTCGGCAGCTGATTTTTTTTCTCCCTTATGAATATCAACCGGAATTCCTCTGCCATCATCAATCACAGTTACAGAGTTATCATCGTTTATACTTATTTCAATTTTTTTACAAAAACCTGCTAGAGCCTCGTCAATAGAATTATCTACAACTTCGTAAACCATATGATGTAATCCGGTCCCATCATCAGTGTCACCGATATACATACCTGGTCTTTTTCTTACAGCTTCTAAACCTTTTAGGACTTTAATGGAGTCAGCTTGGTAATTATTTAAATTATTTTTTGTCATTAGTTTTTAATATGGAAGAAATTTTTATAACATTTTTACAAAAAATTTAAAAATGGTATAAGTGCAAATGCTTAAATAAGTGTTGAATACCAACATTTATTTGATGTTTTTTAGATTTTTTTTCTATTTTAGTAAAACCCGTCAAAAAGATCAATTTTCAAACAAAAATATGGCGGAGAGAATGGGATTCGAACCCATGATAGAGTTTCCCCTATACACGCTTTCCAAGCGTGCGCCTTCAACCGCTCGGCCACCTCTCCAAAATACCTATTCTTTGTTTATCCTTAACACACCTATAAATGCTTCCTGTGGAATCTCAACTTTTCCAAATTGCTTAGCTCTAGCTTTACCTTTTTTTCTGTTTTTCAAGCAGTTTTCTTTTTTCTATCTGTCGCTCCACCTCCATGAATTTTTGTTAACACATCTTTTTTAAAACCTTTGATAGTTTCTCTAGCAATAATTTTTCCACCAATAGCTGCTTGGATTGGTATCATGAAGTTGTGCCTTGGAATTAAATCTTTTAATTTTTCACATACTTCTCTACCTGTAGTTTGAGCAAAATCTTTATGTATCATCATTGCAAGAGCATCCACGGGTTCAGAGTTTACAAGTATATTCATTTTTACTAGATCTCCTTCTTTGTGATCAATAATTTCATAATCAAAACTAGCATATCCACTTGTCATAGATTTAAGACGATCATTAAAATCAAATACGACTTCATTTAAAGGTATCTCATAATTAATTACTGCACGATTTCCTGAATAACTTAAATTAGTTTGAATACCTCTTTTATTTTGACATAACTTAATTATTGATCCCAAGTATTGATCTGGAGTGATAATGGTAGCTTTAATCCATGGTTCTTCAATAAATTTTATATAAGTAGGATCTGGTAAATTTGAGGGATTTTGAAGTTCGACAATCTCACCATTATTTAAGTGAACTTTGTAAACCACACCAGGTGTTGTAGTTAATAAATTAATATCAAATTCTCTTTCAAGCCTTTCTGTGATTATTTCTAGATGTAAGAGACCTAAAAATCCACATCTAAAACCAAGTCCTAATGCAGATGATGATTCTGCTTCATAAGAAAAACTTGCATCATTTAATTGTAATTTAGCAAGCCCATCTTTTAATTTTTTGATATTCTGAACTGTCTACTGGAAATAAACCGCAAAAAACTACTGGTTTACTTGGTTTAAAACCTGGTAATGCATCTTGGAGAGGATTTTCTGCATCACATATTGTGTCTCCAACTTTAGTTTCTGATAAAATTTTAATACCAGTTGTAATAAAACCTATTTCTCCAGCATTTAGTTCACTCACATCTTTTGCCTTAGGAGTAAAAACACCAACTTTTTCTACGATATATTCTTGATTTGTAGACATCATTTTTATTTTCATATTTTTTTTTAGTTTTCCGTCTATAATTCTCACTAATATAACTACTCCAAGATAAGTGTCATACCAGCTATCAACTAATAAACATTTTAATTTGCTATTCTTTTCACCTTTAGGTCCAGGCAAAGAATTAATAATTTGCTCAAGAATTTCATCTATTCCTTGTCCAGTTTTTCCAGAGCAAGGAACAGAATTAGATGTATCTATCCCAATAACATCCTCGATTTGATTATTTGTTCTCTCAAGATCAGATGCTGGTAGATCAATTTTATTTAATACTGGAATAATCTCATGATTTATATCAAGTGCTTGATATACATTTGCAAGTGTTTGAGCTTCTACCCCTTGAGTACTATCTACAATTAATATTGAGCCCTCACACGCATAAAGGCTTCTACTAACTTCATAACTAAAATCTACATGTCCTGGAGTGTCTATAATATTTAAAATATAATTTTTACCATTTTTAGCTTTATAATTTAATTTAACTGTTTGTGCTTTAATTGTTATCCCTCTCTCTCTTTCTATATCCATGGAGTCAAGCACCTGAGATTTCATTTCTCTATCACTCAAACCTCCACATTTATGAATTATTCTGTCAGCTATAGTTGATTTACCATGATCTATATGAGCTATAATTGCAAAATTCCTAATGTTGTCTATTGTATCAACCATTTTTAGGATCTAATTTTTGCGCCAGACTTTGACTCAACCGAAGAGATAATTAGTTTATTAATTTTGTCTAGGTCATTTTCATCTAATGTTTTTTCATCTGACTGAATAGTTACATTGACAGCTATAGATTTTTTTCCATCTGATATATTTTCTCCCTCAAATACATCAAATACTCTTACTGACTGAATTAATTTGTTGTCAACAGATTTAATTATATTAACTAATTCTTGAGATTTAAAATTTTTATTAATAATAAATGCAAAATCTCTCTCTGATTTTTGGAAATCAGAAAATTTATATTCAGATTTTAGATCTTTTATCTTTTGTTTTGACTCTTTTATGTAATCAAGGCAAATTTCAAATATTACCAAACCTTCTGTTTTTATATCTAATTTTTTTATTATGTTTGGATGTATTTCACCAAAATATGCTACAGCATTTTTTTCGTTTTTATTTTGGTACACTCCTCCAGATTTTCCTGGATGATAGTAAGAAGGAGTTCTATTATCTATAAATATATCATCTTTATTAATCCCTGCTTCACAAAGACTTTGTATTACATCTTTTTTTACATCGAATGTGTCTACAATTCTCTCTTTATCATTCCAAGATAATCTTGAAACCTTTCCTGCTCTTACGGCACCTATCACTGTCAGTTGATCTCCAGGATTTTTTCCTTTAAAAGCTGGACCAATTTCAAATAAAGAAATATCTTTAAATCCTCTATCTAAATTTTTCTTCAAATAAAATAATAAATTTGGAAAAATAGAATTTCTTAAAACATTTAGATCTGAACTAATCGGATTTACAATTGGTATTTCTTCATCATTTTCTCTAAATAATTGATTAATTTTAGAGTCAGTAAATGACCATGTCACAGTCTCTAAATAACCTTTAGATGCGACAGATCTTTGTAAAAAATGAAATAATTTCTGATAATAATTAAGTGTTGGCTTTAATCTCGTCTTTATAGGTTCTGAGGTATTAATATGTTCATAACCTTTTATTCTCACTATTTCTTCAACAATATCAATTGGTTGAGTTATATCAGGTCTCCATGAAGGTATTGCTAGTTTTAAAATTTTTTTATTATTAGATACATTAAAACCTAGCTTTTTTAGTATTTTGATTAATTCTTTATTTTCAACATTAAATCCAGTCGTTTTTTCAAAAAGAAATGGATCAAAATTTATTATTGTTTTTTTATAATTTTCAATTTTTTTTACATCTAAATTGCTTATTTCACCTCCACAAATTTGTTTTATTAGCTCAGAAGCTTTTATTAATCCTTCTTCAATTGAAAGGGG
>CACGUE010000011.1 GCA_902576115.1 uncultured Pelagibacteraceae bacterium
AATTGTATTGTTGGATTTTCTGGAAAGATTATAGACAAAGAGGATCTTAGTTTAAGATTAATTTCTAAAACAAAAACTTTATTAATTCATGGTGAAAAGGATGAAATAGTTCCACCCTATAATTTATTGGAAGCAAAAGATTTTTTTACACGCAATAATATTAGTATAGAAACTTTAATGATCAAAGACTGCGACCATCATATACCAGTTGAAGCTTCAAGTAATGCATTAAAATTTATCAAAGATAATTTTGATATTTAAAGAGAATTAACTTTTTTGTTACATTGATTAATAATAGTATATAATATATTAAACTTTTATGACTTTGATGATCAATGAAAACCTTTCACTTGAAAAATGTCCGGCTCTAGTTCTTAATGCAGACTACAGACCATTAAGTTATTATCCTTTATCATTATGGTCATGGCAAGACGCTATTAAATCTGTATTTTTAGATAGAGTCTCAATTGTAAGTCATTATGATAGAATGATAAGAAGCCCATCATTCTCTATGCAGTTACCGAGTGTTATTGCATTAAAATCTTTTATAAAGCCTCGTTCAAATCCAAATTTCACAAGATTTAATGTTTTCTTAAGAGATAAGTTTAGTTGTCAATATTGTGGGAGTAATAATGAACTAACTTTTGACCATCTTCTTCCAAGATCAAAAGGTGGGAAAACTGATTGGGAAAACGTTGTTACCGCTTGTTCAGCCTGTAATGTAAAAAAAGGTGGAAGATTATTAAAAAATTCAGGTATGAAGTTAAATCAATGGCCTTTTCAACCAACAACAGAAGATCTTCATAGAAATGGAAAGAATTTTCCTCCTAATTTTCTACACAGTAGTTGGATGGATTATTTATATTGGGATGTGGAATTAGATCCTAGTTAAATTTTTTCAGAGATATTTATAGCAATCTTTGAGCCAGTTTTAATAATTTTATCCATTACTGAATATAATCCTTTTTTTGTTGCACCGTGCTCATATGCAATATCCTTATGTTCTAATTCATCAGCTCTAAATTTTTTAATTTTTTCTCTAAGTTTTTTCTCATCATCTTGTAATTGATCTATTTGACTTTGGTAATGTTTATCAATTACTTCCTCAACAGAGGCTGTGCACAGCATTGCTGCTTTTTTTCCTAATATTGTTGAGCCGAAACCTAAACCTACTCCCAATAGATCCCATAGTGGTAAAAATTTAGTTGGTTTTATATTTCTTTCTCTGATTTCATTTTCAAAAAAATCACTATGTTCTTGCTCATGTTCTCTCATTTCTTCTATTAATTTTAACAGTTCAGGATCCTTTTTAAATGTTTTCAGCGCTAAAAGTTGACCTTCATATATTTTAATTGCACCTCTTTCCCCTGCGTGATCAACTCTAATAAATTCTTCTAATTTTTTCTTGTTAGTCTTTTTCATAAACAAGAGCTCTTAGCGAAAATAATACAATTAGTAAAGATGTTAAAAAATTCAATCCAGATAAAGATATGCCTAAAATAGTAAACTCTACATCTTTACAATTTTTAACTATTCCAAGACTCTCGATTATTTTTTCTTTATTCGTGATATCTATATTTGTATTTGTACAACCAGCATATTCATCAAAAAAACCATTTTCTATACCAAAATGATATCCTGCAAGAGCAGTGCTTAGAGTGAATGTAATGATTAAAGCAATTAATATTCTATCAGATTTAAAATAGTTATATCCCAAAAAACAAATGAAGATCGCTAATAAAAAAGGAATTCTTTGATAAATACATAATTTACATGGCAAATATCCCAAAACTTTTTCAATATAGATCGCAGATAATATGGCAATAATTGAGTATATTGAAATTAATAAATAAATATTTTTTCTTTTTAAAATAAAAATCATTCTAGTTCATAAAGTTTTGTAAAAATTTATAAATTAAAAAAGCAAAAACTATTAATACAATTGAGATTATAATTGAAACTTTAAGCAGCTTTTTTTCAATTATTGTTTTCATAGCTGGACCAAAATTTCCAACCAAAAAAGCTATAATAAAAAATCTAGATCCTCTTGTAATTAACGAGACAATTATAAAATAGATAATATTAAATTGAACAAACCCACTAGTTATTGTAAGTAATTTAAATGGGATGGGTGTAAAACCAGCTATAGCTAGCAACGTTGCCCATGCAAAAACCCCTCCATCTGATGAAATTTTATCTTTTAAAAATGAAGTATTATCTACACCGTAAAGCTCAAAAATCTTAATTCCAATTTCATTAAAAAAAACATATCCTATGAAATATCCTAAACATGCACCTAAGACCGATCCTGTCGTAGCAATAATTGCTATCTTCATCCATCTTTGTCTGTCCGCAATAGTCATTGGAATAATAAGAACATCTGGCGGAACAGGAAATATGAAACTTTCAATAAAAGACATAAATCCTAAAATTTTTTTTGAATTTTTATGCCCTGCAAGTTTAATTGTTTTGTTAAATAGTTCCTTAAACATATTTTCTTTTAATATAAATAATGTTTTAATACTATTATTTATATTCTATGAAACTAAAAATAAATGGGCGAATGGCGGAACTGGTAGACGCGTTGGACTCAAAATCCAATAGTAGCAATACTGTGAGAGTTCGACTCTCTCTTTGCCCACCAAAAAAATATGAACTTAAAACAAATTAACAATTTAACAGAATTATTTTTTGATCAATTTAATAGACAAATTAATAAAGACAAAATCTTATTGTCAACTTTAGGTGATAAAAGAAAAAATTATTCTTGGCAGGAAACACATGATTTTATTAATTTAGTTTCTGAAGAATTAAGAAAAGTAATATCAAAAGATGATAGATGTTTGTTAATATCTGAAAATAGACCTGAATGGTTTATTACAGACTTATCTATTATGTTATCAGACGGGATAACTGTTCCAGCTTACACAACTTATGCAGAAAATGACTATAATTATATTCTTAATGATTGTACTCCAAGCACAGTTTTTGTCTCAAATATTGAACAATTCAATAAATTGAAAAATATTATTAAGGATAAAAAATTTATAAAAAAAATATTTTCTTTTGAAAAATTACCAAATGTAGATATTGAATATATTAATTTAAAAGACTTACTACAAAATAATAATAAAAAAAATTTACCAATTCATAAATCTCAAGCCTTAAGAAAAGATCCATCTTGTATAATTTATACTTCAGGAACGCAAGGAAATCCTAAGGGAGTGGTCTTAAGTCATGGAGGAATTTTAAATAATTGTGAGGGTTCAATAGAAATTTTAAAACCATTGTTATCCAAAGAACAACCAAGATTTTTAACTTGGCTTCCACTTTCACATTCTTACGAGCACACAGTTCAATTTGTTCAAATTACAGTAGGTGCTAGAATTTTTTATGCAGAGAGCATTGATAAATTAGTTAAAAATATGGTTGATTGTTCGCCTGAAATTATGACAGCTGTTCCAAGATTTTATCAAAATCTTTATCAAAAAATAAATGCTAATTTTAAAAAAGCCAAGGGATTAAAAAAAAAATTAGTAGATAAAATGTTAGAATTAGGTCTAAAAAAAATAAAAAAAGAAGATTTAACTTTTTTTGAGAAACTACAAGATAACATTCTAGAGAAGTTAGTTAGAAAAAAAATAAAATCACAATTTGGTGGATCTCTTAAAACATTCGTTTCTGGTGGAGGTGCATTAGATAAAGAAGTTGGATATTTTCTTAATGCTATTGGATTACCAACTTTACAAGGTTATGGCTTAACAGAAACTTCTCCTGTTGTTAGCTGTAATCCAATAGACGATATTAGAATAGATACTGTTGGTCCGCCATTTAAGGGAAATGAGGTCAAAATAGCTGAAGATGGAGAAATATTAGTTAAAGGTGAAAATGTAATGTTGGGCTATTGGAATAATAAAAAAGAGACCGAAAAAGTCTTAAAAGATGGTTGGCTTCATACAGGAGATATTGGATTATTTGAAAATAATTTTTTAAAAATTACTGATAGAAAAAAAGATATTCTAATTACGCCTGGGGGAGATAATATTTCTCCATTAAAAATTGAAAATGAATTAGTAAATCTTGAATTTATCGAGCAGGCGGTTGTGTATGGAGATAATAAACCTTATTTGGTAGCATTATTAGTTTTAAATAATGAGTTTATCAATATTACAAATGAAGAAATTAATAATGCAATAAATAATTTGAATAATAATCTTTCCAAAATAGAAAATATTAAAAAGTTTTTTTTAATAAATGAAAAATTTTCAATTGAAAATGGAATGTTAACTCCAACACTAAAGTTAAAAAGATATAAAATTATAAATAAATATAAAAATAATTTTGAAAATCTTTATAAATAATTGAAAAAAATTCTTTAATAATCCCTATTTTACTTAACTTTTTTTAATTATTAATTTTTTTTAATTTTTAAAAAAAAAATAAAAAAAACAAAAAAATTATGTAATTGACATAACTATTCAAAAAAATTACAAAAAGGTAATTAAACGAATCAAAAAGATTCGTAATTAAAAAAGGGAGCTAAAGATGGCTAAAAGAAGAAAAAAAGCTGCTAAAAAGAAAACTAAGAAAAAAGCTAAGAAAAAAGCTAAGAAGAAAAGAAGAAAATAGTTTAGTATTCTTTTTAACAAACGCTTCTCATGGCGCTTGCGTGAGGAGCGTTTTTTTTATTTAGCTATTTCTTCTGAAACTTCTTCTTCGTGGGGTTTGATTTCAGTTTTTTGAACCTGCTTTTCAAGATTTCTTTTTAGCGCTTTATCAAGTTTTTTTTGAGTATCCTCTGTACTCATATTTAGTATAATTTGAAATTCAGTTAATATTCTATCATATGCTTTTTCAAACAGTTGTCTTTCACTATAGGATTGATCAACCATAAGGTCGTCTCCTTTATTAAGATCTCTCACGACTTCAGCTAATTCATAAATTTTACCAGATGATATCTTTGCCTCGTACTCTTGTGCTCTTCTACTCCACATACTCCTCTTAATTTTAGGTTTACTTTTTAAAATACTGATACATTTGTTAACCTGATTTATTGTAGCTAGAGGTCTTAAATGTGATTGTTTATTTACAGGCACCATTCCATTTGCCTTATCTTTTTCAAATTTGAGAATATAAGTTTCTATATCAATTCCACCAATATTCATTTTTTTGAACTCTATAATTTGTCCCACACCATGTTTTGGGTAAACTACATAGTCTTTAACTTTATATTCCTTTTTCGCCGTTTCTTGTTTTTTAACTTTTTTTATTTCAGGCTTTTGTTCATTATTTTTTGGAATACGGAGCAGGCTAGTATTTGTCTCTGAATTTTCTTTTTTATCTATTTTTAACGGTTTAGCTTTAAGATTCTTATTAACCTTCTTTTGAGTTTTAATTTTGCTAGTTTTTAAAGTTGATTTTATTTTTTTTGTTTTAGTAGAAATCTTAGTTTTTTTTAATTTACTTGAGTTTTTTAAATTTTTCTTTTTAGAAACCTTTTTTTTTGTTTTAAATGTTTTCTTCAAAGTATTTATCAAACTTATTTTCTTCATTTTTATATTTTTCGTGATCTGGTAAGGGATCTTTAGCTTCAGATATATTTGGCCAAATTTCTGAATACTTCTTGTTAATCTCTAACCATTTTTCGCTTCCTGTCTCTGTGTCTGAAATTATCGCATCAATTGGACACTCAGGTTCACAAACGCCACAATCTATACACTCATCAGGTTTAATTACAAGCATATTTTTACCTTCGTAGAAGCAATCAACTGGGCACACATCAACGCATGTTGTGTGTTTACATTTTATACATTTATCATTTACCAAATAAGTCATTGCTTTGATTTAATTTTTTCTTTTATATCTCCAACCACTTTTGGGTCTAAATATAATAATCCTGACAATCTTCTCATTAAATTAGTTTCATAGATGTCTGCATTTTCATCTGAATAGATAATATTCCATAAAGCTTCAATAACTATCTTTTTTTCGTCAACACTTTTGTTTTTTACTTCTTTAGTGAACTCTAAGATTTGATTTGAATCTTTCTCTCTTAACTCTGCATCCTTTAAAATTTTATCTAAATCATTTTGGTCTGCACCCATTTCAATCAATGCATTTCTGATTATTTTTTTTTCCTTTTCAGTAAAATTTTCATCTATTTTTGCTGAATGAATCAGTAAGGCTGCAATACTGATAAGAGATAAATGATTATCATCATTATTGTTTTCAGTATCTTTTTTAAACAAGCTAAACATTATTTTAAGTTCAATTGATTTAATACATTAAATGGATTATTTAAATTATTCTTTTTGTCATATTTTTTAAAACCTTTCTTTTTTGATGGAACATATTTTAGAAAGATTTCTTTTTCCTTCTCATAAATCTTATAATCCATTTTTTTTAAAAGTTTGTTAAAATTTTCTTTTGAACATCCAAGTAGGTTCAACATTTCAGGTATAACTTTTACCTCTTTTTTATCATCTTTTTCAGAATTAAATATCAATAAGAATAATCTCTCAAGTATGTCTATTCTCACATAAATATCATCGAACTTTTCAAAACCACAAAGTAACATAAAATCTTTGTTAGCTGTTTTCATATTATTTAAAAAATTCAACCCAAAAGTTGGAGGTGATAAATTTAAAAATTTATTGTTATAACTTTTCCATAATAATATTCTTAATGAGACAGAACTAGGTTTAAATAATTTAAATAAAAAAATATGGTATCTTCCAAACTTGACACCGAGTTTTCTTAATTTTTTTCTATCATCTTGATTTATTTTATTTAAGTAATCAGAGATATTTGATCTTTTTATAACACCATTATTTTCATAAAGCCTATAAGCCAATGCTCTAAGTTGAGGATTTTTTTCTTTTATATTTTTTAATTCAATAAGACTATTAAGTTCGTTGTTAATTTTTTTAAGTATCCATTTGTGCAAATATTCATTTAATTTACTTCTCTCATTATTTTCAATCATTTCATCAATAATTAAATTTATTTTTGGATTTAGATAATCTGAACCAGCAGTCAGTTTTGCTATAGGATCGTTATTCCAATATATTTTAAAATTGTCTCTTAACTCTATGAGACCCGTATCCATTATTTGTTGTATTCTATTAATTATCTCTGGACCTACATTTTGTCTTGCAGCCTTTTTTAATGATTTTATATCTGCATCTAAAGCATCAACTTTTAAATCTAACTGTAGTTTTAAACCTTTTAAAATTCCAATGTATTGACCATTAATTAATACCTTTTCTTTTTCAAGAATTTCAGTTTTCAATTCAATGTCTTGTTTTAAACCTTTTGCCAAAACACTTGCTCTTTTATCAATAAAAGTTTTAGTTAACTCATCATGAAGTCTATCTGACAATTTATCTTCTAAATTTTTAGTTCTTTCTATCCAATAATCTTGGTTTTCAACCCAATTAGATTTATTTGAAACGTATGACCAAGTTCTAACATTAGATATTCTGTTTGAAATCGAATCTACATTTCCATCAAGTTTATCAAGCATAGAAAGTTGTTTTTTCATATAATAGTTAGGTATCTTTTTTTCCTCACCTGTTAAAAAGTTAAATACTTTATTAACTACTTCTAAATGGTGACCATAAGTTTTTTTGACAAAATCGGGTATTTGACAACATTCCCAAAGAGTTTTTAAAGTATTCGGATCATCTTTGATAATGCTATTATTTTCTTTTAAAAAATATTTTAAAACTTTTTCATCCTCACATTCTCCAACTCTTCTTAACCAATCTTTGTCTGGTTTTTCATCTAATGATACAAGAAGTTGTTCTTTATTGTTAAAACTTAAATTGGAATTCCTCCAAAATATGTTTTTTATTTCTGGAAAATTGTGATTTTCTAAAAATTCAATCTCTTCAGGGTTAATTTCATCACAATCTCCTGTAATACCAAAGCTACCATCATTTAAATATCGACCAGCTCTTCCCGAAATTTGTCCAATTTCAGAGATTTTTAGTCTTCTTATTTTTTTTCCGTCAAATTTTTTTAGGTTTGAGAAGTAAACATTATCTAAATCCATATTTATTCCCATTCCAATAGCATCAGTAGCAACAAGATAATCAACATCACCAGACTGATATAAATTTACTTGAGCGTTCCTTGTTTTAGGACTGAGAGATCCCATCACAATTGCTGCACCACCTTTTTGTCTTCTTAATAACTCAGCAATCGCATAAACCTCTTCTGTTGAAAAAGCTATTATTGCACTTTTTCTCTCAATTCTTGAAATTTTTTTATGACCTCCAAATGAAAGTTTTGATAGTCTTTGTTTATTTATAAATTCAACATCATCATCAAGTTTTTGAATAATACTTTTTATAGTATTTGAACCCATTAACATGGTTAATTTTTCACCTCTTAGATTTAACAATCTATCTGTAAAAATATGACCTCGCTCATGATCTACACACATTTGGATTTCATCAATGCCTACAAAATCTAAAACTTTATCTACCGGCATTGACTCTACAGTACATAAAAAATACTTAGCATTAAGCGGAATAATTTTCTCTTCCCCTGTAATAAGTGCAACCATAGAAGCATCTACTTTTTGGATTATTTTGTCGTAAACTTCTCTAGCTAAAAGTCTTAGGGGAAATCCAATCATTCCAGAATCAAAAGAAAGCATTGTCTCTATTGCTAAAAAAGTCTTACCAGTATTTGTAGGCCCAAGAACTGCAGTTATCTTATTTTTTGACATATCAACTTTTAGTATGATCTTTTTTTGGCCTACTATATTTTGTTACTCAAAAAGAACAAAAATAGACTAAAACTAGTCCGAATCAGATAGGAAAAAGTTCTCATTTTCAATTTTTATCATCTAAGGTTAGCATAAATTTTACAATATAAATATAAATTTTTAATGCCAAAAAAACTTTGGGAACCGTCAAAAGCAACTATAAGAAGTTCAAATTTATTTAAATATGAGAAGTTTGTTTCTAAGAATTATAAGTACAATTTTTCTGGAAATTATAAAAAGTTACTAAACTGGACTTTAAAAAATATTGAAGATTTTTGGAATTCAATCTGGGAATATTTTGAAGTTGTAGGTAAAAAAACTGATAAATTTAAACTAACAAAGGATCTTATTAATAGTAAGTTTTTTGTTAATTCAAAACTAAATTTTGCAGAAAATCTTTTAGCTAAAAATTCCAATCAAAAAGCTATCACATTTGTTAGTGAAAATGGTTACAGAGAGCAAAAATCCTGGAAAGAACTTAATATAGATGTAAAAAAAATAATTACATTTTACAAAAAAATAAATATTTCTGAAAAGGATAGGATAGCAGCATATACTCCAAATCAGATAGAAACAGTTGAGTGTTTCTTAGGTGCTAGCGCTATAGGATCAATCTGGAGCTCGTGCTCACCGGATTTTGGAGTACCTGGTGTTATCGAACGTTTTTCCCAAATTAAACCTAAATTACTAGTTATTACTGATAAATATTATTATAACGGAAAGGAAATAAATATTATTGAGAGATTGCCTAAAATATTAAAAAAAATAAAAAGTATAAAATCAGTATTAATTTTAAATTACCCTGGAAAAAAATTAAGAAAATTTAACAAAATTAAAAATATAAAAATTTATAATTTCACTGAGATTAAAAAACTTGAAATAAGCAGAAATAAATTAAAAAAATTTGATTTTGACCACGAATTAGCAATTTTATACTCAAGCGGAACTACAGGTAAACCAAAATGTATTTGCCATAGATCTGGTGGTGTTTTATTGCAACATTTGAAAGAGCATCAATTACATTGCAATATAAAACCAAATGATAATGTATTTTACTTTACAACTTGTGGATGGATGATGTGGAATTGGCTTGTTACAGCCCTAGCATCTAAAGCATCAATATTGCTATTTGATGGTTTTCCAATGCATAAATCTCCAGAGTTATTGTTAAAAATTGCAAATAAGGAGAGAGTTACTTTATTTGGTATAAGTGCGAAATATATTGATCAACTTATTAAACAGAATGTTAAGGTAAAAGAAAAAATAAAACTCAAGTTTTTAAAAACGATTTGTTCTACAGGATCTCCACTTTCTAAAGATGGTTTTGAATTTGTTTACAGAAATATAAAAAAAAATGTTCATTTAGCATCTATTTCTGGAGGAACAGATATTGTCTCCTGTTTTGTAAATGGAAACATTTATTCATCTGTAAACATTGGCGAAATACAAAACAATGGTCTTGGCATGGATACAGCAGTGTTTTCTGAAAAAGGTAAATCAATTTTAAATAAAAAAGGAGAATTAGTTTGCAGAAACCCTTTTCCATCAATGCCTTTAAAATTTTGGAATGATCCTGGAAAAGTTAAATATAAAAAAGCTTATTTTTCAAAATTTAAAAATATTTGGCATCATGGAGATTATGCCGAGAGAAAGAATAATGGGTCTTATATTATTTATGGAAGATCTGATGCAACATTAAACCCAGGCGGTGTTAGACTTGGCACAGCTGAAATTTATTCTGTTGTAGAAAAATTTAAAGAAGTAAAAGAGTCTATCGTAGTAGGTCAATCTTGGGATAATGATGTAAGAATAATACTTTTTGTAATATTATCAAAAAATAATAGATTAGATGAAAAACTAATTTCGAAATTAAAAACAACAATT
Organism: uncultured Pelagibacteraceae bacterium; assembly: GCA_902576115.1. GTDB lineage: Bacteria > Pseudomonadota > Alphaproteobacteria > Pelagibacterales > Pelagibacteraceae > Pelagibacter. The sequence continues at coordinate 10,661 of CACGUE010000011.1, forward strand.
AGATATGAGGCTTCTCCAAGACATGTACCTGCTAAAATAATTGCAGTAAATGATATTCCCAGAACTAAGAATGGTAAAATTGTAGAGGTAGCTGTTAAAAATATAATAGACGGCAACAAAATAAATAATATTGAAGCATTATCCAATCCATCTGCTTTAAATGAATATAAAAATCTTATTGAATTAAAATCGTAATGATCAAAGATACAATCAAAAACTTAAGTTTATCAGCAACACTAAAAATAAATGAAAAATCAAAAGTTATTGAAATTGAAGGAAAAAATATTATTAAGTTTGGATTTGGACAATCACCATTTCCGGTTCCAATTACTATTGTTGAAGAATTAAAAAAAAACGCACATCAAAAAAGTTATTTACCTATCCAAGGATTAGATAAATTAAGAGTTTCAATCGCAAAATATGAGTCAAAAAAGAAAAATTATAATTTTAATTTAGATCAAGTAATAATAGGTCCTGGTACCAAAGAGCTTATGTTTTTGATGCATTTAGCATTTGAAGGCGAAGTTTTATTGCCAGCTCCAAGTTGGGTATCTTATAAGCCACAATCAATAATAGCTAAAAATAACTATAATTGGATACAAACATCTGCTGAAAATAATTGGTTTCCTGAAGCTCAAGAAATTGAAAAAATTATTTTGAAAAAACCAGATAAAAAATATCTTTTATTTCTTAATTCTCCAAATAATCCATCAGGACAAGTATGCGAAAATTTAAAAGAAATTTCTTTAATAGTAAAAAAGTATAATATTTTAGTTTTATCAGATGAAATTTATTCTGAATTAACATTTGATGAAAATTATATTTCTATTTTCGAAAACTGCCCTGATAATGTCGTAATAAGTAACGGACTTAGTAAATGGTGTGGTGCTGGAGGATGGAGACTTGGATACTTTATAATACCGAAGAAAAAAATTGAATTACTTAAATCTATGAAAGTTTTAGCAAGTGAAACATTTTCCGCCGTAAGTTCACCAATACAGTTTGCTGCAATATCTGCTTTTAATGCTAACCATGATGAATATATCTTAAAATCAAAAAAAATTCTTAAAGCCGTTGGAGAATACGTATATAAAAATTTAAAATCTAATAATATTATTATGAATAAACCCATGGGTGGCTTTTATTTGATGCCTGAATTTTTGAACAAGAAATTTAATAATTCTTCAATCATGTGTGATGAAATTTTAACTAATTTAAATATTGCTTTACTTCCAGGAAGTGACTTTGGATTTGATGAAAAAAGGATGATTGTTCGTCTAAGTTTTACAGATTTTGACGGCGATATATTTATGAAAAATATTAATGAAAAAACTGATATTAATGATGAGTTAATAAAATTGTACGCCCCTAAGGTTGTAGAAGGAGTAAATAAATTAAAATCTTGGGTTGAAAAATAATAATCAATTAAAAAATTCCTTAATTAACAATACTTATATTAACTGAATTTACTAGACACTCGTAGTAATAAATAGTTAGATTCGATTTTAAAACTTTAGAGAGGGTATATGAAAAAAATATTATCAACAATATCAAGCTCTCTGATTATTTTTGCTGCTATATTTTCATTCGGATCAATAGCAAAATCAGCAGAGTTTTTTACAATAGGCACAGGAGGACCAACTGGAGTTTATTTTCAGACAGGAAACGCTATTTGTAAAATGTTACACAAATCAGCAATTAGTGCTGAACATGGTAGAAAAAAAGGCATGAAAGATAAAGCTTACAGATGTACCGCTCCTTCAACTGGAGGCTCAAATTATAACATCGGACAAATAAAAGATGGCGAGTTTCAATTTGGTGTAGCACAATCTGACTGGCAATATCATGCTTACAATGGATCAAGCAAATGGGAAGGGAAACAATTCAAAAATTTAAGAGCTGTTTTCTCAGTACATAATGAGCCATTTCAAATCTGGGCTAGAAAAAAAGCAAAAGTCAAAGATTTTATGGGTCTCAAAGGAAAAGTAGTAAACATTGGAAATCCAGGTTCTGGTCAAAGAGGAACTATGGAAGAATTAATGAAAGCTATGGGAGTTGATAACAGCTTCTTTAAATCAGTTACTGAGCTAACATCTTCAGAGCAAGTAAAAGCTCTATGCGATGGTAAAATTGATGCGTTTGGATATTCAGTAGGTTTTCCAAATGGGGCAATGGAACAAGCGGCAACATGTGCGGCTAAAGCAATGCCAATCAATTTAACAGGAGATGTAATTGATGGAATTATTAGTGGAGCTGATTATTATGCATCTGCAACAATTCCAAAAGGTACTTATACTAAACAGAAAAAAGATGTAACTACATTTGGTGTTAAAGCTACTGTAGTAACAAGTATGGATGTTTCTGAGGATTTAGTTTATCAGGTTACAAAAGCCGTTTTTGAAAATTTTGATGATTTTAGAAAACAACATCCAGCTTTCGCTCCTTTAGAGAAAAAAAATATGATAGCTGATGGTTTATCAGCGCCACTTCATCCTGGAGCTGTTAAATATTATAAAGAAGCTGGTTTAATGTAATTAAATCTATATAAAAAATTTAGGCCCAATATATCTATTGGGCCTTTTTTTTTATATATTAAGCTGAATGTCAGCAGACATAGATAAAAAAATTGAAAATAAGATTAAAGAAGATCTTTCTCCCACAAGAAATCTAACAGGTTTTCATTTAAAGTTAGTTGCTATTATTGCAATAACCTGGTCTTTATTTCAGCTTTGGTATGCTTCTCCATTTCCATTTTGGTTAAATTTTGGAATGTTTAAAGGTTTACCAGCTAGAGCAATTCATCTTGGCTTTGCACTTTTATTAGCTTTTTTAATATTTCCATATGCAAGGGGTAAAAAAGTAAATTTTATAGATATATTAATTGCAATAACAGGTGCAATTTGTTGTTTATATATTTATGTTTTTTATGATCAATTAGTAGATAGGGGTGGAATATTACTTAAAATAAATCTTTCCGATAATTTTACTATTCCAATTGAGTTAATACTCGGAATAATTGGAATATTAATTCTTCTAGAGGCTACACGCAGAGTGATAGGTGTCCCATTAGTTGTTATTGCAGTTTGTTTTCTGTTATTTTCTTATTTTGGGCAATATGCACCAGACATAATTTCTCATGGTGGATTATCATTAAAAAGGTTAGTTGGTTTTCAATGGTTTGATCAAGAAGCAATTTTCGGAATTCCGATAGGTGTTTCTGTAGATTTCATATTTCTCTTTGTACTTTTTGGAGCACTCTTAGAAACTGCTGGAGGTGGTAAATATTTTTTAGATTTAGCTTTTGCAATGGTTGGAAAAATGCGAGGTGGTCCTGCCAAAGCAGCTATTCTTGGATCTGGTATGACAGGATTAATCTCTGGATCATCAATTGCTAATACAGTTACAACTGGAACATTTACAATTCCAATTATGAAAAAGACTGGTTTTTCTAAAGAAAAAGCGGGTGCAATCGAAGTATCTTCATCAGTTAATGGTCAAATAATGCCTCCTGTTATGGGAGCAGCAGCTTTTGTGATGGCAAGTTTTATCGGTGTTACATATTTTGAAGTTGTCAAACATGCTTTTTTACCAGCTATAATTTCTTACATTGCGCTATTTTATATATCTCACCTTGAAGCGCTTAAATTAAATTTAAAAGGTATGGATGAAAACGATATTCCAAAATTGAAAAAAACATTTTTTGAGGGAATACATTTTTTAGTTCCAATATTTGTTCTTATATATCTACTAGTTTATATGAGGCTTACAGCTTCTTACTCTATTTTTTTTGCAACAATAACTTTAATTATAGTTAATCTTTTAAATAAAATTTTTAAAGAAAAGAACTTTAAGAATGCTTTAATTTATTGGTACAACCAAACTGTTGTTGGTTTTGAAAAGGGTGCATTGAATATGGTTAGTGTCGGAATAGCAATTGCGACAGCAGGCATTATAGTTGGTGCGGTTGGATCTACAGGTTTGAGTACTAATTTAATAATTGTAATCGAATCGATTGCAAAAGATAATGTTATTATTCTTTTATTTTTAACTATTATTTTGTGTTTACTATTGGGTATGGGTTTACCAACTACGGCAAACTACGTTGTTGTAGCATCTCTAATGGCAACTGTTCTTGTGGATGTTGGAAATGCATCAGGATTTATTTTTCCTTTAATTGCGGTTCATTTATTCGTGTTCTATTTTGGCCTAATGGCAGACGTAACACCTCCAGTTGGCTTAGCATCTTACGCAGCTGCTGCTATTTCTGGTGGAGACCCATTAAGAACAGGTGCTCAGGCATTTTGGTATAGTTTGAGAACTGGAATACTTCCTATTGTATTCTTATTTAACAGTGAGTTATTATTAATTGGTATTGAAAGTATATGGCATGGCTTAATGGTCATAGCAACCTCATTGATTGGGATTTTAGTATTTACATCTGCTACTCAGGGATGGTTTATAAATAAACTGAGATGGTACGAAATTATTATCTTTTTAATAATTTCAATTTCATTATTATCTCCAGAATTTATTCTAAATAAATTTTACCCAAAATATAACTATTTAAGTATTGAAGAAATAAAAAAAAAACAGTTTGATTATAATAAAGAGATACGAATTAAAATTACTAGACTTACAGAGTACGGCGAAAGATATAAATTGTTTGTAATTGAAAAAAATAGTTTTGATGAAAATTTCAGTTTAGATGATTATGGAATGAGCTTAGTTGTAGAAGATAATAAAACCATAATTGATACTTTAACATGGAATGGAATTGCAAAAAAATCTGGTTTAGATATGGGAGATATTATTAATGAATTTAAAATTGAAAATCAGAATAGACCAAAAAAAGAAATAGTTTATCCTATTGCTCTTATTCTTTTATCAATCTTTGGTTATTTAAATATAAAAAGAAGAACCTAGCTTAGACCTGCATGGGGTAATTTACGTTGAAGTATTTTCCAAATACCTGTAGCAGATGCAATTATTTTACCTTTACATTCTAAATAGCACTCTAAAAAAACCATGCTTTTTGTTTTTTTTTTAATTTTTACATACCCAAAAATTTCATCACCAATAGTTGAAGGCCCGATAAAGTTAATACTAAGTGTTATAGTTACACAAGGTTGATTACCCGAAATTCTATGGGCTCCAGATCCACACCCGGTGTCTATAATCGACGCTATATACCCACCATGAGTTATGCCAGCTCTGTTAAGATGGTTTTTTTTTATTTTGGTTTTAAATTCATATTTAGTTTTTGAGATATCTCTTAGTAGCAAACCACCATTGTGTCTCATGAAACCTTTTTTAACGCTAATTTGTTTAAATTTTTTCATTAAATTATTAAAGTTATTAAAAGTAATATTATTAACACTATTACAAAAAAATAAATTACAGATTTTTGCAAAGATATTTTCATTTTTCCTTCTTTTTGGTGCGCCTGCTAGGAGTCGAACCCAGAACCTCCTGGTCCGTAGCCAAGCGCTCTATCCAATTGAGCTACAGGCGCTAAATATAATCTATTCTTTTAACATTTATTATTAATTTTACTAAATTTTAATAATGGTCAAAAATATACATCTATTAAAAGTAAATAATATATATATATACAAATAGCGAAATGAGTGAAAAATTACTAGTTCCAGATATTGGAGATTTTGAAGAAGTAGAAATCATAGAAATTCTTGTAAAAGAAGGAGATAAAATCTCTAAAAATGACCCTGTAATAACTTTAGAAAGTGATAAATCAAGTGTTGAAGTACCATCTGCTTTTGAGGGTGTTGTAGATAGTATTAACATAAAGATTGGTGATAAAGTTTCTAAAGGAGATTTGATACTAACATTATCTTCTGAGAATGGAACTAAGCAAAAACAAGAAACTATTGAAAAGATACCACCTGCAACGGAAAAAATAATTGCCGAAGCGGAAAATTCTAATGGATATAATAATTCTGAATTAGATACGAGTGCACATAAGGAGATCAAAGTAGAAAATACACAAGTAGAAGAACATAATGAAAGATTAGAAATAGTTGAAAATAATAATGATATTGATCCTCAAGAGACAAAAGAATGGTTAGAATCTTTGTCTGCTGTAGTACATTCTGAAGGACCTGAGAGAGCTCATTTTTTAATTAAACAATTAATTGATCAGGCATATAAAGAGGGATCAAATATACCCTACACCCAAAATACACCATACATAAACACTATACCAGCAGATGAAGAGATAAAATCTCCAGGCGATCAAAATATCGAAAGAAAAATCAGAGCACTAATTCGATGGAATTCAGCAGTGATGGTTGTCAGAGCAAACATGAGAGATCCTTCATTAGGAGGTCACATTGGGACATTTGCTTCAGCAGCAACTCTTTATGATATAGGAATGAATCATTTTTGGAGAGCTAAAAGCAATAAATTTGGTGGAGATTTAATTTATTTTCAAGGACATTCAGCGCCAGGTATTTACGCTAGAGCTTTTTTGGAAGGAAGACTTGACGAGAAGCAATTAGATAGATTCAGACAGGAAGTTTACCCAGGAGGTTTGTCATCTTATCCTCATCCATGGCTGATGCCTAAGTTTTGGCAGTTTCCAACTGTTTCCATGGGTCTTGGACCAATGATGGCAACCTATCAGGCAAGATTTATGAAATATCTTATTAACAGAAAATTAATAAAAGATGAGAATAGAAAAGTTTGGTCTTTCTTAGGAGATGGTGAAATAGACGAGCCAGAAGCTCTAGGATCTATTGGTTTAGCAGCAAGAGAAAAGTTAGATAACTTGATTTATGTTGTGAACTGCAACCTACAAAGATTAGATGGTCCAGTAAGAGGCAATGGTAAAATTATTCAAGAATTAGAGGGAATTTTTAGAGGAGCTGGATGGAATGTAATAAAAGTCATTTGGGGATCATATTGGGATCCTTTACTTGCAAATGATAAATCAGGTTTACTTGTAAAAAGAATGAACGAAGCAGTTGATGGAGAATACCAAGCCTTTAAAGCAAAAGGCGGTTTATATGTTAGAGATAACTTCTTTGGGAAATACCCTGAACTTAAAAATCTAGTTGCAAGTTATACGGATAGCGATATTTGGAAATTAAATAGAGGCGGTCACGACCCACATAAAGTTTATGCTGCTTATCATAAAGCTATTAATACAAAAGACAGACCAACAGTCATATTAGCTAAAACAATTAAAGGATACGGTATGGGAAAATCTGGTGAAAGTATAAATACAACCCATCAGCAAAAAAAATTAGGTGTAGATGATTTGCTATATTATAGAGATAGATTTGATGTTCCATTAACAGATGAACAAGTAAAAAATATAGAATACTTTAGACCTGATGAAAATTCAGAGGAAATAAAATACTTAAAAAAAAGAAGATTGGCTTTAGGAGGATATATTCCGGAGAGATCGTCTTTTTCGAAACCAATCAAAACACCAAGTAATGATATTTTTGACTTTATGAAAAAATCAACCGGTGAAAAAGAAATGTCAACTACTATGGCACTTGTTAGGATGTTGACGAATTTGCTAAGAGATAAAAATGTTGCTCCAAGACTTGTTCCAATAATCCCTGATGAAGCAAGAACATTTGGTATGGAAGGTTTTTTCCAAAAAATAGGTATATATGCGCATGAAGGTCAAAAATATGAGCCAGAGGACTCAGCTCAATTAAGCTCTTACAAGGAAGAGAAAAGTGGTCAAGTTTTAGAGGAAGGAATAAACGAGGCTGGATCCATGGCATCATGGATAGCTGCAGGAACATCGTATTCAAATCATGATATAGAAATGATACCAATTTATCTTTTTTATTCTATGTTTGGTTTTCAAAGAACTGGCGATTTTGCTTGGGCAGCTGGAGATAGTCAAACAAGAGGATTTCTAATTGGAGCTACAGCCGGAAGAACAACTTTGGCTGGAGAAGGCCTTCAACACCAAGATGGTCACAGTCATTTATTAGCATCAACAATTCCAAATTGTGTTTCTTATGATCCAACCTTTCATTATGAATTAGCTACAATTTTTAAAGAAGGTTTAAGAAGAATGCATGAAAAACATGAAAATATTTTTTACTATATTACAACAATGAATGAAAATTATTCTCATCCAGAGATGCCCAAAGATTGTGAAGAAGGCATATTAAAAGGGATGTATAAAATTAAAGATTACAGTAAGAATAAAAAAAATAAGATTCAATTATTGGGTTCAGGAACAATTTTAAGAGAGATGATTGAAGCAGCAGAAATTTTACAAAATGAATATCAAGTTGATAGTGAAGTATGGAGTGTTACCAGTTTTAATGAATTAAGAAGAGATGGACTTGAAACAGAAAGGTATAATTTGCTTAATCCAGGAGAAGAGAAAAAAATCTCTTTCGTTGAAAAATGCCTTGGAAAAACTGAAGGTCCTATTTTAGCAGCTTCAGATTACATGAGAATGAATTCTGACCAAATTAGACCTTACATAAATAAAAGTTTTTATTCATTGGGTACAGATGGATTTGGTAGAAGTGATACAAGAAAAAATCTAAGAAAATTTTTTGAAGTCGATAAAGAGCATATAGTTGCATATGGCTTAAGTATTTTATCTAATGAACAATTAATTGCTTCTAAACATGCGGTAGATGCAATTAAAAAATATAAAATTGATAAAGATAAGCCTATGCCCACAAAATTATAATGAGTGAGAAAGAAGTTTTAGTTCCTAACATTGGTGATTTTAAAGATGTTGAAGTAATTGAGGTATTAATAGAGGCAGGATCAAATATTAATAAAGATGATCCGATAATTACAATAGAAAGCGATAAATCAAGTGTTGAGATCCCAAGCCCATACTCAGGTAGTGTTAAAAAAGTTAATTTAAAAGTTGGTGATAAGGTTTCAGAGGGTTCATCAATACTAATAATTGGTTCAGAAGAAGAAAAAACAGATGAGCAATTTGAAGAAGAGGTCAAAAAGATTAAAGAAGAAACTATTATACAAAAACCAACCGAAAAAGTAATTTCAAAACCAAAAGAAATATTAAAAAATAATAGAGTTAGTGTATTCAAATCAAGCAAAGCACTTGCTAGCCCAAAAACTAGAAAATTTGCAAGAGAACTTGGTGTTGATATTAATAATATTACTGGATCACAAAGATCAGGAAGAGTTATAGAGGAGGATATAAAAAAATTTGTATCTTCTAATTTTAATAAACCTCAAGATGAAAAGAAGGCTCCATCTATAAAGCCCTCAGAATATGATCACGCTGATTTTGGAGATGTAGAAATTCAAGATATACCAAGAATTAAAAGAATTGCTGCTCCACATTTATCAAATTCTTGGCAAACAATACCGCATGTTACTAGTTGTGATGAAGCAGATATCACCGAGTTAGAAGAATTTAGAAAAAATTTGACTGATACTTTTACTGGAGAAAAAAAGAAAATTACTCCATTGGCATTTATTATAAAGGCAGTTGTGGAAGCTTTGAAAGTTTTTCCAAGATTTAATAGTTCTATTGACAATATTGAAAATGGAAAAATAACATTAAAAAAATACTTCCATGTAGGAATTGCAGTTGACACTCCCAATGGTTTAATGGTGCCAAAAATAAGAAATGCCAATCAAAAGAACATAGATCAAATAAGTAAGGATCTAAAAAAAGTTAGTGATGATTGCCGAAATTTGAAGATAGATAAAAAAGAGTTTTATGGAGGATCCATAACTATAACAAGCCTAGGTGGCATTGGAGGAACTTATTTTACTCCTATAATAAATTATCCTGAGGTTGCTATCTTAGGAATTGGAAGGACCTATATTAAACCTGTTTATATAGACGGACAATTTAAACCTAGAACAATGTTGCCTTTATCTCTCTCTTACGATCATAGAATTATTGACGGTGCCGAGGGTTCAAGATTTAATAATGAATTAAAAAATAACCTTGGTAAAAACTTTGCCTACAAATTAGCTAAGCGATGATTAAAAATTTTAAACTTTTAAATAATAAAACTGTATTTTACTTTAATGACAATAAGTTTGAAACATTTCCTAATATTTGGTTAAGAGATCATATTAAAAATAAAGAAAACTGGGATTTTAAAACTAATCAAAGAATAACTTATACTGCAAATTTAGACATTAATATCAAAGTTAAAAAAGCAAAATTATTAAAAAAAGGGAAATTCATTGAAATATTATGGTCTGATGAAAATAAACCAACTAAATATTCATATGAATTTTTAAAAAAGAATTCTTTAAAAAAAGAAGAAACTAAAAGTGATACTCAATTTTGGAAAGACAAAGACATAAAAAATCAAATTTTCATTAACTATAAACAATTAAAAACTAAAGTTGGATTTAAAAATTTATTAAAAAAAATCCACATATATGGTTTTGCAGTCGTAAGAAATTGTTCAAAGAATTTGAACTCTGTTGAATATATAGCTAAAAAAATAGGTTATGTCAGAAATTCAATTTTTGGAGGATTGTGGACTTTTGAATCAAATAATAAAAAAGCAGACAGTGCTTATTCAAATCAAGAACTGAGACCACATACAGACTCTACATATAGTAATGATGCTCCAGGTTTACAATTACTGCTTTGTTGTAAGTATGATGCCAAAGGTGGAGATTCTATAATGGTAGATGGATTTAAATTGGCAAATGAAATCAAACAAAAATATAAAAAACATTTTAAAACTTTAACAAATACAAAAGTTAAAGGTTCTTATATTGGTGATGGTGTTTGCCTTGAAGCAAAAAGACCAATAATAAAATTAAATGAAAAAAATAATTTTGATCAAATTAGTTTTAACAATTACGATAGAGCACCTTTTAGAGAAACTAATCAGAAAACAATTAATTTTTATAAAGCAATTAAAGTATTTGATTCGATGGCAAACCAAAAGCAATATCAGTGGAGGCATATTTTGAAGCCTGGTGAATTACTAATTTTTAATAATTGGAGAGTAATGCATGGTAGAGGTGCATTTTCAGGTATAAGAAAAATGGCTGGTTGCTATATCAATAAAGAAGATTTTGATAGCTGTTGTAGAATGAATAATATTATCTAAATTTAATTAAATTAATGTCCAAAACTACATCGCTTATATGCGCTTTGATAACAACATTTATTTGGGGCACTGCTTTCATTGCACAAGACACAGGCATGGACAATATTGGTCCATTAACATTCAATGCATCTAGATTTTTTGTTGGTTTTCTTACAGTCCTGCCAATTGCTTTAATTTTAGAGAGAAAAAAAATTAATTATGAAATCAATTCTAATAAAAAATTATTTTTAAAATATTTATTTTTAATGGGTATATCATTATTTTTGGGTACCTACTTGCAGCAAGCCGCATTACAATATACGAATATAGCTAATGCAGCTTTCTTTACAGTTTTTTACGTTCCGTTAGTTCCAATTTTATTATTTTTTATTTATTCCATTAAAGTCCATTGGAGTCTTTGGCCTTCAATAGGTTTATGTATAATAGGTGTTTACCTATTAAGTGATTTTTCAAACTCAGAAATTATGATAGGTGATGCTTTAGTTATTCTATGCTCACTATTTTGGGCTTTACATATAATTTTCGCTGGAAAATTTATGGAGAAGTTTAATATACCAATTTTTTATGCAGCATTACAAGCAGCTCTTGTTTTTGGTTTATCTCTTATATTTGCTTTTATTTTAGAGGAAGTAGTTATTACAAAAATTTTAACTGAGTATAGTTCAATATTATATGCAGGCGTTTTATCTGGAGGAATTGCTTTTACTTTACAAATGTTTGCACAAAAAAATATTGAAGAAGCTCCAGCAGCAATAATTTACTCTCTTGAAGGTGTCTTTGCAACAATTGCTGGATGGATTATTTTAAGTCAAGTTCTTAACATAAATAATATTATAGGATGTGTGTTAATTCTTATTGCCGTAATATTTTCTCAAATTGCTCCAACATCCAAAAAATCATTAGTAAATAATTGAAAAAAGAATAATACTTAAAACTATTCTATAAATAACAAAAAAACTCAAACTAAACATTTTAACATAAATAAGAAAATATTTAATTGTAAAATAAGAAAATAAAAATGAAGCTGAAGTAGAAAAAATAAATATAGAATCAAAATTTATTTGATCATCAATAACATCTTTAAATCCCAAAACACTTGCACCTGCTAAAGCTGGAATAGACAAATAAAAAGCTATCTTTGATGATTCAACTCTGTCAAATTTTAAAAATCTTGAAGCTGTAATTACTATACCTGATCTACTGACTCCTGGAATAATAGCTAAAATCTGAAATAACCCTATTATAATAATACTTTTAATACTTAATTCTGAAGAAATTTTATTTTTCAATTCAAACTTATCTGAAAAGTATAATAAAATTCCAAAAATCAAAGTTGTCCAAGCGACAACTTTTAAGTTTCTAAATTGATCAATTAAATTTGTGGAGTAAAAAATATAACCAACAATAACCAAAGGTATAGACCCAAGAATTATTAGTAGAAATATATTTTTGTTATTAATGATATTTATTAACTCTTTTCTAAAAAATAAAATAATTGCTAACAAAGAACCTAAATGCAGACTAATATCTAATTGTAGGTTGCTAATATTGAAGTCACTCAATCTTGATATAATTAAAAGATGTGCAGACGAGCTAACTGGAATAAACTCAGATATTCCTTGAATAATTGATAAAATTAGCGTTTCTACATATTTTGAAATCATTAGATCCAATACTTCATAATGAAATTGTAACCAAATTAAAGCAATTACATATTTGCATATCATCTATGCATAATAAGAAAAAACCGCTGATTTACTTAAGTTTTGTGGAATATTAGTCAATATTTATGACCTTGTAATTGTTTATTATTAAATTTTTATCGTATATACAGCGTGCACCATGTCAGAAAAAATGCTTAAGTTTGTTGATATAGGTCAACAAAATCCACCTAAAAGAGATATATTAGACCGAAAAGAGGATTTTGATGAAATATATCAAGAATTTCTAAAAGATAGAGCTGTTCAGCAGTCAAGCAGATGTTCCCAATGTGGAGTACCATTTTGCCAAGTTCATTGTCCATTAAGTAACAATATACCAGATTGGCTTAAACTAACTGCTGAGGGAAGATATGAGGAAGCTTATCAATTATCACAAAGCACAAACAACATGCCAGAAGTTTGTGGAAGAATTTGCCCCCAGGATAGGCTGTGTGAAGGAAATTGTGTAATAGAGCAATCGGGTCATGGAACAGTAACTATTGGATCAATAGAAAAATATATCACAGAGAAAGCTTGGGAAAATGGTTGGGTTAAACCAATAGAAATAAATAGTGAAAAAAATGAGAGTGTAGGAATTATAGGTTCTGGTCCTGCCGGACTTGCTTGTGGAGAACAACTCAGAAAAAAAGGATACAAGGTAACTATATATGATCGTTATGACAGAGCTGGAGGGCTACTAATATATGGTATCCCAGGATTTAAATTAGAAAAGCATGTTGTTCAAAGAAGAATAAAACTTTTGGAAGAAAGCGGAATTAAATTTGTTTTAAACTTTGAAGTTGGAAAAGATTCCAGTTTGACGGAGTTAAGAGAAAAACATGATTCAATTTTAATAGCTACAGGAGTTTATAAAGCTAGAGAAGTTAATCTACCTGGCAATGATTTGAGTAATATTTTCCCTGCCATGGAATTTTTGACAGCATCAAATAAAAAAGGACTAGGTGATAAAGTTGAGTTATTTGATAACGGAACTTTAAATGCTGAAGGCAAAGATGTTGTAGTAATTGGAGGTGGAGATACAGCAATGGACTGCTTAAGGACTTCAGTGAGACAGAATGCTAAATCTGTAAAATGTTTATATAGAAGAGATAGAGAAAATATGCCAGGATCAGCAAGAGAAGTTGGTAATGCAGAAGAAGAGGGTGTTGAATTCATATGGTTAACAAGCCCTAAAGAGTTTAAGGGAACAAATAAAATTGAAAGTGTAGTTGTTAATAAAATGAAATTGGGAGAGCCAGATGATAGCGGTAGAAGAAAACCAGTTATTGAGGAAAATTCAGATTTTGAAATTAAAGCTGATCTTGTAATCAAAGCACTTGGATTTGATCCAGAAGATCTTCCAAAATTATTTAATGAAGAAAAATTACAAGTATCAAGATGGGGAACAATAAAAGCGGACTTTGATACAATGGAAACTAGTATAGAGGGAGTTTTTGCAGCTGGAGATATAGTTCGTGGAGCATCTTTAGTGGTTTGGGGTATTAAAGACGGAAGAGATGCCGCAAAATCAATTGATAATTATTTACAAAGTAAACAAAAACTTAGAGTTGCTTAATGAAGTTGAGAAATAAAAATTTAAAAATTTTAAAAAGCAATCATGTTTACTCGGAAGAAATGGAACATGATGCATGTGGTGTAGGCTTAGTAGCATCCACCGAAGGTCTAAAATCAAGAAAAGTCGTAGAATATGGAATCGATGCCTTAAAAGCTGTTTGGCATAGGGGTGCAATCGATGCAGACGGAAAAACAGGAGATGGTGCTGGAATTCATATTGAAATTCCTAAAGATTTTTTTGAGGAAAAAATTGAAGTCACTGGTCATAAACATGATAATTCTGAACTATGTGTGGGTATGATTTTCTTACCAAGAAATGATTATAGCGCTCAAGAGCAATGTAGAACTATTGTTGAAAGTGAACTAACAAAGAGAAATTTTAGTATCTATGGTTGGAGACAAGTTCCTGTCGATCCATCTGTCTTAGGTGAAAAAGCTGAACAAACAAGACCTGAAATTACTCAAGTATTATTCACATACAATGACAAAAAAGTTGTCAATAAATCTCTGGAACAAAAATTGTATGAAACTAGAAGAGTAATTGAAAAAGAAGCTCTCAATAATCAATTAAATAATTTTTATGTATGTTCATTTAGTTCTAAATCTATCATTTATAAGGGAATGTTTTTAGCAGAAGCTTTGTCAGATTTTTATACTGACTTAAAAGATGAAAGATTTATATCTAGGTATGCAATATTTCACCAAAGATTTTCAACCAATACTGCGCCTAGTTGGGACTTAGCTCAACCGTTTAGATCTATAGCGCATAATGGTGAAATAAATACCCTTAAAGGAAATGTTAATTGGATGAAGGTTCACGAAGAAGAAATGTTTAGTCCAGTTTTCGAAGATATAGAGAATCTTAAGCCTGTAATACCGGCTGGAAATTCTGACTCTGCATCACTAGATAATGTTTTTGAGTTATTAAATATTTCTGGACAGCCTGCTCCTCTAGCAAAATTAATGTTAATACCAGACGCTTGGTCAAAAAAAAATAAGGTATTAAAAAAAGATCATCAACAACTATTCAATTTTTTAAATAGTACCATGGAGCCTTGGGATGGGCCAGCTGCTATAGCTGCAACAGATAATGAATGGGTAATTGTTGCAACTGACAGAAATGGATTAAGACCACTTAGATATACAGTGACAAGAGACAAACTTCTTTTTGCAGGAAGTGAAACAGGAATGATAGATTTAAATGAGAAAAAAATTGTATCTAAAGGAAGATTAGGACCTGGAGAAATATTAGGAGTAAGAATAGAAAAAGGCAAAGTATATTCAAACGATGAAATAAAAAACTACCTTTCTAAAGAATATAAGCATTACAACAATCAGATTATTGATCTTGATAAAAAATTAGAGGCAGAAACTGAAAAAGTAGAGCTAGAAGGCCAAAGTTTGAGGAATTTTCAACATTGTTTTGGATATAGCATAGAAGATTTAGAATTAATTCTTCATCCAATGGCAGAAGATGCTAAAGAAGCAACAGGCTCAATGGGTGATGACACGCCTTTAGCAGTTTTATCTGACAAATATAGACCACTATATCATTACTTTAGACAAAACTTTAGTCAGGTTACAAATCCACCAATTGACTCTCTTAGAGAAAATAAAGTTATGAGTTTAAAAACAAGATTTGGAAACCTTGGTAATATTTTAGATTTTAGTAAATTAACTAAAGACAATATTTATGTCTTAAATAGTCCGATATTATCAAATGCACAATTTGAAAAATTTTTGAAATTCTTTGGAAATAATAATAAAGTTTTAGATTGTACATTCAGCAAGGATGGTGATTTAGAGACATCAATAAATTTACTCAAAGTTAATTCTGAACAAGCTGTTAGAGAAGGAATTAAACAGATAATATTATCAGATAAAAATATTTCAGAAAATAGAATGCCAATGCCAATGCTTTTATGTATAGGGGCAATAAATACACACTTAGTTAAATTAGGTTTAAGAGGTTATGTTTCTATTAATGTTCAGACTGGAGATGCTTTAGATACTCACTCTTTTGCAACATTAATTGGTGTTGGTGCTACTACAGTGAACCCTTATTTAGCTTTTGATAGCTTACATCAAAGACATTCTAAGAAATTATTTGGAAATTTCACTTTTGATGAATGTGTTTCAAGATACATTAAATCAGTCAATCTCGGTCTTCTTAAAATAATGTCTAAAATGGGAATTTCTGTTTTAAGTTCTTACAGAGGTGGATGTAATTTTGAAACTGTGGGACTAAGCAGAACAATTGTGAAAGATTACTTTCCTGGAATGTTATCAAAGATTTCTGGAATTGGTTTAAAAGGAATAGAAAAGAAAATTAGAACTATACACGAAGAAGCATTTTTCAATAATTCAAATATTTTACCAATTGGAGGTATTTACAGATATAGAAAAAATGGTGAAACACATCAGTATCAAGGCAAACTAATTCATTTACTGCAAACTGCAGTTGGACAAGGATCTTATGAAATATATAAAAAATACACAAAAGGTATTTACAATCTAAATCCAATAAGTTTAAGAGATTTAGTTGATTTTAAATCTAAAAATCCTATTGATATATCTAATGTTGAGCCTGCATCTAATATATTAAAAAGATTTGGAAGTGGAAGTATGTCTCATGGAGCTTTATCTAAAGAAGCACATGAAACTCTTGCTGTTGGTATG
>CACGUE010000012.1 GCA_902576115.1 uncultured Pelagibacteraceae bacterium
GAATTGAAGATGTTAAACTTGAAATTGAGGAAATTCAAAACTCAATCCCTGAAACTTGGCAAGCTAAGAATTCAGAATTCGACAAAATAAATAAAGCTAAAAATACAACAACAAAAAGATATAGAAAGAATGTAGATGAAGCCTACGATCTACTTGATCAGTTTGCATTGTTCATAAACGATGGAGTAAAACTTCAAGAAGTATCAAAAGATATTAAACAGTTAGATTATTTTATAGCCATGGAAAGCAATACAAAAGTATATGAAAGATCAGTTACAATTATGGATGGATTGTTTGACAAGTTGAGTGAGATCTCTGGAATGGATGAATTTTTAAATAGTGTGGATGATTTATTGTCAATGGTTGACTCAGACGAACTTGATCCAATAGCGATTAGAACAAAATCAAAAGAGGTTGTTGAGTTATTCAATAAAGAAGTTAGCTGGAGAGCAAATGCTAAAGAAAACTTAATGCCAAAACTTGAGGAGTATAATAATGCAATCAAAGAAACAATTGGACTAAGGTTGCAGTCTAAACTAACAAAAGATCAAGCTATCTATGTATCTAAATGTAATTCAATACATAGAGATATTTCACTAAATTTTTAAACTGTTAATTTATCAATTAATTCTGATCTTGTATAAAGACCCAATTCTTCTGCCTTGGACTTTAATTTTTCATTAATCTCTTTTAATTTTGGAACATTTAAATCAAGCTTATTTGCAATTTCTATAATTGAACCAATTATTGGATCTATTTCTAATGGTTTGCCAGCATTTAAATCTTGAGCGGTCGAAGGTCTATGTCCTATAATTGAGACTCCACCCTTAATTCGATCCTCTATTGATATATTGAATTTAACTCCGATTTTTTCTCCAACTTGTTGGCACTCCTGCATTAAAACTTTTATTAAATTGTAAGTTTCAGGATCATTACCCATTTCATCCATAGTTTTATTTGTTAGAGCACTTACTGGGTTGAAAGAACAGTTCCCCCACAGTTTTACCCAAATTTCGTCCCTTAAATTTTTCTTCTGAGGAGCTTTTAAACCCCCTTCTATGAATAAACTTGATATTATTTTTAGTCTTTCTGATCTGGTTCCATCTGGTTCACCTAAAGAAAATCGTTCACCATTACCATTATGTTTAATAACACCTGGCTCTAATATCTGACAAGCTGGATAAACTACACAACCAATTGCTCTTTCAGGTCCTAAAGTTTGCCATATCTTTCCACCTGGATCCACACTTTCAACAATTTGATTGTCTAATTTGCTACCTGTATTGGCTTTATAAAAGTACCACCAAGGCAACCCATTAATGGCGCATATAATTGAAGTTTTTTTACCCATAATTGGTTTTAAGCTTTCTGAAATTTTACTAATAGCATTAGCTTTTACAGAAATAATTATGAAATCTTGTTCATCCAAATCTTTAGGATTGTCAGTTACATCAAATTTAAAATTAACTTTATTATCATCTCTTATAAAAGTTAATCCATTTTGCTCTATTGCTTTTTTATGTTCTCCTCTAGCAATTAAAGAGACTTGTGCGTTTGTTTTTTTCAGACTTGTAGCAATAAATCCACCAATAGATCCCGCTCCAAATATACAAATTTTAGTCATTAGTTCACTAATCCAAACTTTTTAGCTAAAGTATTTCTTTGTAGTTTACCTGTTGCACCTTTAGGAATTTCATTTACAAAAAATATTTTCTTTGGAATTTTAAATTTCGCAAGTTTTTCATTTGCATAAATTTTTATATCATCTTCAGTACACTTCATTCCTTCTTTTATGATTATTGCGGTAGCTATATCTTCTCCAAGCATTTTATCCTCATATCCAAAGCAAACAGCTTGCTCAATATTTGGATGATCCATAAGAATGTTATCGACTTCTAAAGGCGAAATCTTTTCGCCTCCTTTATTAATTATTTCCTTTAATCTTCCGGAGATTTTTAGATAACCATCTTTATCAAAATATCCCTGATCTCCTGTTCTAAACCAACCATCTGAAAAGCTATTTTTATTTGCATCTGGATTATTTTCATATCCAGATGTAACATTTTCACCTCTAATACAAACTTCTCCCTCTTCTCCTTGATTCAAAATCTTGTTATTATTATCCATAATACAAACTTCTGGCCCAGCAGGAATTCCTACAAATCCAGGTTTTTGGGACTTAGGCGGTAATGGATTTGAGGTCATTTGATGAGTAGCTTCCGTCATCCCATATGCTTCTATTACTGGACAATTAAATACCTCATTTAGTTTTTCAAATACAGCTGGAGGCAGAGATGCTGATGATGATCTTAAAAATCTAAGATTTAATTGTTTAGCAGTTTCTAGATTTTTATCTGCTCTCATCAATATTGCTTGATGCATTGTTGGTACTCCAGAATACCAAGTTATTTTCTCTCTTTTTGCATTATCTAAAAATTTTAATGCATTAAATCCACTACTTGCACATACAGATGCCCCTACCTTCATAGAGGCTGCAAGAACTGCAATTAAGCCATGTATATGAAATAATGGCATAATATTTAGACAATGATCTTTATCAGTTAAATTAAGACTTTTGGAGATATTATCTGCCGAAGAAAAAATATTTTTATTTGTTAATGGAACAATCTTAGGTCTTGATGTAGTACCCGAAGTATGCAGCACAAGAGCTTCATGGTCTTCGCCTGGCAAAATATAATCACTGCTTTTTTCAAAAAGATTAAAATCACCGCTTAAAGTATTTCCGTCTGATTTTATTTCGCAAACAGGAATTTTTAATTTATTTGCGACATCTACTACTGGATTTTTAGAATTTTTCTCTACAATCACTATCTTTGGCTTTAAATCCTCTAGGTAAAATTCGAATTCTTCAGATTTATAGTTAGGGTTTAAAGGTGCAGCAGACATGTAGCTTGAAATCGCCAAAAAACTAGTTGCCATGTAAGGACCGTTCGGCAAAACTATTGCTGCACGATCTTTATTATTAATACCATTACCTGATAATTGTTTTGAAATTCTTTCTATTAATGATTTTAAATCTACAAATTTTAGTGGAGAACTACTTTCAGATGTTATTGCAATTCGATTATCATTTTGTGATTCTATAATATTCCTAACAATTCTAGAGTTCATTTAAATTAATAACCTTTTGCGTATCCATCTTTTCTTGGATCTGAACCGCCAACTAAATTTCCTTTTTCTCTATCTATTTGAATTGCTTGTCCACCTCCATGAGTACCATCTATATACTCAACATTATGACCGACTTCTTTTAAATTATTAAAAATTTTTTCATCAATACTTTTCTCTAATTTATAAATGTTATTGAAATGGAAAGCTCTAGGAAATGAAATGGCTTGTTGAGGAGTTAAGTTATAATCAATAATGCTATTTAAAACATGAACTTGTCCAACAGGTTGATATTGTCCTCCCATTACTCCATAAGATAATTCACACTCTCCTTTGTTGTTCATAACTATTCCAGGAATTATGGTATGTAGTGGTCTTTTTAATCCTTGAATACAATTAGGATGACCTTCTTCAACTCTAAAATTAGTTCCTCTATTGTGAAGAACCACTCCAGATTTATCACCTGTTATTCCAGATCCAAAAGCATAGCAAACAGAATTTATTATTGAAACTACATTTAAATCTCTGTCTACTACACTTAAATAAACTGTTTCAGGGTGGTTTGGAATATTTAGATCTCCTACATCTGCGCAGCCATTAATAGATATATTTTTTGAGATATTATCAATGTTTTGTTCACTTAATATTTTTTTTAAATCTAAATCTACAAATTCTGGATCACCAATATTTTCCTCTTTAAGTTTATAAGCCTGCTTTGTAACTTCTGCTTCAAGATGGAACCTTTCAAATGAATTCACATCATATTTTTCAATACCTAACTTTTCTAATAATTTCATCATTACTAAAACTGTTATTCCAGGGCCACTCGGAGGACATTGATGAATGATAATATCTCTATATCTATCTGATAAAGTGTCTGATTTAATAGTTTTTTGCTTATGGAAATCTTCAATTGTATGTAAGCCCCCAAACTCTTTTAAAGTTTTAACTAAATCTTCAGCAATTGATCCTTCATAAAATTCTTTAACTCCATTTTTTGAAATTTTTTCGAGAGTCTCTCCAAGTGCAGGATTTTTATTTACCTCATTAAATTGATAACTCTTACCATTATTTAGCATATGTTTTCTAGAATATGGGTTATCGTTTAATTTATTAAATACGTTGCTCCAGGCGTTAGCAACAACTTTAGTCACTTTAAAACCATTCTTTGCAATATCTATACCTTTGTGAAACAACTCCTCAAAATCCAGTTTTCCAAAATCATTATGAATTGAATTCCAAGCATCTAATGCACCAGGAATAGTTACAGCGTGAGGACTCGTTAGACCAATTTTATCTATATTCTTTTCCTTGAAATAATCAAAATTTGCTTTAGCTGGAGCAATACCTGATCCATTATATGAAACAGGGTCTTTGCCACTCATTTTTATTATTGCAAAACAATCTCCACCTATACTTGTGGCATTAGGCTCTGCAACAGACAGAACAACAGAAGCTGCAATAGCTGCATCCACTGCATTTCCACCTTTTTGCAATATTCTAAGAGCTTCTTCTGTAGCTATTGGATGTGATGTTGCGGCCATACCATTTGAAGAAATGGCATCTTTATCTTTTGTTGAATGATTATTCATAATAGAACTGTAATTTCATAAAAAATATAAATGATCAATAAAATAAATAAAAGTATTCTAATTTTTTCTGTATTTGCCTTTGGCTTTTTTATATCAAATTTACTGAGGTCAATTACCGCAACATTAACACCTGCTCTTTCAACTGAATTCAATTTAAGTGCCGCAAATCTTGGACTTTTAGCTGGAGGATATTTTCTAGGGTTTTCACTCATGCAAATTCCTACCGGTATGTTATTAGATAGATTTGGTCCAAAAAAAGTTATCGGATATTTATTAATCATTGCTCTTATTGGAACTATTTCATTTGCTTTTGCTAAAAGTTTTGCAGGTTTATTAATTTCTAGAATTTTCATTGGTGTAGGTGTTGCTGCTTGTTTAATGGGTCCTTTAACTGGTTACAGAGTATGGTTTGAAGAAAAATATCAACAACGTGCAAATTCATGGATGTTGATGGTTGCAAATTTTGGATTTGTTGCATCAACTCTACCAGTTCAAATTTTATTACCAATAATTGGTTGGCGATCAATTTTTTTAATTATAGCCTCTTTAATTTTGATAAGCATAATATTAATATCAATTCTAATACCTTCGTGGGAAACTAAGAGGGATGAAGACCAAAATAATAATCTTCAAAATCTTTCTCATATATGGAAAAATAAATTCTTTATTAGCTTAGTACCGCTTGCATTTTTTAATTATGGAGGTGTTCAAGCAATACAAACATTGTGGGCTGGCCCATGGATGCTAAATGTAACGGGTTATGATGCAATACAAAGTGCGACAGGTTTATTTTGGATAAATGTAACTATGCTTTTTTCTTTTTTAATATGGGGATATTTTTTGCCAAAACTATCTTCCAAGGGAATTGACAGTATGAGAATTGTAAAATTTACACTTCCTGTAAGTTATATAATTTTATTTTTAATAGTCATAATGGGAGACAAAGCTGGTGCAACCATGTTCACTCTTTATATTTTATCATCAATAGTAATTTCTTTAACTCAACCAGCAATAGCATTAAATTTTCCTACTAAACTAGCAGGAAAATCTTTAACTTCATTCAATGTATTTTTATTTTCTGGTACTTTTTTTGTACAATGGATAATTGGTTTAATAATAGATTTTTCCAGAAATTTAGGTGCTACTATTACAATGAGCTATCAAATTTCTTTTTCAATTTTTTTATTTTTATGCATTTTAAGTTACTTATTTTTTTTAATATTAAATAAAAATGAATAAGAATTTTATCGGATATTTTCTATTATTATTTCAGCCACTTTTTATGGCTAGTAATTTAATTGTAGCAAGAGGTGGTGTTGATGATGTTCCTCCCATATCTTTATCTTTTTGGAGATGGTTTATTTTTTTCATTATTTTATTCGTCCTAAATTATAAGTATTTATTTGATAATTTTCAGACTATTAAAAAAGAGAGTAAAAGAAGTTTTTTTCTAGGTTTGATGGGATGTGGTGTTTGTGGAATATTCCCATATATGGCTGGTTCATCTACAACCATTGTTAATATGGGAATTCTTTATACTTCTTCACCAATATTTATAATTTTAATCTCATATTTTCTTTTTAAAGATAAGATAAATATTTTCCAATTTATTGGCTTACTTTTTTGTCTAGTTGGAGTGTTTGCTGTAATTTTAAAGGGCGATATCAATTTACTTCTTGAATTAAAATTTGCTTCTGGAGATTTTTGGATGTTAGGAGCTGCATTAGGCTGGGCGATATATACAGTTATGCTTTTTCAATGGAATTCAGAACTTAATTTTTTTCCAAGACTAACAATTATATCTTTCTTTGGTTTTTTATCTATTTTGCCTTTTTATTTTATAGAGCATATTTATTTTGAAAAAACTTTATTCAATGGAGAATTTTATTATTGGATTTTGTTTGCAGCAATTTCTCCAGGTATAATCGCTTTCTCACTATACACATTAACTATTAAATACTTAGGACCATCAACAACCGGTTTCACACTATACCTCTACACAATTTATGGAGCGTTTTATGGAATAATATTTTTTTCTGAGATTTTGGAGAATTATCATTTAATAGGTACCATATTTGTATTTTTTGGTATTTATTTGGTAAGAAGAAAAAGTAAAAATGAAATTAAAGCCTAAAATGTTATTTGCAAAAATTCTGTTTTATATTTTTATTATTTACTTTGGAGTTTCTCTAATAGTTTATTTTTATCAAAGAAAATTATTATACCATCCTGGAGAAAATAATTATTTAGATGAGGGACCTTTATCTCACAAAATCGAAAAAGTAACTATTCAATCTGATAATGATCTAGTTGGATGGTATTACAAAAAAAATAATAACTCTAAAACTTTGCTTTTTTTTCACGGAAATGCTGGAAAATTAGATAATAGAATTTATAAACTAAATGAGTTTGCAGATTTAGATTTAAACTATTTAATTTTTGCATATAGAGGCTTTAGTGGAAACAAAGGCAAACCAACAGAAATTGGACTTTATAAAGATGCAATTAAAGCCAAGGAATGGCTTAATCAAAACAATATAGAAGATAAAGATATTGTTCTCTATGGAGAGTCTCTTGGCACTGCTGTAGCAATAGAGACCGCAAGTAACAATTTATTTGCAGGTATAATATTAGAGTCCCCATTTACATCCATGGAGATTTTGGCACAAAAATATTACCCATATCTTCCTGCAAAAATTATTTTAAAAGATAAATACAAATCCATTGAAAAAATTAACAAAATAAAGTTTCCCATGCATGTGATGCACGGAAAAAAGGATAATATTGTACCATTTTATATGGGAGAAGAAATATTTAATAAATATGGTGGTGTTAAGTCAAATTATTTTAATAACAACGATGACCATATGATGGAATTTAATAAAAATTTAATTCAATCAATCGACAATTTTATAAAAAGTTTAAATTAAGACATATTTTAAACAAATCCACATCACTTTTAAATTCTAATTTTAGATATGTTTAAATTCCTTTTATTACTTTTCTTATTAATATTGCCAACAAAACTTAGTTCAGAAATAAATAATGAGTACTATGATAACAATTATTTCCATATAGGAAAAATGAACTCTTACAATAGTGAGTTCACTCTATATTTTAAAACACGGAAGAAAGCTATTTTAGCAAAGGGAGAATTTTCTAATTATATTAATGATTTTCCACAGGACTTATACTTATATGATAAAAATTTAAATAAAGATTACCCTTTGATTTCATATGACTGGTTTCCAAAAAAAGTAAAAAAAATATCAAAAAAATATAATTACCCACTTTTCCCAGAGGATTTTGCTTATTATTTATTAAATGACAACAACACTTTAATTTTGATAAGTGCAAAAAAAAATTTTTATGAAAATTTAAAATATGACATAAAAAATAATAAGCTAGAAATTGCTAAGACTTCTGGCAAATTAAATTTTATAATCTCTTCTTATGCTGAAAACTGTGGTTATAAATCTCTAAAAAATAATTTTGAGTGCAATATATATAAACCTTTAATTTCTAAAAATTTGCTTAATTAACTTGGGTAAAAGCTCTTGCAAATTTCTCAGCTTCAAATATTTGTAAGTCATCCTCTTTTTCTCCAAGCCCGAGACCAACAATAGGAACTTTATATTTCTTTGAAATCGCAATCAATATTCCACCTTTTGCAGTTCCATCAAGTTTTGTCATTATGATGCCTGTGATTGGAAGTAATTTATTAAATTCTTCGAGTTGATTAATTATATTTTGTCCTGATGTTGCATCTAAAACTAAAATAACTTCGTGAGGTGCTGTTTCATCACTTTTTTTAATTACATTTCCTATTTTTTTTAATTCATCCATTAAATTCTTTTTATTTTGTAATCTTCCTGCCGTGTCTACTATTACTTGATTTATGTTTTGACTTTGAGCTATTTCCATTGCTTTAAAAGCAACTGAAGCTGGATCTGAACCGGGATCTGACTTTACAATTTTAGCATCAACCCTGTTAGCCCATTCTTCTAATTGATCAATAGCAGCTGCTCTAAATGTATCGCATGCTGAAAAAAGAACTTTATTATTATTTTGTATAAATATTTTTCCTAATTTTCCAATAGTAGTTGTCTTACCAACTCCATTAACACCTGAAACTAATATTATATTTGTCTTTTCTTTTTTTAAGAAAAAATCTTTCTTTTCTAGGGGTTTCATTAGTTCTAAAATATAATTATTAAGTATTTCAAAAACTTCCTTTATTGGATCATTTTTAGGATCAATCTTTTTTTGAGCAATTATAGATTTTATCTCTGATGCTGCATCTATGCCCACGTCTGAGCCGATCAAGAATTCCTCTATTTTATCAAGAGTTGTGTCGTCAATTTCTTTCTTAACTATTATTTCTTTAAGACCTGATGCTATATTACTTGCACTTCTTTTAAATCCGATTTTAAATTTTTCAAAAATACCCATTATATTTTGATATTAATTTTTTCAATTTCAGATACAGGACCTCTCATTTTTATATTTAATTCATTATCAATTTGAATATTTAAAATTCCTGTTGAAAATTCTATTTTTGAATTACTATTTTGTAGTTGATTTAAATTAGCTGCGACTGCCGTTGCACACGCCGCAGTCCCACAAGCTTTTGTTAAACCAGCGCCCCTCTCCCAAACTTTAATTTTGTAATGTTGTTCACTAATTTTTTGAGCTATTGTGACATTACATTTTTCAGGGAAAACTTCATGATTTTCTATTAATGGTCCATATTTTTTTAAATTTATTTTTTCTATATCCTCGCAAAAATATACGACATGAGGGTTTCCAACATTCACTGCAATACCACCATTCATTTTATTTCCGTCAATATCAATCATACCAAGTGATAAATTTTTAGTATCAAGATTTTTACTTAAAGGAATTTTGTTCCACTCTAAATTTGGAGTTCCAATTATTGTTTCAACATCTTTATTATTAAGGACCTTAGATTTTAATATTTTTGAGGATACCGAAATTTCAATTTCTTTTTTATTTTTTTCAATACTTAGTAAATAAGCAACGCATCTAGTTCCATTTCCACATGCATCTGAGCGGCTTCCATCCGAGTTAAAAAAAGCAACATCAGCATCAGCTTTTTGACTTTTTTTTATGTAGATCAACTGATCGCACCCTATGAAATCTCTGTCACAAATTTTTAAGATTTGGTCATTTGATAAGTTTAAATTATTTATTCTCTGATCAATAATAATAAAGTCGTTACCTAATCCATCCATTTTAAATGCTTCAAATTCCATATAAATAATACTTAACTTATTTATTGACTTTTTGAACCTCTAATATAGTTTACGCGCACTTCCGCAAAATACAGCAATTTGCGGTGTCTTTGGAAACAAAGAGATCGACACCAGTCAGCGAGGGTTCGCCCACTGGTGCGATACTTGCTGTGCGAAATTATGTTTGAAAATTTAACTAATAAATTTGAAGAAATTTTTTCTTCATTAAAAAAAGCTCCTTCTCTTGATGAAAAGCAAGTTGATGAGGGTTTAAAAGGTATAAGGTTGGCCTTATTAGAAGCCGATGTTTCTTTAGACGTAGTGAAGGAGTTTATTAGTAGAGTTAAGCCTAAAGCGCTAGGTCAAGAAATTATACGATCAACTTCTCCCGGGGATATGGTTGTAAAAATCGTTTATGACGAAATAGTATCTTTTTTAGGTGATAAGAATTCTGAAATCTCCCTTAATGCTGTCCCTCCAGTTCCAATCATGTTAGTTGGGTTGCAAGGTTCAGGAAAAACTACAACAACCTCAAAATTAGCGAAATTTTTAGAAAAAAATAATAAGAAAAAAGTTATGATGGCTAGTTTGGACGTTTACAGACCTGCCGCGCAAGAGCAATTGAGACTTTTGGGTGAACAAAATAATATTGAAACTTTGCCAATTATAGAAGGGCAGCTTCCTGCTGATATTTGTAGAAGAGCTTTAAGTGCTGCAAATTTAAATGGTTGTGAAGTAGTTTTATTTGATACCGCTGGAAGAACACAAATAGATTTTCAAATGATGAATGAAATCAAACAAATTGAAACTATTATTAATCCTGCAGAAACTATACTAGTAGCAGATTCTCTAACAGGTCAAGTTGCTGCTAATGTAGCAAAGGAATTTAAAAATACAGTAAATTTGAGCGGCATTATACTTACAAGAGCAGATGGAGATGGAAGAGGTGGAGCTGCATTGAGTATGAAATATGTTGCTGAGGTCCCCATAAAGTTTCTTGGTGTTGGAGAAAAAATTGAGAATTTTGAAGTTTTCCATCCTGATCGAATTGCAAATAGAATTTTGGGAATGGGAGATATCGTTTCCTTAGTTGAAAAAGCTTCAGAAGATTTAGATCAAGAAAATTTAAAGAAAACAGAAGAGAAACTTAAAAAAGGTCAATTCTCGATGGAAGATTATCTTTCTCAATTACGTCAAATGAAAAAGATGGGTGGAATAGAAGGCATAATGTCATTTCTCCCTGGAGTTTCAAAAATTAAATCTCAAATGGACCAATCAGGAATAGATGAAAAAATTATAACACAAAATGAAGCTGTTATTTTATCAATGACAAAGCAAGAAAGAGAAAATCCTAAAATTATAAATGGATCAAGAAAAAAAAGAATTGCTAATGGCTCAGGTACAGACATTGCCACTATCAATAAGTTGTTAAAACAATTTAAGATGATGTCAGAAATGATGAAAAAAATGTCTAAAGGAAACATGAAAGGAATGGCGGATAAAGGGATCCCGCCTGAACTATTTAATCAATTAAAATAAAGGAGATATAAGTAATGTTAAAAATGCGATTATCAATGGGAGGTACTAAAAAAAGGCCAGTATATAAAATTGTTGTGGCTGATAGTAGGTTTCCAAGAGACGGAAGGTTTATAGAAAAATTAGGTTTTTATAATCCGTTATTACCGAAGGATAAAAAGGAAAGAATTGGCTTAGATTCTGAGCGAATTAAATATTGGTTAGGTCAAGGAGCTCAGCCAACAACAAGAGTTGCAAGGTTATTGGGAGAAAACGATATAATGCCAATGCCTGAAAAAGGAAACAATCCTCAAAAAGCAATTCCTAAAAAAGATAGAAAAAAAGCTGACGAAGGTGGAGAAGCGAAACCAGAAGGAGATGCATCTAAACCAGCAGAAGCACCTAAGGAAGAAGCCAAACCAGCAGAAGTACCTAAGGAAGAAGCTAAGCCAGCAGAAGCACCTAAGGAAGAAGAAAAAAAATAATGTTAGAAGCTCGTATATTCACACTCTATCCAGATTTTTTTCCAGGCTATTTAGGCCAAGGTATTTTTGGTAAAGCACTATCAGAGAATAAATGGAAAATAGATACTGTGGATATAAGAGAGTATGCATTTGATAAACATAAAACTGTTGATGACACTCCCTACGGAGGGGGTGAAGGTATGTTAATGAAAGCAGATGTATTAGCAAAATCAATAGACAAGAATGTTAAAGATGGCGAAAAGATTATTTATTTAAGTCCGAAGGGTAAGTTGTTCAATCATCAATTAGCAAAACAACTATCTCAAGAAAAAACAATAAATATAATTTGTGGACACTTTGAAGGAGTTGATGAAAGATTATTAAAAACAAGAAATATTGAGGAAGTAAGTATAGGAGACTTTGTTTTATCTGGAGGTGAAGGAGCTTCATTTGTAATTCTTGATGCAATTTTAAGATTTATTCCTGGTATTCTTGGCAATACAAATTCAGCTAAAGAAGAAAGTTTTGAAAACGGACTTTTAGAGTATCCTCAATTTACAAAACCTCAAATATGGGAGGAAAAAAGTGTTCCAGATGTGCTATTATCAGGCGATCACGCCAAAATTAAAGACTGGCGTTTATCTCAATCTGAGGCTATAACACGCGACCGAAGACCGGATTTATGGCAATTATATAAAAAGACTAAAGAGAATTAAAATGAAGACAATTGAAGAAATTAATCAATCTAAAGTAAAAAAAATTATTTCTGAGAGAAAGCATCCAGAATTTTTCCCAGGTGATATTGTGAAAGTAGGAGTTAGAATAACTGAAGGAAAAAGAGATCGTATTCAATATTTTGAAGGTGTGTGTATTGCGAAAAAAAATAGAGATATCAATTCTTCTTTTACTGTAAGAAAAATTTCTTTTGGCGAAGGTGTGGAAAGAACATTTGCTTTATATAGTCCGATTGTAGATACAATTAAAGTTGTAAGGTCAGGAAAAGTTAGAAGAGCCAAGTTATATTATTTGAGAGATAGAACAGGTAAATCTGCAAGAATTGCAGAAAAAATTAAAAAGAAAATAGGTATAGATATCGAAACTAAGATACACGAAGTTACGGAAGAAAATGTTATACCTGATACAGAGCAAAAAACAGCAGACAGCCCACAAGATACCAATAAAGATGCTCCAAAAGTAGAAGCAAAAAAACCAGAAGAAAAAAAAGAAACTAAAGAAGAAACCCCATCAGTAGAAAAAAAAACTGATGAAAAAAAAGAAAATCCTGAAGTAAAAAAATAATTTTTTACAATGCCTCAAACTATATACGATAAAATATGGAATGATCATCTTGTTCATCAACAAGAGGATGGGACTTCACTTTTATTTGTTGATAGACATTTAATTCATGAAGTTACTAGTCCACAAGCATTTGAAGGTTTAAGAAATTCTAATAGAAAAGTTAGACAACCTTCTTTAACTTTAGCAGTAGCAGATCACAATGTTCCAACAACGGATAGATCAGTGCCTATTACTGACAAAGATTCAAAAATACAAATCGAGACACTAGAAAAAAACTGTGCAGAATTTGGAATAAATCTTTTTGGAATGAACGATAAAAGACAAGGAATAGTTCATATTATTGGTCCAGAACAGGGATTTACGCAACCAGGAACGATTATCGTTTGTGGTGATAGTCACACTGCTACTCACGGAGCATTCGGTGCATTAGCATTCGGAATTGGAACTTCGGAAGTGGAACATGTCTTGGCAACACAGACTTTAGTTCAAAAAAAATCAAAAAATTTTAGAATAAACGTTAATGGATCTCTTCCTGTTGGAGTAACATCTAAGGATGTAATATTACAAATAATCGGAAAAATTGGTACAGCCGGTGGAACTGGTTATGTAATTGAATATGCTGGAAACTTAATTTCTAATTTAAGTGTCGAACAAAGAATGACGATTTGCAATATGACAATTGAAGGTGGAGCAAGGGCTGGATTAATAGAGCCAGATGATAAAGTTTTTAATTATTTAAAAGGCAAACCAATGTCTCCAAAGAATTCAAATTGGGACAAAGCATTAGAATATTGGAGTAAATTAAAGTCTGATGGTGATGCAGTATTTGACAAAGAAATCAGTCTTGAGGGCAAAGATATTAAACCAATGGTAACTTGGGGAACTTCGCCTCAGGATGTAGTAGATATTGATGGAATTGTTCCTGATCCTGAAAATGAGCAAAACGAAGACAGAAAAAATTCTATTAACAGGTCATTAAAATATATGGGTTTAAAGCCGAAAACTAAAATAAAAGATATTAGAATTGATAAAGTTTTTATTGGAAGTTGCACAAATGGAAGAATTGAAGATTTAAGAGAAGCTGCAAAAATCTTAAAAGATAAAAAAATTGCTTCTCATGTAAATGCAATGATAGTTCCTGGTTCAGGATTAGTAAAACAACAAGCAGAGCAAGAAGGTTTAGATGTAATATTTAAAAATTCTGGATTTGAATGGCGTGAGCCAGGTTGTTCAATGTGTTTAGCTATGAATGCAGATAAGTTGAAGCCAGAAGAAAGATGTGCATCAACATCAAATAGAAATTTCGAAGGAAGACAAGGACGAGGTGGAAGAACTCATTTAGTTAGTCCAGCTATGGCTGCTGCAGCTGCTATATCTGGAAATTTAGATGATGTTAGAAAATACAATAGTTAAATGAACAAATTCTCAACATTAAAAAGTATTCCTGCATATTTACCAATTGTGAATATCGATACAGATATGATTATTCCAAAGCAATTTTTAAAAACAATAAAAAGAACAGGACTTGGAAAAAATTTATTTTATGAAATGAGATATGACGAAAAAGGTAAAGTAGTAGATGACTTTATCTTAAATAAATCCCCATATGATAATTCTAAGATTTTAATTGCAGGGAATAATTTTGGATGTGGATCATCTAGAGAACATGCGCCATGGGCACTTTTAGACTTTGGTATCACTTGCGTTATAAGTACTAGTTACGCAGATATATTTTATAATAATTGTTTTAAAAATGGAATATTGCCTATTAAAGTTAATGATGAACAGATAAAAGAACTTTCTGAATATTCTAAGAGACAAGAAGAAATTGCAATAAATTTACCAGATCAAAAAATAATTTTTGGGAATAAAGAAATCAAATTTGAATTAGATGAATTTAAAAAAAAATGTTTAATTGAGGGACTAGATGATATTGCATTGTCTTTGGAAAAGTCTAATAAAATAATTTCATTTGAAGAAAAATTAAAATCCACAAAGCCTTGGATATTTAATGATTAAAGTCAAAAAAAGAAAATTCTTATTATTACCAGGTGATGGTATTGGTCCCGAGGTTATTGGTGAAGTTAAAAAAATTATAACTTGGTTTAATGTAAATAAATCTCTTGATTTTGATATGGAAGAGGCCTTAGTTGGAGGAGCATCTTACGACAAGCATGGAACACCGATAACAGATGAAGTATTTTATAAATCATTAGAATGTGAAGCAGTCATTTTAGGAGCTGTGGGTGGACCAAAATATGATAATTTAGATTTTTCCAAAAGACCTGAGAGAGCTCTTCTGAAGCTAAGAAAAGAATTAAAATTATTTGCAAATTTGAGGCCTGCAATTTGTTTTAAACAATTAGTTGAGGCATCTACGCTAAAACCTGAAATCGTATCAGGTCTAGACATCATGATTGTTAGAGAATTGACAGGTGGTATTTATTTTGGTGAGCCGAGAGGCATCAAGCCAATTGATAATGGTGAACGTAAAGGAATAAACACTCATACTTATACTTCATCAGAAATTAAAAGAGTTGCTAGAGTTGCATTTGATCTAGCAAAGAAGAGAAATAATAAAGTTACTTCCTGTGAAAAATCGAATGTTATGGAAGCAGGTCAATTATGGAAAGAGGAAGTTCAAAATCTTCACGATAAAGAATTTAAAGATGTTGAGTTAAATCATATGCTTGCAGATAATTGTGCAATGCAACTTTTGAGAAATCCAAAGCAATTTGATGTAATTGTGACAGATAATTTATTTGGTGATATGTTGTCAGATGAAGCATCTATGCTAACGGGATCTTTAGGTTTATTACCTTCAGCTTCTCTGGGTGCAAAAAATAAAGATGGTGAAATGAGAGCAATGTATGAGCCTGTTCATGGATCCGCTCCAGATATTGCTGGAAAAGGAATTGCAAATCCAATTGCAACCATCTTGAGTTTTGCAATGGCCTTGAGGTACTCTCTTGACTTAGATAAAGAGGCTGATGACTTAGAAAAAGCAGTGCAAAATGTACTAGATGATGGGTTAAGAACTAAAGATATTATGTCAAAAGGAACAAAAGAAATTTCAACTTCTGGTATGGGAGATGCGATTATTGCATATTTGCAAAAATAAAAAAATTAACTTAATTTGATACTATTAAATTTATGACTGTTTATTCCGCACCTGTGAAAGATATGATGTTCTTATTTGAACATCTAAAAGATAATAAAAATTATAACGAAATTGAAAAATATAAAGAAGTGACTTCTGATCTAGTAAAAGATATTTTAGAGGAAGCTGCAAAAATTAATGAAGAAATGCTTCTTCCTTTAGCAAAAGCTGGAGACGAAAATCCTTGTGTCTATGAAAATGGAGTAGTTAGAACCCCCCCAGGTTATAAAGAGGCATATTCAAAATTTATAGAAGATGGATGGGTATCTTTAACTTGTGATCCAAAATATGGTGGTCAAGGAATGCCAAAAACTGTAAGTGCTTTTTTTGATGAAATGCTTTCATCATCAAGTTTATCTTTTAAATTATATAGTGAATTAAGTATAGGTGCATACAATTGTATTTTGAGTCATGCAACTGAAGAAATCAAAAACACATATCTTCCTAAAATTGTTGAGGGTAAATGGAGTGGGACAATGTGTTTAACAGAGCCTCAATGTGGAACGGATTTAGGATTAATAAAAACAAAGGCAATTAAAAATGAAAATGGTACTTATAATATAAGTGGACAAAAAATCTTTATTACTTCTGGTGACCACGATTTAACTGAAAATATTATACACCTTGTTTTAGCAAGAACGCAGGACGCACCAAAAGGGACGAAGGGTATAAGTTTATTTTTAGTACCAAAATATGAAATTAATGATGATGGATCAATTGGTCCAAGAAACGGCGTCAATACTGTTTCAATTGAATCAAAAATGGGTATTAAAGGTTCACCCGCATGTGTATTAAGTTTTGATGATGCCAAAGGGTATATGATTGGACCAGAGAACAAAGGCTTAAATTCTATGTTTACAATGATGAACTTAGAAAGAATTGTTGTCGGTATACAAGGATTAGGTCTATCTGAAACAGCTTATCAAACTGCTTTAAGTTATTCCAAAGAAAGAAAACAAGGTAAATCAAATAATAATTCTAATGGAGAAACAGATTTAATTATTAAGCATGCAGATATAAGAAGAAGTTTATTAAATATGAAGTCTATAATTGAGGGAGAAAGATCCTTATCTTTTTGGATGGCTCAGCAGGTAGATGTAAGCTTAAGTCATAGTTCAGAGGAAGTAAAAAAAAATGCATCGGATATTGTAGGTCTTATGACCCCAGTAATTAAGTCATTTTTTACAGATATGGGTATGGAAATAACCAATGAAGCAATTCAGGTTTTTGGTGGCTATGGTTATACAAAAGACCAAGGAATAGAACAATTATTTAGAGATAATAGAATTACACCTATTTATGAAGGAACTAATTCTGTGCAGGCAATTGATTTTGTATTTAGAAAAATTAGTCAGAAAAAAGTTTTTGATAATTTTATGAAATATGTTGATACAGAAATTCAGAATTGTTCAAAAGTAGACAATTTAAATGAACATGTAAAAAAAATATCTGAATTAAAAAATATATTGTCAGATTTCACGGACTGGATATCTCCTAATGGCAATACGCCAAAAGACGATATAAGCGCATCATGTAACGATTATTTAAGATTTTTTGGTTATTTTTGTCTTTCATTTATATGGCTAAAGACAATGAGAAAAAGCTATGAAAATTTGGAAAACAATAAAGAGTTTTATGAAGATAAATTAAACACAGGAAATTATTATTTTGACAAAATTTTGCCTAGAGCTGAGAGCCATTATAAATCTGCTATTTCTGGTAGTAAATATACTATGAACGCAAAATTTAACTGATGAATAAATATAATCAGAACTTAGATAAAAATCCTTCAAATTATGTCCCGTTAACACCGCTTAGCTTTCTAGAAAGAGCAAAAGACATTTATCCAAATTATGAGGCTTTAGTATATGAAACAAAATCTTTCACATGGACTGAAGTATTTAACAGGTGCATCAAATTTGCAAGTGCACTAGAGAAAATTGGTATTGTTGAAGGAGACACAGTTTCAGTTATGACCTTTAACACTCCAGAGATTTTTGAAGCACATTATTCTGTTCCTATGACAGGAGCCGTTTTAAATACAATTAATTCAAGACTTGATGCAAAAACTGTTGCTTATATTTTAGAACACAGTGAAGCAAAAGTATTAATAATAGATAGACAATTGCATGCAGTTGCAGAAAAGGCTTTATCAACTTTAAAAGAAAAACCAATCGTAATTGATGTTCAAGATGATTTTGCTGACCAATCCTTGTTAAAAAAAATTGGAGATAGAGAATATGAGGAATTTTTAAGCACCGGTGATGAAGATTATATTTGGAAAAAACCAAAGGATGAGTGGCAAGCAATTTCTTTAAGTTATACGTCTGGAACAACTGGAAATCCAAAAGGTGTTGTTTATCATCATAGAGGCTCTTATTTAATGTCAACAGGTAGTGCTGTTGCTTGGAATATGCCAAATAGATTAAATTTTTTAACAGTTGTACCAATGTTCCACTGTAATGGATGGGGATATCCATGGACAATACCAATGTTAAATGGAAAAACAGTTTGTTTAAGAGCTATTGATGTAAAAAAAATATTTGAATTAATTGAAAAGCATGAAATTAC
The DNA here is from genome assembly GCA_902576115.1 of uncultured Pelagibacteraceae bacterium. Lineage (GTDB taxonomy): Bacteria > Pseudomonadota > Alphaproteobacteria > Pelagibacterales > Pelagibacteraceae > Pelagibacter. The sequence goes on from CACGUE010000012.1 coordinate 18,986, forward strand.
CCATTTTGGAGGTGCGCCTATTGTTCTTAATATGATAACAGGTGCATCACAAAATGATATTAAACAATTGAAAAATAAAGTTTATGTTTTAACTGCTGGAGCACCACCTCCAAGTATTATTTTCAAAAAAATGAAAGCATTAGGATTTGAAGTAATGCATGTCTATGGTTTAACAGAAACATATGGACATGTTTTACAATGTGCTTGGAATGATGAATGGAATGGTTTTGAAGAAGATAAAATTAATGAAATTAAAGCAAGGCAAGGCGTGAGGTTTCCAAACACAGAAGGAGTGGTTGTTTTAGATCCAGAAACTATGAAGCCTGTACCTATGGATGGAGAAACCATTGGCGAGATAATGATCAAAGGTAATGTTGTAATGAAAGGATATTTTAAGGACAAAGAGGCTACTGAAAAGGCTATGAAAGATGGATGGTTTCACTCTGGCGATTTGGCAGTTATTTATCCAGATGGATACATCAAGGTTAAAGATAGGTCGAAAGATATTATTATTTCAGGTGGAGAGAATATTTCTTCTATCGAAATAGAAAACACACTTTCTAAGCACCCAGCTGTTTCAATTGTTGCAGTAGTAGCAAAACCAGATGAGAAATGGGGAGAAGTTCCATGCGCATTTATAGAGAAAGTGGCAGATAAAGAGACAAATGAAAAAGAATTAATCGATTTTTGTAGAGAAACTCTAGCAGGGTTCAAAATTCCAAAAAAAATAGACTTCTGTGAACTTCCAAAAACATCAACAGGCAAAATCCAAAAATTTGAATTAAGAAAAAGAGCTAAGGAACTTACTTAGATTTATTTCAAATAAACAACTTACTTTCTTTACAAATAGATAAAAAAATGACACTAAGCTAAAAATGAAAAACTTTTCTATTGCAAAATCAAGAAGACTTAGAGGTACGCCTTATACATCAAGAATTGAAAAACAAGGTGTTACTGCTTACACAATATATAACCATATGTTGCTTCCCGCTGCATTTGGTTCTTTAGAAGACTCATATCATCATTTAAAAGAACATGTTCAAGTTTGGGATGTGGCCGCTGAGAGACAAGTAGAGATTACTGGAAAAGATGCAGCAAAATTGGTTCAACTTATGACTTGTAGAGATCTTTCAAAATCAAAAGATGGAAGATGTTATTATTGTCCAATTATAGATGATAATGCTGGATTAATTAATGACCCAGTTGTCCTAAGATTTAATGAGAATAAATGGTGGGTTTCTATTGCAGATACAGATGTAATCTTATTTGCTAAAGGATTGGCAATTGGAAATAAATTTGATGTAAATATTATCGAACCTGAAGTTGATATTATGGCTGTGCAAGGGCCTAAATCATTTAAATTAATGGAAAAAGTTTTTGGTGAAAAAATAACAAATTTAAAATTTTTTGGTTTTGATTATTTTGATTTTGCTGGAGCTAAACATTTAATTGCTCAATCAGGATGGTCTAAACAAGGTGGATATGAAATTTATGTAGAGAATAATGAGGCGGGTTTAAAACTATACGATCATTTATTTGAAATCGGAGATGAGTTTAATATTAGAGCAGGATGTCCTAATTTAATTGAACGTATCGAAAGTGGATTACTTTCTCAAGGAAACGATATGGACAATGGAGACAACCCATACGAATGTGGCTTTGATAAATATATTAATATTGATAGTGATGTTGAATTTTTAGGAAAAGAGAAATTGAAAAAAATAAAGTCTGAAGGAATTAAAAGAAAACTAATGGGCGTTAAAATTGATACTGATAAAATAAGCGTAACTGGTTCAATGAATTTAACAGATGAAAAAAATAATATAATCGGAGAACTAAGATCAGGTTGTTACAATCCAACTTTTAAACAGGTAATTGGTATAGCTATGATAAAAAAACCATATTTTGAAGCAAAGCAAACATTCAAAATTGATATAAATGGTAATAGTTTTAACGTAACAGTTTGCGATTTACCTTTCATTTAGTATAAATCTTTAAAATGACTAATATAGCTATCATCGGTGCAACCGGTAATGTTGGAAGAAAGACTCTAGAAGTTATAGAAAAAAAAGATATTAAATTTGAAAACCTTTTTTTAGTTGCCTCTTCTAATAGTGCTGGAAAAAAAATAAGTTTTAAAGGCAAAGATTACGAAGTCCATGATCTTGAAAAATATGATTTTTCAAATGCGAATATAACTTTTTTTGCAGCAGGTGGTAAAATTGCAGAACAATATGCAGAAAGTGCAGCAAAATTAACAACTGTAATTGATAATTCCAGTTTTTTTAGAATGGACCCCGATGTTCCACTTATTGTGCCTCAAGTGAATGCAGAAAAAATTAATGAAATGAAAAAAAATATTGTGGCAAATCCTAACTGCTCAACAGCTCAGTTAGTATTAGCACTTAAACCATTACATGATTTATATAAAATAAAAAGGGTAATAGTTTCTACCTATCAATCTGTTTCTGGAGGCGGAAAAGCACCTATGGATGAATTGATTGAACAAACTAAATCTTATCTTGATGGAAATCCTGTTCAATCTAAAAATTTTACTAAACAAATAGCATTCAATATAATTCCTCACATTGATGTTTTTTCGGATGATGGATACACAAAAGAAGAATTAAAAATGACTAATGAAACAAAAAAAATACTTGATAATAATATAGAGTTAACAGCTACGTGCGTTAGGATTCCTGTTCTTGTATCACATTCAGAGTCAGTAAATATAGAGTTTGAAAATCCTTATTCTCTAGAACAAATCAGAGAAGCATTAAATAATGCTGATGGATGTAGAGTTATAGATAAAAGAGAAAATGGAGGATATAGTACACCAATAGAGGCAACTGGTAGTGATGAAACATTTATCTCAAGAATTAGAGATGATAAAACAAAAGAGAATTCAATTAATTTGTGGATCGTTTCAGATAACCTATTAAGAGGCGCCGCATTAAATTCTGTTGAAATTGCAGAAACAATAATGAAAGCAAATCAAAATGGAAAATAATCCTTTATCTCCTCATATTCAAATTTATAGATGGCATGTTTCATCCTTAGTTTCAATATCTCATAGAATTACAGGAATAATAAATATATTAGCAATAACTTTAATTTGTATTTTTTTTATATTTTTTTCATTTAGTGAAGGAAGTCATGAATATATTAAATTATTCCTACAATCTATTATTGGGAAATTTTTCATATTGGGTATTACATGGTCTTTTAGTTTCCAAATCTTAAGTGAGATAAGACATTTAATCATGGATTTTGGTTATGGATTTGAATTAAAAACCACAAAAATTACAGGGTTAATTGTAATATTTGGATCTTTTGTATTAACCGTTTCAATTTATTTAATAGGACGAAATTTATTGTAATGAGAGCAGTAACAAAAAAATGGGTATTTTTAAAGGTGAGTTCTCTCATATTAGTACCTTTGATGTTATGGTTTGCTTTAAATTTGGTTAGTATTTATGATAAAAGTTACTTAGAGATATTAACTTTTCTAACTTCTCAACCTTCAAAGTTTATATTTAGTCTATTTCTTATTTTTGCGTACTTTTTCTCAGCATTAAGTATAAGTGAGGTTTTTGAAGACTATATTAAAGACGAAAAAATCAAAAATGCCGCAAACAAAGCTTTAAATTTTTTTGCTATAACAATTCCTTTAATTACAATATTTGCGGTATTTAAACTAACTATATGAAATCTTATAATATTATAGATCATGAATACGATGTTGTTGTCCTTGGTGCTGGAGGTTCTGGCCTAAGAGCTGCGGTTGGCTTAAGTGAAGCTGGATTAAAAACTGCATGCATTTCTAAGGTCTTTCCAACTAGAAGTCACACATCAGCTGCGCAAGGTGGAATTTCAGCAGCCCTTGGAAATATGGGTGAAGATGATTGGCGTTGGCACATGTACGATACAGTAAAAGGAGCGGATTGGTTAGGCGATCAAGATAGTATTGAATATTTGTGTAAAGAAGCTCCGAAAGCGGTTTTAGAATTGGAAAAGTATGGTGTTCCTTTTAGTAGAACAGAAGATGGAAAAATCTATCAAAGACCATTTGGAGGAATGACAAAAAATTATGGAAATGGAATAGTACAGAGAACTTGTGCAGCGGCAGACAGAACTGGTCATGCAATTCTCCATACATTGTATGGTCAAGCACTTAAACATAATACGGAATTTTTTATTGAATATTTTGCATTAGACTTAATTATGAAAGATGGACAATGCAAAGGTTTAATTGCTTGGAATTTAAATGATGGAACAATTCATCGTTTTAGATCTCACATAACAATTATAGCCACAGGGGGGTATGGGAAGGTGTATTACTCAGCAACATCTGCACATACTTGTACTGGTGATGGTAATGCAATGGTATTAAGAGCTGGATTACCTCTTCAAGATATGGAGTTTGTACAATTTCACCCAACAGGAATATATGGACACGGAACACTTATTTCTGAAGGTGTAAGAGGTGAAGGTGGATATTTGGTAAACTCTAAAGGTGAAAGATTTATGGAGAGATATGCTCCCAACGCTAAAGATCTTGCATCAAGAGATGTAGTTAGCAGATCAATGTCTATTGAAATCAATGAGGGAAGAGGTGTTGGTAAAGATCAAGACCATGTTCATTTATATTTAAGTCATTTAGATAAAAAAGTTATTGAAGATAGATTGCCAGGCATTACTGAGGCAGCAAGATTATTTGCAAATGTAGATGTAACCAAAGAACCGATACCAGTTGTTCCAACAGTTCATTATAATATGGGTGGTATACCAACAAATTATAAAGCTGAAGTTTTAACAGTAAACGGATCTCAAAAAACAGTCCCAGGTTTGATGGCGATTGGTGAGGCCGCGTGCGTATCTGTGCATGGAGCAAATAGATTAGGTTCAAATTCACTTATTGACTTGGTTGTTTTTGGAAGAGCAGCAGCAAAGAGAGCAGCGGAATTGGTAAAACCTGGAACGCCTCACGAAGAAGTTAGTGAAAGCGAAACTGAAAAATGTCTAAATAGATTTGATAAACTAAGGTATGCAGAGGGAGATAATGGAACTGCTGAACTTAGACTGGCGATGCAAAAAACAATGCAGTCTAAATGTGCTGTATTTAGAACTGAAAAGAATCTTAAAGAGGGTGTAGATGAGATCAGAAAAACATATGACGGCATGGAATCGATTTCTGTTAAAGATAAATCGTTGGTATTCAATACTGATTTAGTTGAGACTTTAGAATTCGATAATTTAATTAGACAAGCGATAACAACTGTAGATTCTGCATATCACAGAAAAGAAAGCAGAGGAGCTCATGCTCGTGAAGATTATCCGAAAAGAAATGATGAAAAATTTATGAAACATACATTATCTTGGTGTGATGGAAAGAATACTAAAATTGAATACAGAGATGTACATACCTCAACATTAACAAATGAAGTACAATATTTTCCTCCACAAGAAAGAGTGTATTAATGGTTCAATTAAATTTACCACAAAACTCAAAAGTTAATAAAGGTAAATATTTTAAAGACAAAACCGGTTCAAAGAATATTAGAAAAGTAAATGTTTATAGATGGGATCCAACCACTGGAGAGAATCCAAGAATAGACACATATGAAGTAGATATGGATAATTGTCCATCTAAAGTTTTAGACATACTAAATAAAATTAAAAACGAAATTGATCCAACACTTGCATATAGAAGATCTTGTGCGCATGGAGTTTGTGGTTCTTGTGCAATGAATATGGGTGGAAAAAATGGTCTTGCATGTACTAAGCCACATGCAGAAATTAATGGAGATATAGATATATACCCCTTGCCTCACTTAAAAGTAAAAAAAGATTTAATAGGAGACTTAAGTGGATTATATAAACAATATCAATCTATTGAGCCTTGGTTAAAAAATAATTCAAAAAGTGAAACAACAGAAATTCATCAATCTCCAGAAGATAGAGCTAAACTTGATGGAGCCTATGAATGTATAATGTGTGCTTGTTGTTCTACCTCATGTCCTAGTTATTGGTGGAATGGCGATAAGTATTTAGGTCCTGCAGTTTTATTACAAGCTTATAGATGGATAATGGATAGCAGAGACGAAGATAGAAAGGAAAGACTTCAAAAGGTTGCAGATGAACTTAAGCTTTATAGATGCCATACGATTTTGAACTGCACTAACGCATGTCCAAAAGGATTAAATCCAGCAAAAGCTATTGCTGAGATAAAGAAAATGCTTGCAACCACATAATTACTTATTTAAATACATCCATGAATTTAATTGAGCATTTTATTGATGGTAAAATTGTTTCAGGTACATCTGATAGAAAAGGAAAAGTATTTAATCCTGCTATAGGCAAACAAGAGTCTGAGGTTAGACTTGGTACAAAACAAGATCTCGATTTAGCAGTACAAAAAGCAAAAAAAGCATTTGAAAAATGGTCAAATGTAACTCCAATACAAAGAGCTAGAATAATATTTAAATACAAAGAAATAATTGAAAAAAATTCTGACTTGCTAGCCAAGATGATTGTATCAGAGCATGGAAAAGTTTATGAAGATGCTAAAGGTTCTCTCACAAGAGGATTAGAGGTAGTTGAATTTGCATGTGGAATTCCGCAAATGCTAAAAGGTGACTTTACAGAAAATGTAGGTACAAACATTGATAGTTGGTCAGTGAGACAGCCATTAGGTGTATGTGCAGGTATTACACCATTTAATTTTCCTGCAATGGTTCCAATGTGGATGTTTCCAATGGCAATAGCTTGTGGAAATACATTTGTATTAAAACCTTCTGAAAAAGATCCATCTTGTCCATTAAAACTTGCGGAGCTATTTAGTGAAGCTGGTTTACCAGATGGGGTTTTGAATGTTGTTAATGGAGATAAAGAAGTTGTAGATGCAATTTTGGAACATAAAGATATATCCGCAGTAAGTTTTGTTGGATCAACACCTATTGCTAAATACATTTATGAAAATGCAGCCAAAAATGAAAAACGTGTTCAAGCTCTT
>CACGUE010000013.1 GCA_902576115.1 uncultured Pelagibacteraceae bacterium
GTAAGAGATTTAAATCAAAACTAAGTAAGCAATTTTTCATACATAAAAACAAGCCATTATTTGAATATTCATTAAAAACAGCAGTGGATTCAAATTTATTTAAAAAAATTCTAATCGTTTCTGATCGAAAAATAAAAAAAATTAATTATAAAAATGTAAAGGTTATTTTAGGTGGTAAAGAGAGACATAATTCTACGTTTAATGCATTAAAATACTTGATTAATAAAAAAATTAAAAATGTCTATATTCATGATGCTGCTAGACCAAATCTATCTATAAATTTACTTAAAAAACTTAAAAATGGATTGATGAATAATAATGCTGTGGTGCCATATATTAATTCTGAAAATTCAGCAAAATATATCAATAACAGAAAAATAATTAATTTAGATCGAAAAAAAATTTTATTAACACAAACACCTCAATGTTTTGATTATAAAGAATTGCTTACTCTTTATAAAAACAATAAAGAAATAATAACAGATGAAGCAAGCCTGTATTTAAATAAAAATAAAAAAATCAAATTTATTAAAGGTGAAAAGAAGAATTTTAAAATAACAACATTAGAAGATATTAAATATTTAAAATCTCATGATTTTTATGGTATTGGATTTGATATTCATAGATTAATAAAAAATAAAAAACTTTTTCTTGGAGGAGCTAGAATAAATTATCATTCAGGTCTCAAGGGTCATTCTGATGGAGATGTAATTCTTCATGCAATAATTGACGGTTTATTAGGAGCAATGAGGCAAGATGATATTGGAAAATTATTTCCAAGCTCCTCAAACAAATTTAAAAATATTAGATCAAAAAATATGCTTATACCTGTACTTAAATTAATGAATGATAATGGTTTTTATATAAATAATATTGATATAAACTTAATATGTGAAAATCCCAAAGTTTCAAAAATTAGAAATAAAATATTAAATTCATTATCAAGTTTGTTGTCAATTGATAAGAATTTAATAAATTTAAAAGGAAAAACTGTTGAAAAATTGGGTATTATTGGAAAAGAAAAGGCAATAGCTTGTGAAGTAATTTGCTCGATATCAAAATGAAAAAATTCAATATTTTAATCTCAACTTTTTTTGGAAACGGTTATGTTTCAAAGCTACCAGGTACTTTTACTTCATTAAGTACTTTGATTATTCTTTATGTAATGTTTGAAGTATTAAATTTTAAAAATCTTAATTATATTTTAATACTTTACTCAATAATTTTTTTTTTACTCTTTCTATGCTGTAATGGACTCTGAAACAGAATTTGAAATTAAAGATCCAAAACAAATTGTAATTGACGAAGTTTTAGGTCAAGCCTTGCCTCTTATTTTTATTGTATATTTATCTTCAAATAATCTTATTAGTTTACCCGCTGAAATTTATTATTTAATATCATTCATACTTTTTAGGTTCTTCGATATAGTAAAACCTTTTCCTGTAAGTTATTTTGACAAAAATCATAAAAACTTTTTTGGAATAATTATGGATGATATAATGGCTGGCTTATACACAATGCTAATAATATATTTTTTAAGCCTAAAATTTTAATGAATATTTCAAAATTACACAAAAAATTAATTAAAAAAAATATCTCTATATCGGTAGCCGAGTCATGTACTGGAGGCTTGCTATCTAGTAAATTAACCAAATTAAGTGGTTCTTCAAAATATTTTAGAATGGGATTAATTACTTACTCAAATAATGCAAAAATTAAAATTCTCAAAGTTAACAAAAAAATTATTACTAAATACGGAGCAGTAAGTTCTCAATGTTGTAGGTGTATGGTAGAAAATTTATCAAAAATATCAAGAAGCAAGTTAAACATATCCATAACAGGTATAGCAGGACCAAATGGTGGTACAAAGGACAAACCTGTTGGTCTTGTTTTTATTGGAGTTAAGAAAAAAAACAAGGTTTTTATTATGAAAAATTTATTTAGGAGTAAGGAAAGATCTAAAATACAAAATAATACAGTCTCAAAATGTATTAAATTGTTACTTAAAATTATATAAATAATTTATAGATTTTCAGCCCTTTTTTGAAAAGCATCAGCTATTTTATTAAGTCCATATTGAAAAGATTTTGACATTATAATATTAAGAAATTTGTTCTTAATTTCAAAATCGACATCAAAACGAACTTCAGTAAAATTATCTTTCTCAACAAACCTCCAATTATTTTCTAAATAATTCAAAGGACCATCAATATTAGTCACATGGATGTGATCATTTTTTTTATCATATCTAACATCACTTTTATAAGTATCTGTAAAAGGTTTTTTACCTATAGTTAAATCTGCAATTATGTTTATATAATCTCCGACTTCTTTTTTTTCATAAACTTTAGAATTTATGCAAAACGGAATAAATTCTGGATACTTTTCAATATCTAAGACAAAATTAATAAGTGTTTTTTTATCGCGTTCTATTAATCGCGTTACAGATGCTTTTGGCATTGAATTAATTATGTCTGTTCTGTTTTAATTTGGCAAAATCTTCATCAGCATGATATGAAGATCTAGTCAATGGAGAAGATGAAACCAATAAAAAACCTTTTGACTTTGCTGTTATTTCTAGATCCTTAAATTCATCAGGATGATAATATCTATCTAAAGGATGGTGTTTTGCCGTTGGTTGAAGGTATTGACCAATTGTTAAAAAATCAACATCTGCAGATCTCAAATCATCCATTACTTGGATAACTTCATCTTTTTCTTCACCTAAACCGACCATTATACCTGACTTAGTAAAAACCTGTTTATTATTTTTTTTTGCATTTTTAAGAAGTTCTAAAGATGAAAAATATCTAGCACCAGGTCTAACTTTTAAATATAATCTTGGAACAGTTTCAATATTATGATTAAAAACATCTGGGTTTGCGCTTAAAATAATTTTATAAGAGTCTCCTTTTCTAAGAAAATCTGGCGTTAAAACTTCTATTGTAGTATTAGGATTTTTTTTTCTAGTAATTTCTACAACTTCTTTAAAATGAGTAGATCCACCATCAGGCAAATCATCTCTATCAACAGATGTAATTACAACATGTCTTAGATTTAATTTTTTAACTGCATTTGCTATTTTTAATGGTTCAAATATATCTAATTTTTCAGGTTTTCCAGTTTTGACATCACAAAAGGCACAAGCTCTTGTACAAGTATCACCCATTATCATAAATGTTGCATGTCTTTTACTCCAACATTCAGTAATATTTGGACAATTTGCTTCTTGGCAAACAGTGACTAAATTATTTTGATTAACTACAGTTTTGGTTAAAAAAAATTCCTTACTGTCTGATAGTTTAGATCTAATCCAAGCTGGTTTCTTTTTAATTGGATTAACTGGATTTTTTACTTTCTCAGGGTGTCTTGGTCTAGTTTTATTCATCTTGTTTAATTATATAAGTAGTCTCCCCTTCTTTTCCAAATAAAAATTTGTCTCGTATTAAAATTTCAATAAAATCAAGGTCTATATTTTCGGTTAATAAAGAGTTTTTATGCTCTAATTCTTGAATTTTGAATTTTAGGTCTGTATGCTTTATCTTAAGTTCTTTAAAAGTATCTTTTTTTTTTAAATAAGAAATAAGACCTCTATCTCCACCTAAAAGATTAAAAAAAAAATAAATAAATAAAAAAGTTATAATTAAAATAAAGTAATTTTTTTTTATTTTATTGAGCATTAATTTATAGTGTGCATTTTAGATTTTTTTCCAAGCTCCTGCTCAATTCTTAATAATTGATTGTACTTCGAAACTCTCTCTGATCTAGCTAATGATCCAGTTTTAATTTGGTTAGAATCTGTCCCAACCGCAAAATCTGCGATAAAAGTATCTTCACTATCACCTGATCTATGTGAGATGATTGTTTTATAACCGATTAATTTTGCAAATTTTATAACTTCAAGCGTTTCGGTGACGGTGCCAATTTGATTTAATTTAATTAATATTGAATTAGCTGAAATATTCAAGAAGCCGATTTTTAGTCGTTCTAAATTTGTAACAAACAGGTCATCACCAACAACTTGCATTTTATTTTTTGTTTTATTCATAAGTTTTGTCCAAGCTGGCCAATCATTTTCACCAAATGGGTCTTCTATAGACATAATTTTATATTTTCTTATTAGTTTAAGATAGTTGTCTATAGATTTGTCTACATTAGTATATTTTTTAGAGTGAATTGAATATTTTTTATTTTTAAGCAACTCATTTGCAGCAACATCTAAACATATGACAACGTCTTTTCCATTTCTAAAACCTGACAAACTTATAGCTTTTACTATAAGTTTTAGTGCACTTTCATTATCATTTATCATTGGAGCGAAACCTCCTTCATCTCCTACAGAAGTGGAATGACCCATCTTCTTAATTAAATTTCTTAATTTATTAATAACAATAAAACACATTCTAAGACCCTCAGAAAAAGTTTTTGCTTTATCTGGTCTTATCATAAACTCTTGAATTCTAAGACCGTTATTCGCGTGTGCGCCTCCATTAATTATATTCATTAAAGGATAGGGTAATTTAAAATTTTTATTTATTAGTAAATTTTTATAAATTGGAATTTTTTTAATTTTAGATGATAATTTTTTGACAGCTATTGAAACTGAAAGAATTGCATTGGCTCCTACTCTTTTCTTTTGTTTGGTGCCATCAAGTCTAATTAATAAATTATCTATTTTATCTTGCTGATGAATGTTAAAATTTTTTAACTTCTTTGATATTACTTTATTTATAAATTCAACAGGTTTTAAAACACTTTTTCCAAGATATTTTTTATTTTTTATATCTCTTTTTTCAAAAGCTTCATAAGTTCCAGTAGACGCTCCAGAAGGACAAATTGCTGAGGCACTAATATCTTTCACAAATACCTCTGTTTCTATAGTTGGATTTCCCCTACTATCAAAAACTTGTCTTGCAATAACTTTAGAAATTTTAGACATTATTTTTTTTTTATTAGATTATCTATTTCAACAATCTGATTTATAAGATTGTCTAATTTACTTAATGGAACCATATTTGGACCATCAGAGGGAGCGTTATCTGGATCTTGATGTGTTTCTATAAAAATTGCAGCAACACCAACCGCAACAGCTGCTCGAGATAGATGTTCAACAAATTCTCTTTGTCCTCCACTTTTATCTCCTTGTCCTCCAGGTTGTTGAACTGAATGAGTAGCATCGAAAACAATAGGATATCCATTCTTTGCCATTATAGGTATTGACCTCATATCTGATACTAAAGTGTTATATCCAAAACTAGCACCTCGCTCTGTTACAAGAATATTATTATTTCCTGAATCAGATATTTTTTTTGTTACATTTACCATATCCCATGGGGCTAAAAACTGACCCTTTTTTACATTAATAATTTTTTTTGTTTTTGCAGCAGCAACTAATAAATCTGTTTGTCGACATAAAAAAGCTGGGATTTGTAAAACATCTATGTGCGGAGCAACAATTGAACATTGCTCTTCGTTATGAATATCAGTAAGGACAGGAACTTTTATTTCATTTTTTATTTTATCAAAAACCGGTAAGGATTTTTCTAATCCAGCTCCTCTTTTACCTTTAAGACTTGTTCGATTAGCTTTATCAAATGATGTTTTGTATATAAATCCAATATTATATTTGTCAGTAATGTTTTTAATTTCCCCTGCCATATCTAAAGCGTGTTGCTCAGTTTCTAGCTGGCAAGGTCCTGCTATTAAACAAATTTTATTTGAGTTAGAAATATTTAAATCCTGACAATTAACAATTCTATTTTCCATGGTAATTTTTTGCAGCCTTTATAAATGATTTAAATAATGGATGTGGTGATAATGGTCTTGATTTAAATTCTGGATGAAATTGAACACCTATAAACCAAGGATGATTTTTTAATTCAATTATTTCAGGTAATTTATTATCTGGAGACATACCTGAAAATATTAATCCTTTTTTTTCAAATTTTGATCTTTGGTTATTATTAACTTCATATCTATGTCTGTGTCTTTCTTTTATTTCATTAGATTTATAAATCTTTTTTATGGCAGAATTATTTTTTAATTTAGCTGTATAAAGCCCTAATCTCATTGTGCCTCCTAAGTTTTTTTCTGTGCCCTTAAAAACTTTTCCATTTCTGTTCCATTCATGGATTAATCCAATAACAGGATAGCATTTCTTATCAAGTTCTGTAGATCCAGCATTTTTAATATTTAATTTGTTTCTGGCAAATTCAATGATTGCCATTTGCATTCCAAAACAAATACCAAAAAAGGGTATTTTTTTTTCCCTTGCATATTTAATTGCTGCAATCTTCCCTTCTGTTCCTCTTTTACCAAAACCACCTGGTATTAATATTCCAGAAACACCCTTAAGTTTTTTACTTATTTCATTTTTTTTTAATTTATCAGATTCAATCCTTACCAAATTAACTTTTACATTATTTGCTATGCCACCGTGTGTTAGTGCTTCATCTAAAGATTTATATGCATCTTTTAAGTTCACATACTTGCCTATTACTCCAATGTTAATTACTTTATTATTTTTTAGAACAGTAGAGGTGATATTTCTCCATGGATTTAAATTTGGTTTCTTTTTTGATTTTATTTTAAAATATTTTAAGACTTGTTTATCTAATTTTTGGTTATAAAAGCTAATTGGAGCTTCATAAATTGTCCTAACATCAACGGTCTCAATGACATTTTTAATATCTACATTGCAAAATAAAGATATTTTTTTTCTTTGTTCTAAAGGTATATGCTGCTCTGATCTACATATAACAATATCTGGCTGTATACCGATACTTCTTAATTCTTTAACACTATGTTGTGTAGGTTTTGTTTTTATCTCATCAGAAGATTTCATAAATGGTACTAAAGTTAAATGAACGAATAATGTTCTAGACCTTCCATGATCGTTTGAGAATTGTCTTATAGCTTCTAAAAATGGTAAACTTTCTATGTCGCCAACAGTTCCACCAATTTCACAAATTACAAAATCTTCGTTACTTATATCTTTGCTAATAAATTTTTTAATTCTATCTGTAATATGTGGTATAACTTGAACTGTCTTACCTAAATAGCCCCCTTGTCTCTCTTTTTTGATTACATCGCTATAAATTTTGCCAGTAGTAATATTATCTGATTGTTTTGAAGAAATATTTGTAAATCTTTCGTAATGTCCTAAATCTAGATCGGTCTCTGCACCATCATCAGTAACAAATACCTCGCCATGCTGAAAAGGACTCATTGTTCCAGGATCCACATTTAAATATGGATCCATTTTACGTATCCTAACTTTATAACCTTGTGACTTTAATAAATATGCAAGCGATGCTGATGATAATCCTTTTCCAAGTGATGATACCACGCCGCCAGTGACAAAGATATATCGCGCCATGGAAGTATCTTATAGACCTAAAATTTAAAAATTCAAAGTATTAATTATTACTATCTGGTACCTTTGGCGCATCATCAGTTTCCTCTATTTTATCTAAAACTGATGTTGTTGGAGTTAATTCACCTCTTGAAAGAATCGTTAAACACAGACTACATATTATAAATAAAGTAGCAATTATTGCTGTAGCTTTAGTTAAAAAATTTCCTGCTGATCTAGAAAGCATAAAGTTATCTTGGGACACCCCAATACCCAGTGCACCACCCTCGGATTTTTGAAATAAAACTAAGACAACTAGAATAGCTGCAAGAATAATATTAATAATTAAAAGTATATTTTCCACGACGTTTAATTAGTTGATTTTTTAATTATATCAATAAAATTTTTTGCTCTCAAAGAAGCGCTTCCTATTAAAAATCCTTTTAAATCATTAATTTTTTTTAACTCTAATACATTTTTTGAGTTAACAGATCCACCATAAATAATTTTATATTTTTGATTTTTTTTTAATTTATTAATTATATGATTTATATCTTTAAAGTTTTTTCTTAATTCGGATGATTTTGGTATTTTTCCAGTTCCGATTGCCCATCTAGGCTCATATGCAAATATAATATTATTAATTTTTTTTATATTTTTTAAGGCTATTGTTATTTGTCTTTTAAGAACTGAGAGAGTTTTATTATTTTTTTTTTCTTTATATGTCTCTCCAATGCAAAGAATTACTTTTAATTTTTCTTTAAGTGCTGAGTGAATTTTTTTATTTATTAGTATATCATTTTCCTGTTTTCTAATTTCAGAATGACCAACAATAACATAGTCACCTCCTGCTGACTTAATTAATTTAGAGTTTACAGATCCTGTCAATGCACCATAATCATTTAAATGAGAAAGATTCTGAGCACCTACTTTAATTTTAGTGTTTTTTACTTTATTTTTAACCGATGAAATTAGGGTAAATGGTGGGCAGTAAATTATTTGATTTTTTTTATTTTTTGATTGTTTTAAAAATTTTATGGTTTTTTTAATGCCAGAGATATGACTTTTTTCTCCATTCATCTTCCAATTAGCTATAAAGATCATATTATTATTTGTCATCTTAGATAATTTAATTTATAGGTTTGTTTTTTATAATCAATATATAAAGAATTATTCATGTTAGGAAAATTAAGAGGTTTTACAAATAGTAAATTGGCAGGTGTCCTCGTGGCTATAATAATTGTTCCTTTTGTTTTTTGGGGAATGGGAAGTGTCTTTAGTGGCGGGAACACAAATAATATAGCTAAGATAAATAATAATTCAATTTCAACAAAAGACTTCATTGATCATATAAACCGATCAAGAATAAATCCTGATTATATAAAAGAAAATTTAGATAACAATATCTTAGAAAGAATTTTGAGCGACCTTATATCAAAAGATTTAATGTCAATGGAGTATAAAGATTTAAATGTAAAAATTTCAGATAGATCTTTAAAATTAAATTTACAAAACGATATAAATTTTCTTGATGATGACAAAAATTTTTCAAGATTAAAATATGAAAAATTTCTTTTAGAAAATAACATTATTGCAGCTGAATTTGAAAATAAACTAAAAAATTCTAAGTTAAGAAAAAGACTATTTGATTATATTGGCGGTGGTATTAAATCACCGTATTATCTACAAAATAAGATTTACATAAATGAAAACAAAAAAATAAATATTCAATACTATAATCTTGAAAATGCTTACGATAAAAATATTTCAGACGTCGAAATTAATAATTACATAATCGAAAATGAGGAAAACCTAAAAGAAGCATACATTGATTTTAGTTATGCCAAAGTTGAACCCTCAAATTTAATTGAAATCAACGAATTTAATGAAGATTTTTATAAAAAAATTGATGAAATCGAAAATGATATATTAAATGAAGTTTCTTTAGAAGATATTGCTAAAAAAAATGAAATAAAATTACAAAAAAAAAAACAATTTTAAGTTAGTAAATAAGGATGATGTATTTAAAGAAATTTATGATAATAAAGATAAAAAAGAAATAGTTTTAAAAGATAAAGACAATTATTTTTTACTATATCAAATTACAAGAATAAATAATTTACTACCAAATAAAAATAATACGTCCTTCAGAGATAAAGTAAAAAATAGAATTTTATTAAAGAAAAAATTTGATCTTAATAAAAATTTATTTGAAAAAATTCAAAATAAAGATTTCAATAATTCTGACTTTGAAAATCTAGTAAAAAATAAAGAAAATATAAATTCAGGAATAATTAATTCAATTAATGATGATAGTTTATTTGATGAGACATCTCTAAAGCTTATTTATGAATTGCCAAAAAATAGTTTTGTTATGGTTTCTAATAGATCTAATAATATATTTTTAGCAAAGATTAATCAGATTAATTATGAAAATTTAAAAAGTACAAATGAAAATATTCAAGAATATTTAGCTAAAACAAATATTAATTTGATCGATGATATTTATAGTTCCTATGATACATCACTTAACACCAAGTATGAAGTTAAAATTTTTAATAATAATATTGATCGAATAAAAGATTATTTTAAATAATGCTTAATATAAGCCTTAAACAATTTAAGATTAATCATAAAAAAAAATTAAACCAAATACTCTATTTATCTTTGGATAGTGATGGATCTAAAGAAATAATAAATTTAATAAATAATTTTTTTACTGAGAAAAATGCTTTTGTATTTGAATCAGTTGAAAAAGGATTTATTAAAGGAAGATATACAATTTTTGGAAAAAATCCTGATAAAATTTGGGAATTTAACAATAATGTAAGCAAGATATACTTTGATAACAAAGTTAAAATTTTGAAAGGTAGTGCGAAGAAAAATATAGAAAATGTTATTGAAAGTTTTAAATTTAAAATTCCTAGAGAATTACCTTCAATTAGCTCCATATTATCAGGATACTTTTCGTATGACATTATTAGATATCTAGAAAATATTCCTAATAAAAATAGAGACGATTTAAAATTACCTGATGCTAGAATTATCAGACCAAGAGAACTAATAATACATGATAATATAAAAAAGAAATTATATTTTATAATTAATGTTTTTTATGATGAAAAAATAAATAATTATCAAATAAGGTATGAACAAATAATTAATCAAATTGAGAATTTAATTTTTTTATCTAATTATAAAAGTTCGTATCTGGATAAAATTAATAAAAAAGTTAAAACAAAAGTAAAATCAAATATTTCTAAACAAAAATTTTTATCAAATGTAAAGAAGGCTAAAGAATATATTAAAATTGGAGACATATTTCAGGTAGTTCTTAGTCAAAGATTTGAAACCAAATTAACTAAAAATCCAATAGAAATTTATAAAAAATTAAGGAAAACAAATCCTTCTCCTTTTATGTATTTTTTTAATTTTAAAGATTTTCAGATTATCGGTGCAAGTCCGGAAATACTTGTAAGGTTAAGAAATAATAAAGTTACGATTAGACCAATTGCTGGAACAAGACCAAGAGGAAAAAATAAAAAACAAGATTTATTTTTTGAAAAAGATTTACTAAATGACAAAAAAGAATTATCCGAACATTTAATGCTTCTAGATTTAGGAAGGAACGATACTGGGAAAGTATCAAAGATCAATACTGTAAAAGTGACCGAAAGTTTTTCAATAGAAAGATACTCGCATGTAATGCATATTGTATCAAATGTTGAAGGAGTATTTAATAATAAATACTCAAAATTTGAAACAATGTTGTCTGGATTTCCAGCAGGAACAGTATCTGGGGCTCCAAAAATTAGAGCAATGGAAATAATTGATGAGCTAGAGACAACTAAAAGAAAAGTTTATGCCGGTGGAATTGGATATTTTTCATCAAATGGTGAATTTGATACATGTATTGCACTTAGAACTGCAGTAGCTAAAAACAAAAAATTCTATGTACAATCTGGCGCTGGAATAGTTGCAGATAGCAAACCACAAAACGAATATCTTGAAACAGTTAATAAGGCAAAAGCTCTATTAAAAGCAATTGAGTAATTATGAAAATAATTTTAATTGACAACTATGATAGTTTTACATTTAATTTGTATCATTACATATCTAAGTTTTGTTCGAATGTAGACGTAGTAAGAAACGATAAAATTAATACAAATAAAATATTAAAGAAAAAATATAATAAAATTGTGATATCACCTGGTCCCGGCAATCCTGATCAAGCTGGAAACTGTTTATCGATAGTAAATGAATTGTATAATAAAATTCCAATACTTGGAGTTTGTTTAGGTCATCAAATTATAGGTCAAATATTTGGATCTAAAATTGTTCAAGCTAAAGAATTGGTTCATGGAAAAACAAGTACAATTATTTCAAAAAATATAGGAATTTTAAAAGGAATACCAAAAATATTTGAGGCAACTAGATACCATAGTTTAATAATCGATAAGAAAACACTTTCTAAAGATTTAGAAATTACAGCCATGACTTCTGATGGAATAATTATGGGAGTTAAACATAGAATTTATGATGTCCATGGAGTACAATTTCATCCTGAAAGTATAAAGACTAAAGATGGTTTAAAAATTTTAAAAAATTTTATTAAATAAATGGAAAAATATTTAAAAAAACTTGAAGAAAGAGAAAATTTAACATTAGAAGAAAGCATTGGTGCTTTTGAAATTTTGATGAATGGAGAAGCTAATGATAATGAAATTTATAATTTTTTGACTCTGCTCTCTAAAAAGGGTGAAGTTTCATCAGAAATAGCTGGTGGAGTCTCAGTTCTTAGAAATAAAGCAAAAAGAGTTAATGTAGATGAATGCATAGATACCTGCGGAACAGGTGGCGATGGTAAAGATACACTAAACATTTCTACAGCCTCAGCATTATTACTTTCAAGTATGGGCATTAACGTAGCAAAACACGGAAATAAAGCAGTTTCTTCAAAATGTGGATCTGCAGATGTTTTGGAAGCATTAAATATAAATATCAACTTTGAACCTAAAGATATTGAAAATCAAATTAAAAAAAATCATTTTGGATTTATGTTTGCTCCTAATTATCACAGTGCAATGAAATATGTTGGCCCGACAAGAAAAAAAATTGGGAAAAGAACAATTTTTAATATGATTGGTCCTTTGAGTAGTCCAGCTAATGTTGAAAGACAGGTTGTTGGAGTTTTTGATAAAAAACTTCTTGATATATTTGCTAATGCCTTGAAAGATTTAAATATTAAATTTGCTTGGATTGTTAATAGCAATGATGGTTTAGACGAAATATCACCATATGATAAAACTATAGTTAAACAATTAAGAAATGGGGAAATTAACGAAATGATTATTGATCCTAAAGAATTGAATGTAAATGCTGAAGGTTTCGATAAGATAGTTGGAAATGATGCAAAATTTAATTCAGAAAAAATTATAAGTATATTTAAAGGTAATAATGACGATTTTTCTAAAGCAGTATCATTAAATGCTGCTGCTGGTTTAATAATATCTGAAAATGAAGATAATTTTAAACATGCATATGAAAAAGCAAGAGATTATTTGTTATCGGGAAAAACATATTCACATTTAGAAAATTTGAGAAATGCCTGAAAATATATTAGAGGAAATAATAAATAATAAAAGAGATAAAATTCAAATTTTAAAAAAAGATATTTCAATAACTTCTTTAAACGATAAAATTTCAATGCTAAAAAATTATATAAATTTTAAAGAAAAAATACTTAATAATATAAATCATGATAAAATCTCAATTATTGCTGAAATTAAAAAAGCTAGTCCATCTGCTGGTATAATAATTGAAAATTATAATCCTGTTGAAATTGCAGATATATATTTAAAAAATAATGCTACTTGCTTATCAGTTTTAACTGAAGAAGATTTTTTTTTAGGAAACTTAATTCATATTAGTAAAATTAAACAAAAAATAAATTTACCTATTTTATGTAAAGATTTTTTTGTTGATAAATTTCAAGTACATCTTTCTCGGAGTTATGGTGCTGATGCAATTTTAATAATTTTAGCAGGCGTTAATGAAAAAACTGCAGATGAATTGTATGAGGAAGCTGAAAAACTTAATATGTCTGTTATTGTTGAGGTTCACACTGTTGATGAGGCCAAAAAATCTTTGAAGTACAAAGATGCATTAATAGGGATAAACAATAGAAATTTAAAAACACTTAAAACAGATATAAATACAACTTATGATATTCATAATGTTTTAATTAATCATAACGGTCCATTAATTTCAGAGAGTGGAATAAAAAACAAAGAAGATGTTTTAAAAATTACCTCTGAAACTAAAATAAAAACTTTTCTTATTGGTGAATCAATTTTAAAAAATTTAGAAAATAACAATATTTTTTCCATTTTATAAAAAAAGTGTTAAATTTATTGGGGTTTTTACTCTTGTTTAATTGAAAGAACTTTTATAGAACATTCATGTACACAGTTTGTTCTATGTTAACTAAGAAACAAAAAAACCTGCTTTTATTTATCAACAAAAAGTTGAGATCTAGTGGTGTATCTCCCTCTTATGAAGAAATGAAAGAATCACTTAATTTAAAATCTAAATCTGGAATTCATAGATTAATTAGTGCCCTAGAAGAGAGAGGATTTATTAAAAGATTGGCTCATAAAGCAAGAGCTTTGGAAGTTATTAAATTGCCTGAAACAGCTTCAGCTAATGATATTTATAACAGTTTTTCACCCAGTGTAATTAAAGGTGGACTTGATGAAAGTTCAAGTAGAAATAATTCAGATGAAAATGAAATTCCTGTATTAGGTAAAATTGCTGCAGGTACACCTGTTGAAGCAATTCAAAACGAAGTTTCTAGAATACCTTTGCCTTCTAATATTGAGAAAAATGGAGAATTTTTTGGGCTAAAAGTGCAAGGAGATTCAATGATAGAAGCTGGAATAAATGATGGTGATACAGTAATTGTAAAAAAAGCAGATACAGCTGAAAATGGAAAAATAGTTGTCGCGTTAATTGATGATCATGAAGCTATGCTAAAGAGAATAAGAAGAAAAGGTAAGACAGTAGCTTTAGAAAGTGCTAATCGAAATTACGAGACAAAAATATTTGGTCCTGATAGAGTCAAAGTTCAAGGTATTCTAGTATCTTTATATAGAAACTTTTCCTAAAATAGTCTAAATAAATCTGATGAAAATAGTAGCAACCAGATTTGCTCCCTCACCAACTGGTCCTTTACACATCGGAGGAGTAAGAACAGCATTATTCAATTGGCTTTATTCAAAAAACAAGGGTGGTAAATTTTATTTAAGAATAGAGGATACAGATAAAGAAAGATCTAAAGAGGAATTCAAAAATCAAATAATTAATTCATTAAAATGGATAGGAATTAATTACGAGGATATTGAATATATTCAATCAGATAAAATAGATGAACATATAAATGTAGCTAATGAATTATTAAAAAAAGGATTAGCATATAAATGTTATTGTTCAAACGCTGAAATAGAAGAACAAAAAAAAAGGGCAAAACAAAAAAAAATACCATATATTTATAATAGAAAATGGAGAGATATGAGTGAAAACGATGCTCCGAAAGAATTTAATCCTGTAATAAGATTTAAAAGTAAAATTGACGGAAAATCTATCTTAAATGATCTAGTTCAAGGAACCGTTGAAATAGAAAATAATACTATTGAAGACTTTGTTATATTAAGAGCAGATGGATCACCTACATACAATTTATCAGCATCTGTGGATGATCATTTAATGAGTATGACACATATAATTAGAGGGGATGATCATAAAATAAATACATTTAAACAAATACAAATTTATGAAGCTATGAATTGGAAAGTACCATCTTTTGCTCATATACCACTAATTCATACTATTGAAGGAAAAAAGCTTTCAAAAAGAGATAATGCATCAACATTAGACGATTATTCTAAAATTGGAATAATGCCCGATGCTCTTAGAAACTATCTCTTAAGATTAGGATGGTCATTCAAAGATAAGGAAATTTTTGACTTAGACGAAAGTATCAGATACTTCAATTTAGAAGGAATTGGAAAATCGCCATCAAAATTAGATGTAAGTAGAATTTATTCAATGAATGAATATTATATAAAAAATATCGATGAAAATGATCTATTTAATCAATTAAAAACTTATTGTGAAACTTTTAAAGAAGCGATACCTGATTTAGCACAAATAAAAATAAAAAATTCGTTACATTTCTTAAAAAATAAAGCAAAAACTTTAGAAGATATTTACAAAAATTCAAAGTTTTTATTAAATGATGATGTGAAGATTAAAAAAGAAGATAAAAAACTTTTAGACGAAACGGCAATAAAAATTATTAAATTATTTATTGATGATATAAATAAACTTTCAGATTTTACTAGAGAAACACTAGAGCCTATAATTAATAACATAATAACGAATAATAAAACAAATTTTAAAGGAGTTGGACAACCATTAAGAATATGCTTAACAGGATCAAAATTTGGACCAGGTATATATGATATATTATGCGCTCTTGGAAAAGATGAAGTTACTAAAAGATTATCTCAAATAAGATAACAAAACATTAGATGCTTCATTTCTAGATGAAGTAGTTGATCTTAATTCTTTAATAGTTTTATTAACTTGTTTTAACTGTTCATTAATAAGTTTGGGTGTTTTTAATAAATAATTAACCGTTTTGTATATTTCATTTGAGTTACACTCTTGTTGCAAAAGTTCAGGAATAACTTCTTTGTTATTAATAATATTTATCATATTTGCAAATTTTATTTTTAAAAATGATTTGGCAATAAGAAAATTTAAAAAATTCATTTTATAAATTATTATCGATGGAATGCCGTATTTACAAACTTCAAGTGAAACTGTGCCTGATTTAACGATTGCAAAAATTGAATTTTTTATTGTTGCAATTTTTATTTTTTCATTTGAAATAATATCAACATTCTCTAATTTGTTTTTTTTTAATATTTTCAATAAATAATCTTTAGAATTTTCTGTTGCATGAAAAATATAATTATAGTTATTTTTTTTTTTGTTCATTTTTTTAATGAACTCAATGAGTATAGGGACATGTGAATTTAATTCTGACAATCTGCTACCAGGAAAAATTGAAATAATTTTTCCCTTTAATAATTCATTAATCTCAATTTTTTCGTTATTTGTATTATCTAATATTGGATGACCAACAAATGTATTTTTTAGTTTTTCCTTATCAAAAAATTTTTTTTCAAAATCAAATAATAAAAGAATATGATCTAAGTAACTTTTCATTTTTTTAACTCTTCCCTCACGCCAAGCCCACACTTTAGGTGCTATAAAATGAATAGTTTTTATATTTGGTTTATTTAATTTGATTATTTTTGATACACGAAGAGTGAAGTCAGGACTATCTACGCTAAATAAAATATCAGGATTGAAATCTAAAATCTTTTTTACTGTTTCATTAATTTTTCCTTTTATCTTAAAAATATTTAACAATATGTCAGTAAAAGCTATATATGTTATATCTTTTTGATCATATATTGACTTAATACCTATAGAATTTAAATGTTGACCTCCAACAGATAAATATTCTATGTCTTTTTTTGATTTTTTTAATTCTTTAATGACTTCAGATGCTAATTTATCACCTGACGGCTCACCTGTTAAAACAAAAATTTTTTTCATTTAGCTATAACAAAAATTTTATTTTTATTAGCAAATTTAATACCTTCATATTTATCTAAAAATATATTTTGACCTGCTTTAACAACAATTCCTTTAATATTAGCTTTTTTACAATCTTTTAGAGTATCTAGACCAATTGTCGGTAAATCTACACGCAGATCTTGCTTTGATTTAGGTATCTTTAATAAAATTTTATTCTGTAAATTATTGTTTTTAATTGATTCTAACATATCTTTTGTGCCTTTTCTTTTTTCAAAAGAAATAATCTTCCGATTATTGATTACTAAGGCCTGAACATGATTAAATGAATTTGATTTATTTAATATTTGAATACCTTTTTTAATTGTTAATTTATCGACTATACTAGGTTTTAATTTTGTGTAACATCCTTTTCTTAAAGTTAATTCTGGATTATATGTATTTAATCTAATAACTTTTATTTTGTTTTCTGATAAAATATTAATCAATTCTTTTAATATAGCCGCATCTCCTAGTTTAGATGCCTTAATAATTCTGGGGATATAGTAAATACCTTTAAGATCTAATTTCAATTTAGAAATTCTTGGTTTAATAATATTTCCAGCAAATAAAACTTTTTTACATTTTTTAGATTTTATTAATTCCAAAATTTTACCAAATTTTCCTATATTAATAAAATAACTGTTTTTATTTTTTTTAAATTTATTATTTTTCGATAAGTCTATTATAAAATATTTAATTTTCTTTTTTTTTAAACTTTTTAAAATTTCTATTGGTAATTGCTTTTCACCAAGAAATAATCCAATCATTATAAATAATTAATATTTATTACTATTCTATATTTGCTGTCAGTATGATCCACTGCACAATGTTTAAGATTTGAGTCAAATTCAACAACTCGATTTTCTCGACTATGTATTTTATCTCCCTTATCAAATAATGTATAGCCATTGTTTGTGTTAAGATAAAAAATTGCAGTTTTACAATCCTTAAAATCAACATGCATATCAGATTTAATATGTTCTTTTTGTTTTAATGTTAAGTTTGCTTTTATTCTAATTATTTCTTTTACTCCTAATTTTTTTAAAACAGGATGAAGGATATCAAAATGTTTTGAAAGAACTTTGCCTTTTGCTAAAAATAAATGATAAAATTGATAATTATCATCTCCTTCATGAACTTTAAATGGCATAAAATACCATGGAAAATTTGAAAGGTGAAAAGTTTTATTGATATTTTCAAACTCAGATTTTTCTAAAAAATTATCAGTTATTTTCATTTTTAATTATGGGCAATGATATTGGTCTTTTTTTATCAGAATTTAAGAAATTTATAATTTTTTTAATATATTTGTTTTCTTTAAATTTTATTTCGAGATTTTCTATATTAAATCTGTAATTTTGATTACTAAAAACTATATTATAAAAATTTTGTAATAATTTAATATCTTCATTTGAGATTTTTGCTCTTCTTAATCCTACAAGATTCAACCCAACTAAATTATTTCTATTTCCTAATGATAATCCAAAAGGTATTACATCACTTAAAACACCAGTCATTCCACCAACCATTGATAGATGTCCTATTCTCGAAAATTGATGTATTGCACAACTGCCACCAACTATTGCATAATCCTCGATAGTTACATGACCTCCCACTTGTACATTATTTGCCAAAACTATATTGTTACCAAGTGTACAATCATGAGCTACATGACAGTAGACCATTAATAAATTATTACTTCCGAGTTTAGTAACAGTTCCTCCTTGGGATGTTCCAGGATTTATATTAACATACTCTCTAAATTTGTTATTATCTCCTATAATTATAGAATTCTTTTCACCTCTGTATTTTAAATCTTGTGGTGGTGTTCCGATAGAAACAAAAGGGAAAATTTCATTATTATTTCCAATTTTTGTAGTGCCTTTAATGCTAACATGTGAATGCAATTTTGTATTTGATCCTAATTCTACATCTGGCCCAACTATACAATATGGTCCAATTTCAACATTTTCTGAAATTTTTGAATTTTTATCAATAATTGCTGTATGATGTATCACATTAAATTGATAGCAAATTATAATTTAAATGCTTATCAAGAATTACTACTGATTATTTCTTTCTATCTACAATAGTTGCAGCCCATTGTGCATCTGCCATTTTTCTTCCATCTACGAAAGCTTCACCTTTGTATTTCCAGACTCTTCCATGAGATCTAACAGCTTCAATGTTTAATTCTAATCTGCAATCTGGAATCACTGGATTTCGAAATCTAGCTTTATCAACAGTCATTAAAAAAACTAATTTATTTTCGTAAGTTTTTTTATCAATTCCTGCAGCAGTCAGTGCTGCTGCTGCTTGACCAAATGCTTCAACAATTAAAACTCCAGGCATAACAGGTTCACCAGGAAAATGTCCTTGAACAAAAAAACTATCTTTTTTTACGTTAACAATCGCAGTTGCAGATTTAAGTTTTTTTATATTTATTAATTCATCAATTAATAGCATTGGCTCTCTATGGGGTAATAAATTTTCAATTTGTTTTTTATTTAAATTTTCTGTCATCTATTTATTATCTTTTATAAAGCTTCTTATATCTTTAGCAGGATAACCCATCACTTTCACGTTGTCTGGTATGTTTTTTATAACACCACTACCACCACCAATTTGAACATTATTTCCGATTATTAAGTGTCCAGAAATACCTGCTTGGCCACCTACAGATACATTATTACCAATTTTAGAGCTTCCGGCAAAACCAACTTGACCAGTTATAATGCAATTGTCTCCAATATTAACATTGTGTGCTATATGAACCTGATTATCAATAAATGTATTTTTGCCAATAACTGTATTTGATATTGATCCTCTATCAATAGTATTGTTGCATCCGATCTCTGCATTATCTTTAATAATTACCATTCCTATATGAGGATATCTTGAATTCATTTTTTTATCAGGATAAAAACCAAAACCTTTTTTTCCTATAATAGCACCATCCATTATTCGAACATTTTTTCCAATAATAGTGTTTTTAATTAGTACATTATTCCCTATAACACAATTAGAACCAATTATTACGTTAGATTCGATTATAGTATTATGACCAATTTTAGTATTATTGCCTATTTTAACATTTTTACCAAATAAGACATTTTTTCCAAATTTTATTTTATTTTTTTTTTTGTTAGGTGTAGATAAATCAAAATCAATTGCATCATTTAAAGCTTCTGGATAAAAAATATTAATTATTTCGTAAACAGATTTAAGTACATTTTTAACTAAAATAGGATGACAGTAATTTTTTATAGATTTAAAATATTTTTCATTTGAAATTACATATTTAACTTTGGATTTTTTTAACAAATCAAGATAATTAGAATTATTATAAAATGAAATATCATATTTTGTAGAAGATTTTAAGTCTGAGATATTATTTATTTTTAAATCTTTTTTTGGTCTTTTTACACCTAAAATTTTACAAATATCTGATAGATTAATATTATTATTTTTTTTAAAAAATGGGTTTTTAATTTTCATCAACTAGCTTTTTATTTTTGGTTTCGTCGTTTAAAATTTTAAGGATATTTTTTGTAACATCCAATGATTTAACACCTACTAAAATATTTTTTTTATCAACAACAAGTTTAATATCATTTTTATCAACGTATTGTGTTAATAATGGGTTTAGTAAATTTATAATTTCTGAGGTATATTTTTTTTTTAATTCAATAATATTAGCGTTGTATTTATTTCTTTTAATTTGATATTTTTTAATTAATTCGTTTAAATTACTTACTTTTTTTTTTATTTCATCCTTACTAAGAATATTTTTTTGGTTATTTATTTCTATTTCTTTATTACTAATTACATCTTCATCTTTTTTTAAATTCAATTTATTTTGATCTTGAATCAATTTTACTTTATTTTTATAAAATATACCTATTTCAGAGTTGTCTATAATATATTGTATATCTAGATAGACTATGTTGTTAGCATAAATATTGTTACTATAAAAAAAAAAATAATAAAAATATGAATAATTTTTTTTTCATTAGAATGATGTGCCTATTTGAAATCTAAAATTTTCAGTAACATCTGTATTAGTATCACTTATTGGAATAGCATATGAAAAAGATAGTGGTCCTATAGGACTATACCAGTTTAACGAAATGCCTGTTGATGATCTTATTTTGTTAGAGTCTAGTGAACTGTTATAATCAACCTCCCAAACATTAGCTAAATCAAAAAATAAATTTAAATCCACATCCTCATTTTCAAATAAAATATTCGGTACTGTCGAACTCAAATTTAATGCAGTGGCATAATTACCTCCTATATATTGTGATCCATCTTTAGGTCCAATTTTACCGCTCTCAAACCCTCTTAAACGTCTCGACGGTATAAATACTCTTTTTGAAATTCTAACATTATCGTCTAAAGAATTGATTGTATTTAAATAAAATTGTGCTGATAAAATAATATTATCTGTAAGAGAATGATAAGCTGAACTAGTAATTTTATTTTCCAAAGAATTATCATCCGATATAAGAGGCAGTGTTTGAGAAAATGAGTTTAGAAATCCATCAGTAGGTTGATAATTTTGATCCAATTTATTATATTTGATTGCATAGGTTAGTAGATTTTCAAAATATGATCCCTCTTGCTTTTTTACTATACTGTTTGCATTTGAGGAAGTTTCAAGGTCTTCATAATAATTTGATACCTCTATATTAACAAACATATCATTCATTTGTTCAAATTCAGTACCAATAGAAACACCAGTTTTACTTGTTTTATAACCACTTAATGTGAAAAAATCGTCACTAGAACTTTCAATTACAGTTTTGACAGATTTATCTGAATTTTTATAATTTGGATTTAAAACTGAAAATTTTCCTTTAATTGAATCATCAGTAAGAGTTAAATTTGTGTCTAACTTAATTCCTAATCCAAGATAATTGTTTTCTTTAATTCCTGCAGTGATATTTGATCCAGTTGTTCCAGTTCCAGCACCAGCAAAAATTTCACCAGTAGGTTTTTCTTCAACTGTGATGTCAATTATTTTATTTGTTTTATCAATATTATCAGAAACATAATTAACATTTTTAAAAATTCCTAATGATTTTAAATTAGATATAGATTTATTAAATAATATTTCATTATAAGCATCGCCCTCGTCTATAATTAATGAATTTCTAATAACTTTCTCATCAGTGATAAAATTTCCCAATATATTAATTCTATCAACAAAAACTTTATCTAGTTCATCAAATTTAATTAAAATATCAATTTTATAGTCTTTTTTAACAGAAACTTCATATTTGGCATTTAAAAATATAAATTCATTTCTTAAAGTATAGGTATTTATCTCATCGATCAATTTTGTAATTTTTCTCTGAGAAAAATTTTTTCCTTTAAGACTTTCAAAATTATCCTCAAATAACCTAAGTTCTTTTAAATTTATATTTTTTGTTTCGTAAAACTGAATATTGTCAAAAGTAAATTTGTTACCAGCATTGATATTAAAGATTAATTCAAATTGATTTTCATCATTAATAACAGCTGTGGTAGATTTTACTTTAACATTGTAAAAACCTCTATTTTTATAAAAATCATTTAATCTTTTAACATCTGCATTGATTCTTTTAATGTCTAAGAACTTATTACGAGTTAAAAATTTCCAAAACTTTGCTTCTTCAGAAATAATAATATTTCTTAGAATAGTATCGTTAAAAATTTTTTCTCCAATAAATTTTATTTTTTGTATTTTAGCAATTTCACCTAAATTAAAATTATATCTTAAGTTAACAGTGTTATTTGGATTTATATTTACAAATGTTTCTAACTCTACAAAATAATAGCCATAAGATTTGAGTAAATTTTTTAATAAAACAACTTGATCATTTACTTTATTTTCAACAAATGGATATTTTTCAATTTTTGATGTTATTTCTTTTATTTTATCATATAGACTGTTTTTATCTACACCATCTATGGTTATATCTTGTATTATTGGATTCTCTTGAACATTTATAATAACAACTTTATTTTCAAAAGATATTTCAACTTCTTTAAAATAATCAGTGTAATATAATTTTTTTAAAGCCTGATTTAATTTATCTTTACTGATAAAATCACCAATATTAAGTTCTGAAAACATAATAACTGTTTCATCCGAAACTCTTTCATTACCTTGAATATTGAAATTGTTGATATTTTCAGCGTAAGTATATTTGGCTAAAAAAAAACAAAAAATAATATTTAAAATATTTATTTTAAGAAAATTATTTTTATCTATCATAAAGTTTAATTTTATTTTTAATATAATAATTTGTTAAGTTTATTACTTTTTTTATATCATAAATATTTTTTGGTTTTAATTTATAATATTTTAGAAAAAATGGACTTTTAATTAACTTTAATAAATTAAGATGTATTGAAATATAATTTATTTCATTATTAAGATACTTTTCAACTAAATTATCGTTAATTGTTATTAAAATAGTTTCAAAATAAGAACATTGATCTGGTAATAGATTTATGATTGATAATAAAGGAAATTGTTTAATATTTGGAATTTCAAATTTCAAATTATTTAGGTCGTTTATATTTTTATTGTAAAGAGTACGATCGTAATCTTTAAAAATATCTAAGGCATTTGAAATTGGAATAGACATACTTGTTTCATGGGCCAAAATTTTGATGATCTGACCTCTAAAAAAGACTATAGAATGCACAAATGAAGATGGATGTATCAATATAGACAGCTGTTTTTTATTTAAATTAAATATTTTTTTTGCTTCAATAAATTCAAAAATTTTATTCATCATTGTAGATGAGTCTATAGAAATTTTTTTTCCCATTTTCCAATTAGGATGATTTAATGCAAATTTTGGTTTGATATTAAGAATTTTTTTTTTTGGAAAATTCAAAAAAGGGCCACCAGATGCTGTTAAGATTACTCTTTCAATCTTTTTTAAATCTTCATTTCTTATTAATTTCCAAATAGAAAAATGTTCTGAGTCTAATGGAATAAATTCTGTTTTACTTTTAATAAGTTCCTTATGAATTAAATGCCATGCACAAACAATGGATTCTTTATTGGCTATTAAAATTTTTTTTGTTAATGGAATAATTTTTAATGTAGGATATAATCCGTCAATACCGGTTATTGAATTGATGCAGTATGAAACTTTTTTCTTTAAAATAAATTTCAGATTATCATAGCCATAATATAACTTGATTCCTTTAGATTTAAAAATTTTTTTGTACTTAATAAAATTCTTTTTATCCTGAATAATTGCATTTTTAGATTTATATTTAATTGATTGTTTTAGTAATTTTTTTATATCATTCCTGGCGCTTAATAGAATTATTTTATAATTTTTATTTTCCGAAATTGATTTTAGAGCTGTACTTCCAATTGAACCAGTTGAACCAAATATTACAACACTTTTATTCATAATATATTTTTTAAAGTTGAGCCTATTATTATCGTAAAAAATATTCCGTCAAAACGATCCAATAAACCACCATGTCCAGGCAAAAGTTTTCCCGTGTCTTTAAAATTATTTTTTCTTTTTAAGTAGGAAATAAATAAATCTCCTAACTGTGAAATTGTGGACGAAATTATTATTATTAAAATTAATTTATAAAATAAAAAATAATTATTAAAAAAAAATATTGAAAAGATTAATGATGTAATGTAGGCACCACAAACTCCAGCATAAGTTTTATTAGGGCTAATTTTTGTAATTTTTTTTCCTTTAATAATTTTTCCATATATATATCCACCTATATCTGAGGTTACAGAGATTGATATTAGTAAAAACAAAAATATTTTGTCTATTAATAAATTACTATTTAATGAATTCCAAATAAATATAACTAAATATGTATTTAAAAATAAGATGATTAATAAAGATAAGTATAATTTAATATTTCTATTATTTAAAAAAACTTTTTTTAATAAATTTTGAAATTCATAGAAAATTATATAAAAACAAAAGATAAGTACAGAAGCAAGTATAAAATTATTAAAAATTGAAATTGAAAAAATAGTTAACAAAGCAAAGGATGTATATATTCTTTTACTTAGTTCTGACATTCAAACCTCCAAAATTTCTGTCGATTTTTTTAAAATTTGAAATTATTTTTTTAAAATCATTCTTATTAAAATCTGGCCACATTTTTTTCACAAAGAAAATTTCAGTATAAATCGATTGCCATATTAGAAAGTTACTAATTCTGTGTTTATCACCTGTTCTTATTAATATATCGGGATCTGGTATACATTTTGTATATAAATTATTATTTATATTTTTTTCATTTATAACTTTTTTTTGTTTATTTAATTTTTTAATTGTTGAAATAATTTCTTCTCTTGATCCATAATTTAAAGCCA
>CACGUE010000014.1 GCA_902576115.1 uncultured Pelagibacteraceae bacterium
TTTTGTTTAAAAAAAAAGGGCCCAATTAAGGGCCCTTTAATAACTAAATTTAGTTAGATTACATTCCTAATGCTCTGTTTCTTTGAGAAATGTAAGGTGAGTCAGACAAGTTGGTCCAAGAACCAATGTCTTTTCTAGCCTGTAAGAAACTAGAGTGGATTCTCTCAGCGAGACCACTGCTTGCTCTTGTTTCCTCAAATACTTCATTAGCAGCTTTAGCAAAACCATCATAAACTTTGTCGCTAAACTTCTCTAGTTTAACACCATGATCGTTTATTAATCTTGCAAGCGCAGCACCATTTTTAGCATTGTACTCTGACATCATAACGTCATTTTCCATCGCAGCTGCAGCTTCAATTAATAGCTGATCTGATTTTGATAAGCTTGTAAACCAAGATTTGTTAGTACCACATGCTAACATAGATCCTGGCTCGTGCATTCCAGGATAGTAGTAGTATTTAGCAGCTTCTTGGAATTTCATAGCTTCATCATTCCATGGACCTACCCACTCTGTTGCATCAATTGCACCAGAAACAAGGTTTTCGTAAATTTGTCCACCAGGAAGTGAAACTGGAGATCCTCCAAGTTTACCGATAACTTGTCCACCTAATCCAGGCATACGCATTTTAAGACCTTTGAAGTCATTAGGGCTTCTAATTTTCTTGTTAAACCATCCACCCATTTGAACTCCTGTGCTTCCACACATAAAGTTTTTTAGACCGAATTTGTCTGATAGTTCATCCCATAATTGTTGACCACCAGCAAATCTAATCCATGCGTTCATTTCAGTGTAAGTGAAACCGAAAGGTACAGCTGTAAAGTAACCCCAAGCTGGATCTTTTTTAACCCAGTAGTAGTCAGCAGCGTGATACATTTGCGAGTTACCTGAAGCAACTTCATCAAATGAGTCAAACGCTTTAACCCTCTCGTTTGCTGCATAGTAAGTGACTTGAATTCTTCCATCACTCATGTCTGTAATTCTTTGAGCAAATCTTTGCGCACCAGTTCCTAAACCTGGGAAATCTCTTCCCCATGTAGCTACCATAGAAGCTTCAATTCTTTCTTTGGCAACGGCTGGAGCAGCTAAAGATGATGCAGCTACAGCAGCAACACCAGTCGCAGCAGCAGCCTTAAAGAATTTACGTCTTGAAGGAGTTTTACCCTTCAATAGTTTTTTTTCTTTAATCATTATTTCTCCTCTTTAAGTTAATTAACTTATGCATTTAAAGCATATATGTATCTTAGAGTCATTTTAAAAAAGTGAGGGTTTTTCACTTAATTACAATCTATGATTGTAAATTTTTATGAATTATCTTTAATTATTGAATATTTTGGCATGGTTTAACATGCTTAGATCTTCAAATTGTTTGCCTATAATTTGAACTCCTAAAGGCAAATTTTTTTCGCCTTTTAAAATTGGCAGTGAAATGCAGGGCACATGTGCAAGAGACCAAATCTTATTAAATTCTGGACTCCCAGTTGTCTTAAATCCTTTGTCAGCAATTCCACAACTACTTGGCGTTATAATTGCATCAAACCTTTCAAATATACTATCTAAGTTTTTTGAGTATGTTCTCATCGCATCTAAAGCTAAAGCATAATCTTTTGCCGAATGTTTTAGTCCGTTAATAATTGCTCTCTTAATTTCTATTGAAAGTTTTCCTTTTGAAGTTTTGTAATAATGATGGAAATTTTGAGCCATCTCTGTCTCATATATAATTGTATGACAATCAATCATATCTTCAAAATATTTAGGAGCAGTTTCAACCTTTACTATTTTTTTATTATTTAAAATAAATTTGTTAAATGATTTTTTTGAAATACTGTCAACATTTCTCCAGCGTTTGGTTTTATAAAAAACAAATTTTGATTTTTTTATTTTAATTTTTTTATTAAGAAAATTAATATTTGTTGTTGTTTCATCTGCATCGTCTCTAGCAAACAAAACTTTCGATAATAGTGCTACATCACTAATTGTTTTTCCAAATACTCCGACTTGATCTAAATTATATGATGTTTGCAAAATACCATTTCTAGAAATTAATCCATAGGTAGGTTTATAACCAACAACTCCACAATAAGAGGCTGGCCTGATTACAGATCCACCCGTTTGAGTTCCAATTGATAATGGTGCCATATCAGATGCAATAACAGCTGCAGAGCCACTAGATGAACCTCCTGGTGTTCTTGAATAATCATGTGGGTTTTTAGTTTTTGATGGCGATAAGAAAGCTAATTCACAAGTTACAGTTTTGCCCATAATTATTGCTCCAGCCTTTTTTAAGAGCTCAACAATTTTAGCATCTGAATTATTCTTTTTTTTTAAATTTATTCTTGCACCATATTTTGTTGGCATTTCAGATGTTGAGATAATATCTTTAAGTGCTACTGGTAGACCATGCAAAACCCCTAAAGATTTTAATTTTTTTCTCTGATTATCAGATTTTTTTGCATCACTTAGGAGTTTTTTTTCATTAAAATATTCCCAAGCTTGAATATTCTTATCATATTTTTTTTTTTGATTGATATATGCTTTACAAAGTTCAACGGAAGTTAATTGTTTATTTTTAAGTTTTTTTAAAAGTTGTTGTGCTGATAAATTTAGGAGTTTCATTTATCTCTTAAACTAATTTTTCGTCAGAATAAACGCAACATTTCTCTGGTGGAAAATATAAATTTAATTCTCCATCTGGAATGGGTTTTTCTCTTTCTACTTTTGACTTAATCACTAAATCACCCATTTTTCCTGTAAGTAGCTTAAAATTACCAAAGTCCTCAACTCTTGTGAGTTTAATTTTAACTGTATTACTTTTTTCTTTTTCAGCCAATTCTATGAACTCGGATCTAATTCCCAGTTTAACATTTTTATCTTTTAAATTACCTAAATTTGAATTTGTCTTAATAGTGGTATCATTAATTTTTACTTCATGATCAGAGGATACAGTTGAATGAAAAATATTCATCGCAGGAGAGCCAATAAAATACCCGACAAAAGTTGTTTTAGGTTTTTCAAATAAATCTTTTGGCAATCCAACTTGCACGATTTCACCTTGATCCATAACAATTATATTTTCGGCAAAAGTCATAGCTTCGTTTTGATCATGAGTTACATAAATCAATGTTGTTTTATATTGTTCATTGATTTCTTTTAAGTTTCTTCGAAGTCTAAATTTTAAATCTGGGTCTATAACTGTAAGAGGTTCGTCCATTAAAACAGCAGCAACGTCCTCTCGAACTAAACCTCTGCCTAAAGAGATAAGTTGTTTTTGATCAGCCGTTAATTTTCTTGCTGGTGAGTTTAAAAATGAAGATAAATTTAAAGTATCTGAAACTGATTTTACCCTTTCTTCAATTTTTTCTTTTGTAAATTCCCTACATCTTAGTGGGAACGCTAAATTATCATAAACTGTCATTGTATTGTAAATTACTGGGAATTGGAAAACCTGGGCAATATTTCTATCTTCTGTTTTTAAATCGGTTACAGGTATTTCATCGAATAATATTTCACCTTTTGATGGCCTCACTAATCCAGAAACAATGTTTAACATTGTAGTTTTTCCACACCCAGAAGGTCCCAAAATTGCATACCGCTTGCCATTTTCCCAAGTCATTGAAAACGGATTAAGGGCATATGTTGGTTTTGGATCCAGAGGATTATAAGTGTGAGAAATATTAGATAAATCAATTTTAGCCATTTGTTCCTCCATATGGCGATGAAACTAATTTTTCATCTTCTCCAAAAGCATAAAACTTATTTGCATTAAAATTTATTTTTACTTTCTCATGTATTTTAAAATTCATTACTTCCTCGATTAAAGCAATTATTTTTGAGTTTCCTCTTTTTAGGTGGAGTAATGTTTCTGACCCACTAATTTCTGCTAATTCTATCTCAAATTCTTCACCATTTTCATCAAGTTTAATTTCTGAAGCTCTAATTCCAAAATTATAATCTTTATCTTCTAAATTCTTAAAATGATTTGGAATTTCTAAAAAAATATTCTCAAAATTCAGATTTTTTGAATTTTTTGAACCCTTCAAAACATTCATTGGTGGATCATTTGATATTTCTGCAACTTTTAAATTAGACGGATTTTCAAAAATCTCTTTGGCAGGCCCTTTTTGTAATACCTTCCCTTCATCTAAAACAATTACTTCACCATTTAGTTCCATTACTTCTTGAGGATCTGTTGTTGAATAAATTAAAATTGTATCTTGAGATAGTCCTTCTGAGAAAATTCTTTTAAATTCTTCTCTTAATTGCTCTCTAAGTTTATAATCTAAATTAACTAACGGTTCGTCCAGCAATAAAATTTTTGCTTTTTTTGCAAGTGATCTTGCAAGCGCAACTCTTTGTTGCTGTCCGCCAGATAATTCCTGAATTTTTCTATTTTCAAATCCAACTAATCCAACAGTTTTTAGAGCTTCATCTACATCTTTTTTTATTTGCTCTGGACTTAATTTTCTTTGTTCTAATGGAAAAGTTATGTTTTCATAGACATTTAAATGAGGGTAATTAATAAATTGTTGATAGACCATAGCAACATTTCTTTCCCAAACTGGTATTTTAATAAAGTCTTTTTCCTCAAAAGAAATTGAGCCTTGATCTGGATTTAATAATCCTGCAATTGTTTTTAAAAGAGTCGTTTTGCCAGATAAAGTTCTGCCTAAAATGGTATACAAATTACCTTTTTTAAAATTAAACGAGACATCGTTTAAATGAAATTGCTCATCAGGTTTATAAGAAATTTTCTCTCCAATTAAATTCATTATTTTAATGCTCCTGATAAATTTCCTTTTGACAGATATCTCTCAACTATAAATGCAACGATTATTAATGGTGCAACTGAGACTAAAGCTGATGCCGAAAGGCTCCACCATGGTGTTATTGATGAATTAAGTGCAACAACTTTTACAGGTAACAATTGTACTTCAGTAAATGTTAAAATAAATGCAAAAAAGAAATCTATCCATCCAAAAATAATACAAAACATTCCTGCAACAATTAAACCAGGTATTGAATTTGGTAAAACAACTTTATAGAAAGCTTGATAAGGATTACACCCATCAATTAATGCAGTCTCATCTAATTCTTTTGGAACTCTATTAAAAAAATCTACCATAATCCAAACAGCAATTGGCATTAATAAAACGATATATACGACCACTAGACCTAATAAACTATCAAGCAATCCTATTGTGCTTAGAAAAATAAAGAAAGGAATTGATAATACAATTGGAGGCATAATTCTTTGTGAAATGAAGAAAAAAGTAATATCGTTGTTTCTTACAAATCCGGCTTTAAAGGTAAATCTTGATAGTGCATAAGCAGCAAGAGTACCAAGAACAATACTTATTAAACTAGCAGTACAGGTTACAAAAATACTATTAAAATAAGGCTCGACAATATCTACTCCACCTTTAGCTGGAGACTTAATTAAAACTCTCCAACCCTCCAGTGTTGGTTCGAAATCTAACCAAGGTATATAAGTTACTTTACTATTTACAGATTGGAAGTCTTTAAAAGATGTTGATACAGCCCACAGAAATGGCGCAACAACAAATACAGTCCAAAATGTAATAAAGAAATATTTAAGAAAAGTGTAAAGTTTGCTCATAGTTATTCTTTGATCATTAATTTGGTTAAAACTTTAGCTATTATCGTTAAACTGATAATCATTATGACAAGATAAGTGAAAGATAAGGTTGCTGCATAACCCATCTGAAATTCTCTTAATCCTTTAATATAAATATAAAAACTTGAGGTCTCAGTTGCAGTACCTGGTCCTCCTGAAGTCAAAACAAATACTGTATCCATTATTTTTGAAGCCTCGATAAGTCTTATTATTATTGCTCCAATTGATATTGGGGCCATCAAAGGAAAAGTTACATAAACAAATTTTCTAAATGGACTTGCTCCATCTATAGCGGCTGCCAAAAAGGGTTCTTTTGGAAGTGACAAAAGTCCAGCTAGTAATAGCAAAAACATAAATGGTGTCCATTGCCAAACCTCAACAATTATAACAGTAAACTTTGCAATAACCGGATCACTCAACCATAAAATAGGTTTTACTCCTAATCCACCTAACAAAT
Source organism: uncultured Pelagibacteraceae bacterium (assembly GCA_902576115.1). Lineage (GTDB taxonomy): Bacteria > Pseudomonadota > Alphaproteobacteria > Pelagibacterales > Pelagibacteraceae > Pelagibacter. The sequence goes on from CACGUE010000014.1 coordinate 6,091, forward strand.
CATTTACAGGACCGAGGGACTCATGAAAAAATGTTCTCCAAATAACTGTCATTATTACCGGAGTTGTCATCATTGGTACTAGAAAAATTACTCTAAAAAATCTTTTAAATTTTATTTCTCTCCAAACCATCATCGCTAGAGCAAATCCGATAACATATTGAAGAATAACTGTGGTAACCGATAAAAAACTTAGCCTAAAAAAAGACTCCCAAAACCTCGGATCATCAGTAAATAACCTTATATAATTCGTAATACCTATGAAGTTCATTTCTGGTGTATAACTATTCCATCCAGAAAGACTTAATCTAATAGTAAAAATAATTGGAAAAATTAAAATTCCAATAAGTACAAACAATCCTGGGAATAAAAAAACAAACTTGTGTTTAAAATTCATAAATTTTTTTTTGGATTATTTTAAAATGTGGCCGTTAAAAACGGCCACAAGTTTTACAAAATTATTGCTTATTATCTTCCATTGCTACACCAACAGCATAGGCTTTTCTTACGTTATCTTTTCCTACTCTGTTAAGTATATCCTCCCACTGTTTAGCAGCTTCGTCTAAAGCAGCTTGTGGAGATAATTGACCAGCTAATGCTTTTGCGGCAGCAGTAGCCAATGCAGCATTAAACTCAAAAGTTCCAGGAACTCTTAATGGAAATACTCTATTTTTACTTTGTTCCATTTGTGCAAGAGTATCAACATATGATTGAGCAATATCTTTATCCCAACCAATTTGTGTCCATACATCAACTTTAAAGTCATCATTTCTAAATGGGTTTACACCAAATCTACCAATTCCAATGTCTGCTTGGTGGTTAGCTTCGTTAGCAAAGAAACATAGATAATCGAAAGCCATTTCTTTCTCTTTACTTTTCTTAGCTACTCCAACTGCCCATCCCCATACGAAGAAAGGAGCTTGGTTAAAGCCTTCATCCCAAGAGTTAGTTTTTCTATTCCAAACTTTCATAGCTCCTGGTAACTGTGCAGCACCAACTTTATTGTTTATTGGACTATCTGGTTGCATAGCGGCAACAAATGCATCATCCCATGAAAAACTAAACAAAGTTTGTCCTCCACCAAATGATCCAATTTCATCACCTAAACCAAAATTTATTCCTCCTGGAGGAACATATTTAGTTGCCTCAACCCAGTCAGTTAAAGCTTCAACAAAACCTGGATTGTTAATTAGTGGTTTCATAGTTTCTAAATCGAAGAAAAAACCACCAGGTGTTTTAGGATTTTTTGAGTAAGCAGCAGATCTTGAATAGAAAGCAGCATACATTAGATCGTCTTTTTTCATTACTTCAGCAGATCCGTATTCTTTCTCGCCATCTCCATCCCAGTCCCAATTATTAAAGTAAGCTGCCATTTCTCCATACTCTTTCCAAGTTTGAGGAACTCTTAGTTCTTTACCAGTAGCTTCCTTATATTGTTTTTGGTACTCAGGATTATCAATTACATCTTTTCTATATTTTAGATAATGTCTGTCTCCATCAACCGGAAACTGATACATAACACCATCCCAAGATGCTACACCGATGTGAGACGGAGTAACGTCTTTCATTTGTTTCATCTCAACGTATTTCTTTGGAACTGGCTCTAAGTATCTTCTCCAATCGTTAATGAAGTTTGAAAATCCAAAAACGATGTCATATGGAGCTTGTCCAGCTTGAAATGGTACCATTGCTTTCGCATATAAGTCACCTGCTGGTGTATGAGTAACATCAACTTTTGCTCCAGTAAGTTTAGCGAACTGCTCAGCATGTAGAGCTGTTGGCTCTCCCATGACTGGTACAGCATGTGTATTAATCTTAAGCGTCTTGCCTTTATAGTTTTTCTTAGACATAGACTCGTAAGAACAATCACCAGGAATATCCCCAGTTGCTTTGATATGTGGAAACTGATCACTCCACTTATCAGCATACGCAACAGGACTAAATACCAACAAAGCTGATATTAGAGCGGTTACGCAAGTTTTTATTGTCTTCATCTTTTTTCCTCTCTTTGTTGTTAATTATGGAACTAACACTGCACGACCTTTAATCTTACCATCATTTAAATCATGTAGTGCTTTATTAGCTTCTTCAAGTTTGTATTCTTTCATTGAAAGTTTTACTAAACCTTTATCTGCTAGTTCCATTAATTCATATAATTCAGCCCATGTACCTACTAAGCTTCCAACTATACTTTTTTCTTGATCGATCATATCAATCGCCAAAACTCTTATTTCTTCTCCGTAACCTACAATATAGAAAGTCCCAGTTGCTTTGGTCATTTTAATTCCCATTGGCGTAGAACCTTTTTCACCAACAAAATCTATAACAGCCTCTGCACCTTTTCCTTTTGTAAGTTCTTTTACTTTTTCAATTTCATTACCATCTATTAAAACCCCATGGTCAGCTCCTAGTTCCATTGCATGTTCTAAAGGTGCTTTTGCTTTTTCAACAACAATAATATTTGCAGCACACATTGCTTTCATACATTGAATTGCTATATGTCCTAATCCACCAGCACCTATGATTACACAATTTTCACCTGGCAGAAGGTGTCTAGTAGCTTTTTTTACAACTCTGTAAGCAGTCAAACCTGCGTCTGAAAATGGCGCAACGTCTATTGGACCTAAAACTTTTGGAATTTTTATTAGATTTCTTACGCTAGTTTGAAGTAATTCTGAATATCCCCCGTGTTTTACATTCAAACCTGCAAAAATTGGATCTTCAGCATGCATATCGTTTCCTCTTCTACAATCTAAGCATGTTCCTCCTGTGCCAGAAACTTTAGGGTGTAAAATAACTGCATCACCTTTTTTAAATCCTGTAACATCTTTACCAACTTCCTCTATCCATCCAGCGTTCTCATGTCCCATTACCATCGGCAACAGATCGTTATTTTGATCTGTAATGTGCTTCCAAACTCCTTCAATTATATGCAAATCAGTTCTACAAACACCTGCAGCTCCAATTTTAACAATCACATCGCTTGCTTTCTCAATTTTAGGATTTGGTAACTCTTCACCTGTGACCCAAACATCTGCTTTCATTTCTGGGTCATACTTATGTAAAACCTGTGCTTTCATTATTTCCTCTCTAAATTTATTTTTTATAAATAAATTTTAAATTGAAATAAAAAATATGTCTAGAAAGTTAGAATAATTTTAATTACCAATTACAACTTCAGATTGTTAATTTACTTTGTTTTTGCAGTCTCCTGTTTTGAAAAACTCATCCATATTATCTATGGCCAGATTGGCCATTGCAGTTCTAGTTTCTTTAGTTGCGCTACCCAAATGAGGAAGAATAAAAGCACTTTTGTGTTTAAGATATCCTGGATTTAAATTTGGTTCATTTTTGTATACATCTAGCCCGACTGCATAAACTTTTCTTCTTTCCAAAGCATCTATTAAAGCTTCATCTTCAATAATATCTCCTCTTGCAACATTGGTCACGACTGCACCTTTTGGTAATAGTTCTAGTGTATCTTTATTGATTAAATTTATTGTCTCTTTAGATGCAGGACAACATACCGAAAGGACATCAGAGACTTTCATCAAATCATTTAAGTTATTGTGGTAAGTTGCGCCTTGTTCTTTTTCTTCGCTTAATTTTGAACGATTGTGATAATGAATTATCATACCTAAAGATTTAGCTATTTTAGCTATTTTTTGACCAATTCTACCCATGCCAAGTATTCCAAGTCTAGTGCCAGTTAATTGTTTACCAATCAACATATCTGCTGACCAAACCCAGCCACCTTCTCTAGCTTTTTCAATTCCTTCAGATGCTCTTCTGCATGCACCTAATATCAACAAAACCCCAATTTCTGCAGTAGCATCAGTTAAAACATCTGGCGTGTTTGTTACTGCAATCCCTCTTTTCTTTGCAGCTTCTAAATCTATATTTCCAAAACCTACAGCAAAATTTGATATAATTTTTACACTCTCAGGTAATTGATTAATTGTTTCTGCATCGAGCTTATCAGTCAAAGCTGATAAAATACCATCACAGCCTGTGCTCATCTCTATTAGCTTCTTTTGAGAGTAGAGTTCATCATTTAAATTAAAGTTAGCATCAAATAATTCTTTAGCTTTATCCTCACAAGATCTTAAAAGTCTTCTTGTGATTAAAATTTTTTTCATTTTATTTTGGATTAATTTAAATCAAAAACCTTACCAGGATTCATGATATTGTTTACATCGATACTTCTTTTAATAGCTTTCATCACTGGTAAATTATCTGGGTGCTCTCTTAATAAGTAATGTTTTTTTTGAAGACCAATTCCATGTTCTCCTGTAATTGTTCCCTCTAGCTCTAAAGCTTTATTAATTAGATCATCGCTGTATTGTCTAATTTTTTTTTGTTTTTCTTCATCGTCAGGATCATACAATATTATGGAGTGAAAATTTCCATCTCCAACATGACCAACCATTGGTGCAGTTAGACCTAATTTTTTTACTTCTTTTTCCGCCCATGAAATGCACTCAACTAACTTGGAAATTGGTACACAAACATCTGTAGAATACACTTTCATATCATGACCTAAGGCTTTTACTGAATAATAAACATCATGTCTTGCTTTCCAAAGTATTTTTTGTTCTTCCGGAGAAGATGCCCATTGAAAATCACTTCCACCATTATTTTTTGATAATTCTTCTACAATTTTAATAGACTCATTATTCGATAGCTCACTTCCATGAAATTCAAAGAATAAAGTTGGTGATGCTTTGATGTTTTCTAACTTTGAATATTTTATGCTAATTTCCATTTGGTCTTTGTTTAACATTTCAATTCTTGCAATTGGAACACCGTACTGAATAACTTCTTGCGCTGTCTTTACTGCTGAGTCTAAATCTGGAAAATAGCAAACTGCACTCATTATGCTTTCAGGTATTGGTGATAGTCTTAATTGAACTTCTGTAATAATTCCTAATGTTCCCTCAGATCCAATAAACAAATTAGTTAAGTTATATCCTGCAGAAGTTTTTTTAGTTCTTGCACCAGTTTTAATTATGTCTCCATTTGGTAAAACAACTGTTAAGCCAGAAATAACTGTTCTCATTGTTCCATATTTCACTGCCATTGTTCCTGAAGCTGAAGTAGATGCCATTCCACCGAGTGCAGCATCCGCACCAGGATCTATTGGAAAAAATACTCCATCTTCTCTTAAATATTCATTTAATTGCTTTCTTGTTACATTTGCTTGCACTCTGCAGTCAAAATCCTCAGCATTTACACTTAAAACTTTATTCATTTTTTCTAAAGAAATCGTAATACCATTTTGATTTCCAACAACATGGCCTTCAAGAGATGTGCCGGTTCCAAATGGAACCACTGGAATTTTATGCTCGTTACAAATTTTTAGAATTTTTGAAACTTCTTCATTAGTTTCTGGAAATACAACTGCCTTTGATAATATTGGGTTATAGGTATCTTCCCCTCTTGCATAATTTGCACGAGTAGACTCTGAGGTAGAAAATCTTCCGTTAAATATCTTTTTTAGTTCTGCTTGGACAGTTTCGTTCATTCTTTAATAATACAAAAATATTAATTAAAAATACAGTTTATTTAGAAAGCATCTTGCCTATATTTTCTAAGGCTTGCATAATATTATCTCTAGATGCGGCAAAACTAAATCTAACGTAATCATTACAAGTTTTACCGAATGCAGTACCAGGAACAATTGCAACACCTGCTTCATGCATAGCTTTTTTGCAAAACTCAGATCCATTCATGCCAGTCCCTTTTATATTTGGAAAAGCATAAAAAGCTCCTCCCGGCAAACTACACTCAACTCCTGGTAAATCATTTAATCCTTTATGAATTAAATTTCTTCTTAATGTAAATTTATCTAACATATCTTTAATTGAGTCTTCAGGACCATCTAATGCGGCAATACCAGCATATTGGGCTGCTGCATTAACACATGATACACTATTAATCAAAAGTTTGTTTACATGTTCAACTAAATGCCCTGGCCAGTAACTCCAACCAAGTCTCCATCCAGTCATAGAATATGCTTTACTCCAACCCTCAAGAACAATTAATCTATCTCTTAGGTTAGGATAATTAAAGAAAGTCGGCATTTCTTTATAATCAAAAATTTGTCTACTATAAATTTCATCACTTAAAATTGTGACCTGCGGATGTTTTTCTAATTCTTTTGCTAAGTAATCAATTGCAGGTTTTTCAACAAAGCTTCCAGTTGGGTTGTTTGGATTTATTAGAATTAAAAGTCTAGTTTTGTCAGTTATTAAAGACAGAATTTTGTCTGGATCAAATTTTAAATCTTTATCCTCAGTTAAATCATATGGAACAGCTTTTGCTCCAGAATAATTTATCATTGACTCATAAATTGGAAAAGCTGGAGTTGGATGAATTATTTCAACACCTGGTTCACCATAACAAGTAATTGCATAATACATTGTAGGTTTACCACCAGGCATTATTAAAACTCTATTTGGATCAATATCAGCATTGTAAAGTCTCTTGACCCATCTTGCGACAGCTTCTCGACATTCTGGAATTCCATTTGATAAAACATAACCATGATGACCGTCATCTAGAGCTTTTTTTGCAGCTTCAACAACATGTTTTGGAGTTTTAAAGTCAGGTTGTCCTAGACCTAAATGGATCATAGGTTTGCCTTGTGCTTCTAATTTTTTTGCTTCTGCTAGAACAGAAAATGCACTTTCAGTTCCTAAACGATCTAATGCTTTTGCTAATTCAATCATAATTTTTCGTCGACAAACTAACTGAAAAGCAACTTCATGTCTATTTATTTAAAGTGAAAATAATAATAAAAATTATTTATAAAAAATATTTAATTTCGGTAAATTATCTTTGATCTATCTAACTCTTTTACACTTTTGCAGCCCATAAGGATCATATTTCTTCTAATTTCATCGTGCATATTTTGAAGCAGCCTCTCTACTCCTTGTTGACCACCTGCTCCTAAACTAAACAAAAAAGCTTTACCAAAACTACAAGCAGTAGCACCTGCAGCTAAAGCCTTGAGAACGTGAGTTCCCCGTCTAACACCTCCATCTAAAATTATCTCAAGTTTATCACCCACAGCATCTGAAATAGCCTTTAGTTGATCAAAAGGAGTTCTAGATCCATCAAGTTGTCTTCCTCCATGATTTGATATTATTATTGCTGTACAACCAATATCAACTGCTCTCTTTGCATCCTCTACAGACATTACACCCTTCAAGGCAAAAGGTCCGTCCCACTTTTTTATACAGTATTCTGCATCTTCCCAATTCATTTGTGGATCATACTGTTCATTAACATAGTCTATTACGGATTTTGTAATGTTAGTTCCCTTGTCAGTTTTGTGTTTAATATTTGCAAGTTCAAATTTCTTATTCGTGAAATATCTGAATAACCATCCTGGTCTCATCGCGAAATTCATTATACTTTCTAATGTGAATTTAGGAGGGGTTGTAAAACCAGTTCTGTGATCTCTTTCTCTATTTCCCGCAACCAAAGTATCAACAGTTAAACATAAACCGTCAAAGTTTGCTCTTTTACACCTATCAATCAAATCATCAGTAAATGATTTATCTTTATGGATATATAGTTGAAATAATTTTGGTCCACTTGATATGTTGGCAATTTCTTCAATCGAGAATGATGCCATTGTTGACATGCTATACATGGTACCAAATTTTTCTGCAGCTCTAGCTGAAGCTTTATCTCCATCAGGATGATATAAACTTTGCATAGCAGTAGGTGATAAAAAAATTGGCATATCTATTTTTCTACCAAAAACTGTGGTTGATAAATCTGGTTCTCCTACGCTTCTAAGAATATTAGGGATTAAGTCACAATCATCAAATGAATTTGTATTTCTTTTTAAAGTGGTTTCATCATCTGCACCACCATCAATGTAATGAAAAATTGGAGCTGGAAGTTTTTTTTTGGCTAGCTTTCTAAAATCTTCAAAATTATAACAATTCTTTAAGCTCATGCATTTCGGAATCTTAAATTATTTCGATTAAGATCACTGATCTTTGTGCAGCCCATTAATTTCATGTCTCTTACTAATTCAGTTTTATATAAGTTAAGTGCTCTCTCAACACCTTCTTGACCTGCTGCAGCTAAAGCATAAAGATATAATCTTCCACCAGCACAAGCTTTTGCACCCATAGATAAAGCTTTTAACATATGAGTTCCTCTTTGAAATCCACCTTCACAAATAACATCTAACTTATCACCAACTGCATCAACAATTTCAGCTAATTGATCGAAAGGTGATCTAGATCCATCAAGTTGTCTTCCTCCGTGATTTGATACCATTATACCAGTGCATCCGATATCAACCGCTCTTTTAGCATCTTCAACACTCATAACTCCCTTAAGCGCGAAATGGCCACCCCACTGGGAGCACAATTTTTCAGCGTCGTCCCAGTTCATAGATTGATCCAACATAGTAGAAAAATAATTACCAATTGAGGTATTTGTGTCAGTGCCTTCTTTAACAAAATCTTGAAGATGTGGTAGTTCAAATTTTCCTTTGGTTAAATAATTTATTCCCCACATTGGTTTTGTGGCAAAACTAAACAAACTCGAAAGTGTTAATTTTGGAGGTGATGTAAATCCAGTTCTTAAATCTCTTTCACGATTTCCTCCTGTTATCGTATCAACAGTTAAAGCCATCACATCAAATTTTGCTGCTTTTGCTCGTTCTAAACAAGAGTCATTTAATCCTCTGTCTTTATGGAAATAAAATTGAAACATTTTTGGTGTGTCTATTAAAGATGAAATTTCCTCAACACTAACTGTAGCCAATGCCGAAACACCAAACATCGTATTAAACTTCTTTGCAGCTTTTCCAACCGCTCTTTCTCCTTCGTAGTGGAATAGCCTTTGCAGAGCTGTTGGAGAACAATAAAAAGGTAAATCTAGTTTTTTTCCAAAAATAGTTGTCGACAAATCCACATTTTCAACACCTCTTAAGACATTTGGAACTAAGTCAACATCGTTAAAAGCACTACTATTTCTTGCATAAGTTATTTCATCATCCGCAGCCCCATCAATATAATGAAATATTGGAGATGGAAGCTTTTGTTTTGCCAATTTTCTAAAGTCATAAAAGTTATGACAATCTTTTAATCTCATATCTTAAGTTAAAATTTTTTTGTAAAATTAAACATATAACTATTTGCCCCAGGATTTTTATCTCCAAGACTCGCATTAGAAATATGATTATAAGAAATACCTAATTCAGAATTAGATGAAATATCAAATAATATCTGTATTTGTGTCTTAAATTCAATTTCGTGACCTAAGTCCTTGCCATCTCCTTCGTCATAATATCCAATTGCAAAACTAGGAGAGAAAGTAGTTGAATTAGATTTTTGATTTAATTGATAACCTGTATAAATATATAATGCATCATCAGCTGTTATCATTGCACCTGTCACAGGCTGAACATTTCCTAAGAAAATATCTTTGCTAGCATTAAAATTTATATATTCGGCACCAAATAGATTTGCTCTCTTACCGTCATCGCTGAAATCGAACATGCCAGTGTAAAAACTCCATTTATTTTCTGCGTTAGAAAATGAGACAGTAAGAAATGAAATTATCAAAGTTTTAATTAAAATCTTCATATTAAAAATCCTGGTTACTTTATAGATACTTTTCTAATAATTAAAAGGCCGCCAAAAGCGAACAAAATCAAAGGTATTGACCAGAGTAAAAATGTATTTTGGTTTAATTCTGGTTCATATACAATCCACTCTCCATATTTATTTTTTAAATAATCATATATTTCTTCTTCTTCTTTACCTTCATCAATCTTATTTTTTACAACAAGCTTCATACTAACAGCAAAATCGGACTGAGAGTCGTAAACAGATTGACCTTGGCATATCAAACACCTTAAGTTTTTTGTAATTTGATCTACTTTGGTATTTATTTCATTCGCATAGGAAAAATTAAAACTAAAATATAGCAGCAATATTAATTTTAAAATTTTAAGCATTTTTTTCTAATAAATTTTTTATTTCTATTAAATTTTCGCTTGTCAATGGACCAATATACTTTTTTATTATCTCATTTGTTTTACCACTTATAATAAAAGTTTCAGGAACACCAATAGCTCCGAATTCTATTGATTTTGTTCCATCATTATCGGTAATAACTTCTGAATAAGGATTTCCAAGTGAGCTTAAAAAATTTTTCGCATTTTTTGGACTGTCTTTATAATTAATTCCAATTATATTTATGTTCATATCTTTTAATTTCATTAAAAACTGATGCTCTTCTCTACATGGTGCACACCAAGATGCCCAAATATTTACTACAGAAGGACTATTTTTATCAAATAAGTCTGAAATATTAATTATTTCATCAGAAAATAGTTTTTTTGCATTAAGTGAAAAATCTATTTTACTTTTTAATTTCTCGTTAGAGTAATCTTTCGATACGTTCAATCCCTTGAGCAAGATTATAAAAATTATTATTAATGTTAGTAGTAATCCTAAAAATTTAATATTTTTGCTCATTTTTTCTAATAACACTTAATAAACCACCAAAACCAATAAATATAGTTGAGATCCATATCCAAATCATTAAGGGTTTATATTGATATCTTACGTTATAATAGCCATCGTCTTTTAAAATATTAAATACTAAAAAATTATCTGAAAATAATGTTGTCTTAATATCTGCTTCACTCGTAATAGTTAAAGGCTGCTGGTAAATCCTAACTTCTGGGTATAAAGCAAAAGAAGAATTTTTATTCGTAACTTCAAAACTAGCTTTAAGAGATTTATAATTGTCTACATCTTTAACATTAACTTCTTTTAATTTTACAACTTTGTCATTGAATATTCTTTCATCTCCTACTTTCATATTTGAATTGAATTCATTAGAAAAAAGTCCATTCAATAAGATACTTGTAATTAATAAGCTAAAACCAAAATGTGAAATTTTTTGGCTAATCGAGGATTTGCTAACAAAAAAATCCTTAATTGTTACTAATAAAAGATAGATGCTCAAAACTATCAGAGGAATAGACAACAGAAATGAATTTTCGGTTTTTGTTAAAATGACATATGAAATAAGTAGTGAAACTAAAAAAATAATTAAAATATTATAGTTAAACTTTTTTAATTTATCTTTAATCCATTTCAAACTTGGGCCAAAGCTCATGAATATTAAAAAAGGAATTAAGAAGGGTATTAAAAGATTATGATAAAAAGGCGGACCAACAGAAATTTTTGAACCATTTAAAACTTCAAGAAAAATTGGATAAATTGTACCAACAAGAACAACAGATAAAAAAAACATCATAAACCAGTTATTCACTAATATTGCAGTCTCTTTACTTAAAATAAAATTCTCTTTGGCTTTGTTTGATATTTTATTCTGATTAAAAAAGAAAATTAATATAGACATCAAAATTAGGATAAAGAGAAAACTTAATATATATAGCCCTCTTGATGGATCGTTTGCAAAAGTGTGAATTGAATTTAAAATTCCAGACCTAACAAGAAAAGTACCACTCATACTCAGTGAGAAAGTTGTAATTGACAAAATAATAGTCCACTCTTTAAACGAATTTCTTTTCTGTAATACAATTACAGTATGCAGTAGCGCTGTTAAGCAAAACCATGGCATTAATGAAACATTTTCTACAGGATCCCAAAACCAAAAACCTCCCCAGCCTAGCTCATAATATGCCCATATAGATCCAAGCAAAATACCAATTGTTAAAAATACCCAAGATACCAAAACCCATTTTTTAATGTGCCTTGCCCACTTATCTCCAATATTTCCGCTAATCATTGAGGCAAGTGAAGCTGAAAAGATAATAGATGTTCCAACATAACCTAAATATAAAATTGGAGGATGAATAGCTAAAGCAGGGTCTTGTAAAATAGGGTTCAAACCTAATCCCTCGCTAGGAATTGGATATAGCATTTTGAATGGGTTGGAAGTTAATAAAATAAAAACTAGAAAACCTGAAATAATAATTTGTTGAAATAGTATCGTTAAAAGTTTGTATTTAGTATCTTGTGATCTTGAATTTAATAAAAAAATAAATAGAAAAATTGAAAGAACTAATAACCATAATAATAAACTTCCCTCGTGATTTCCCCATGTGCCTGATACTTTATAAAATAAAGGTTTTAAAGTATGAGAATTGTTGAAAACAGTTTCATTACTAAAATCTGAAATTACAAAAGCTGCAACTAGACTAAAAAAACTTACCGTAATCATTATAGTTTGTATTGAAGTAATTAAAATAAAGTTTTTATCTAAATATTTATTTTCTGAATTTGCATCCAAGTATGACTTAAAAATTAAATAAACAGATGCAATTAAAGCTATATATAAAGAATAATTTCCTAAATAATTAGACATACAAATTAATTATTTTTCATAGCTTCGCTGACTTCAGGAGGCATATAATTTTCATCATGTTTTGCTAAAATCTTGTCAGCATTTAGAAAGCTTTTATCCTTTAAGAAACCTTCAGCAACTACACCCTTACCCTCTTCAAACAAATTAGGTACCGATCCATTAAAGTTAACTAATAATTCATTTTTGAAATCCGTAATTACAAAAAAAATTTCTTTATCGTTTATTTTAATAGAATTTTTTTTCACCATTCCACCAACTCTTATTTTTTGAGCATTTTTTATTTCATTAAGGTTTTTAATGTCTGTTGGAGACTTAAAATATACTACGTTTTCCTCAAGAGATTTAACCACCAAAAAAATTGTAAGAACTAATGAAATTAAAATTAAAAAAATAAAAAGGGCTCTAAATTTAACTTTTTTTCCGTACATGTGAATTTTAGTTAAACTTTAGATGTGGAAGTGTTTGCTAATATCTCTCTGTACGTTTTTTGCTTAGCTACTGATGCAAGTTTCTTTTCATCTAGTGATTTATAATTTTCCTCAAATTTCTTTTTCTCTTTAATTAAATTTAATTTTACTACCGCGTACAAGAAGCTAAAAGAAAATAGAGTAAATATAAATGATGACCAAACGTATACACCGTATCCATTCATATTTAGTAGTTCACTGATCATAATCTATTAAGGCCTTTATTTTTAATCTTTAACAGTTCTGTATTATATTTCATTAAAAATATCAAAAGTGAAAATAGAGCAAATGCCGCAGTCATTATAGCTAATGGTGTCAACATTGAAGAATGAATTGTTGTTTCTTCCAAAATTTTTACTGACGCAGGTTGGTGTAAAGTATTCCACCATTCTACTGAAAATTTTATAACTGGAATATTTATAAGACCAATAATTGCTATTATTGAGCTAATTTTTTCTGCTTTACTAGTGTCTGTCGTAATCTTCCAAGAAGTAATGAACAATAAATAAAAAATTGAAAGTAAGAGCATTGAAGTTATTCTTGCATCCCAAGCCCACCAAGTTCCCCAGGTTGGTTTTCCCCAAATTGATCCCGTAACTAAAGCTATTATGCTAAAAACAAAACCAGAGGGTGCTAAACTTTTTGTTATTAAAGAGAAATTCTTATTTTTAAAAATAAAAACTCCAAAAGAAAGAATGGAAATAAATGAAAATATTCCGAGTGATATCCAAGCTGATGGAACATGGACATACATAATCCTAACTGAGTCACTCTGCTTATAATCCTCGGGAGAAAGAACTAAAGCTTCAACTAATCCAAGTAACAATACAATTATAAATAGCGCAAATACAAACTTTTGTATTTTATTAATTATCTTTAAAGTATTATTCGGATTGAAATAATTAATCATAATTTTTTATAACACATAAATTTTAGATTAAAATTGTTCAAAATTTTCTGACCAAGAATACAGAGGGAGATAGAGGAAAAACAGTACTCTTGATCAGAATTAAATATTTTATAACAAACAGATATGACAGAGATTTGGGACAATTGTGTTTAAATATTGGCTATTAGTTAATTTGAAGGCTTGAAGTAGCTTGATCCACGCTTACCTGAAAAAATTTCGTTAATTAGAGGGTGTTTTATAGGCTCTTCAGAGTCATCAAATAATAGATTTTGCTCAGACACATAAGCCTCGTAAGTAATTTCGTCATTCTCTGCTAGTAAATGATAAAATGGCTGATCCTTTCTAGGTCTCACATTTTTTGGAATCGATTGATACCACTCCTCTGAGTTATTAAATTCAAAGTCAACATCGTAAATCACACCTCTAAAATCGAAGTGTCTATGTTTTACAACGTCTCCAATTGAAAATTTAGCTTTTTGAGTACTCACGATATTAAATATGGATATTTGATGAAAAAAATCAATAAAAAAAATATAAATGTTTTATTAATCTGTTAATATGTAGCAGTGAATAAATCACTTCTAAAATTCATTACAGACGTTGGGCCTTTAGCTATTTTTTTCTTCTTTTATTATAACAGTGATAAAAATTTAAAAGTTGCAATACCACCTCTAATTGTCGCAACAATAATTTCTGTTCTATTGGTTTGGATACTGGAAAAAAAAGTTCCGATGGTTCCTTTGTTAGGAGGAATTTTAATTACTCTATTTGGAGGTTTAACAATTTATTTTGATAATCCAATTTTTATTTATATGAAACCCACTATTATAAATATTTTATTTGCCTTAGCTTTATTCTTTGGAAAATACTTCACTAATGAACCAGTTTTAAAATTAATACTTGGAAAAACACTGCCAATGTCTGATGAAGGTTGGAAAATTTTGAATAACAGATGGACTTATTTTTTTATTTTTTTAGCTATATTAAATGAAATTGTTTGGAGAACCCAAACAGAGGAATTTTGGGTTAACTTTAAAGTTTGGGGAATGCTACCAATTACATTCATCTTTACAGCATCACAAGTTGGGTTGATTAATAAACACAAATTAAATGAGTAATTTAAAATTAGTAATAAATAATTCAAATAAAGAACAAAACCAAAGGTATTTTTTTTGAAAAAAAAGAACTAAAAATTATATTAGACCTATATGCTAAAATGGTATCTGAAGGATCTTGGAAAGACTATGGCCTCTCAATATCAAGTAAAAGAGTAAGTTTTAGTATTTTTAAAAATGCAGCAGAAAAAGCTATCTACAACATTAGTAAAAATTTTAAACCTTCTAATAAGAATTTGAAATATTTAATAACTGATAGAAATGGTAAAATTTTAAATAATGCTTATGATTTAGAAATACTTCTAAAAAAAACAAATTGGAAAAAACTATAGTTTTTGATTATCTTCTTTGACCAAACAATCTTAAAAGCATTATAAATAAATTTATAAAATCTAAGTATAATGTTAAAGCTCCCATAACAGCTTTCTTGCCAATTACTTCACCTGAGTCTGATGCTGCGTACATATTTTTAATTTTTTGTGTATCGTATGCTGTTAATCCAACAAATATAAGAACTCCAATGATTGAAATAGCAAAGTACATCATTGAAGATTTTAAGAAAATATTTACTAAAGATGCGATTATAATACCGATCAAACCCATCATTAAGAATGATCCAAATTTTGTGAGGTCTCTTTTAGTTGTGTAACCATATATACTCATAGCTCCAAATGTTGCTGAAGATATGAAAAATACTCTCGTCACACTAAGTCCTGTGTAAACTAATAAAATTGATGATAGTGATAAACCCATTAAGGCTGCAAAAATCCAAAAAGTAGTTTGAGCTTTTGAAGAACTCATTTTATTTATCCCAAAACTCATATAAAAAACAATTCCGAGAGGAGCTAACATAACCACCCATTTCAATCCTGATAGATAAATTGCATTTCCGAACTCAGTTAAAGCAACTATTGATCCACTTGCATCTGTAACTACTGACATTTTAAAAGATAGCAATGCAATGATTCCCGTTAGCAAAACTCCAGTTGCCATGTAGTTGTAAACTTTAAGCATGTAGGCTCTAAGGCCTTCATCCATCACAACAGCTTTTTTTGCTGTCGTTGATCTATTTAAAATATTGTCTCTATTGAATTCCATAATTAAATATATAGTAATAAATTTTAAATTTTTCAAGCAGTCAAAATATAGGTAACAAATACTTAATATTTAATGAATTATAAAAAATTAGGAACAACGAATATAGATATTAGCACGATTTGCCTCGGCACCATGACTTGGGGTGAACAAAATAGCCAAGAAGAGGCCTTCGAACAAATGGATTTCTCACTAGAAAATGGGGTTAATTTTTGGGATACAGCAGAACTTTATGCGGTACCTCCTAAAGCTGAAACTTTTGGTCATACAGAGACGATCATTGGAAATTGGTTTGAAAAAACAAAAAAAAGAAAAGATGTGATACTTGCAACTAAAGTTTGTGGTCCTGCTAGAGATTATATTAGAAATGGTGAAAATAGTTTTGTAGGGAAGAATCTCGAAACCGCACTTCATAACAGTCTTAAAAGACTTAAAACTGATTATATAGATTTATATCAGCTTCATTGGCCAGAAAGAAATGTAAACAATTTTGGAAGACTTGGATATGTGCATAAAGAAAATGAATGGAATAAATTCGAAGACGTGTTGGTTGAATTACAAAAGTATATTGAGCAAGGTAAAATTAGACATGTAGGTTTATCTAATGAAACTCCTTGGGGTGTTATGAATTATCTCAAACTCTCAAAGGAAAAGAGTTTGCCAAGAATGATGTCCATACAAAATCCCTATAGTTTATTAAATAGGTCATATGAAGTTGGATTAGCAGAGGTATCTATAAGAGAAAATATTGGCTGTTTATCTTATTCTCCTTTAGCCAGTGGTTTTTTTAAGTGGTAAATATAGAAATAAGCAATTTCCAAAAGGATCTCGGATGGAAAGAGATTGGGATTTTTGGACAAGATATCGAAAACCAAATACTAACGAAGCTGTTGATGAGTATTTTAATATTAGTGAAAAATACAACATTGATATGAGTCAAATGTGTATAAAATTTTGTGAGATACAGGATTTCATGTCTAGCGTTATTATTGGTGCAACAACAATGGAGCAGTTGAAAACAAATATAGAAAGTGTAAAAGTGAATCTTGATAAAGAAATAATTAATGAAATTAATGAAATTCAAAAAAAATATCCAAATCCATGTCCATAATTTTTAAAATAATTTTTTTTACTCTCTTATTAGGATCAACTTCTTATTCAGAAGAATTAAATAAAATAGGAACATTTAAAGACTGGGATGCAATTGTTGTTACTAATGGGGATAGTAAAGTATGTTTTGCTCAATCTAAACCTGTTCTTCAATCTCCTAAAAAAAATGATAGAGATGCAAGATTATTTGTAACTTTTAGACCATCTGAAAAAATTAAAGACGAAGTAAGCACAACCTCAGGCTATGAATACAACAGTCAAAATTCAATTACAGCTAGCTCCGGTAAATCAAAATATAAATTTGATATAGCTCAAGATAATTTTGCATGGATTTCAAGTAATAAAATTGAAAAAAAAGTTGTTAGCAGAATGAAAAAGGCCTCAAGATTAATGGTTACTGGATATAATAAATCTGGATCTCAAACAATTGATCATTATTCTTTGATGGGCTTCACTAAAGCATATAACGCAGCTAAAAAAAGCTGTAGTTAAATAATGAAATCAAAGAAAAAGATAGTTCTTGCCTATTCTGGAGGTTTGGACACATCAATCATATTAAAATGGTTACAGGAAAATTATGATGCAGAAGTAATTTGTTATACTGCAGACATTGGTCAAGAAATAGATAGAAATAAAATTTTCAGAAACGCAAAAAAACTTGGCGTAAAAAATATTATTATTCAAGATCTAAAAGATATTTTTGTAAAAGATTATGTTTATCCAATGATTAGGGGCCATGCAATATATGAAGGTGTTTATTTGCTTGGAACC
>CACGUE010000015.1 GCA_902576115.1 uncultured Pelagibacteraceae bacterium
TGATGTTGAAGTTGTAGGTAGAAATTTAAATTATTATTCTAGACTTGATTTAGGATTTACCCAACTAAAGGCATATACAGAAACAGGTGATGGAACAGCTGTAAGTTATAATAAACAAAACGTTAAAAGTGCATCACTATCTGCAGGTTTAAATTTAAGTAAAGTTATTGAGAATGAAAAAGGTATATTTGAACCATCTTTTAAATTTGAATTAGGAAAAGATAAAACAATCAACTCACTATCAGAGGCATATTATATTAATAATTCTTCTGAAATTTATAGTAATGCTTTAGGCGATCAAAATTCTGGGCATTTATTGTTGAATTTAGGAATTGGGGCAAAGCTCAACAGCAATTTGACTATAAATGCTACATATGAACACTACAGAAGTAGTGACAATACTTTTAATAATAGTTTTTCAATTTATTTAAGAAAACCCTTATAATGAAAATTATGTTTAACGAAATAATAGCTAACACATCTAAAATTATAATTTCTAATGCAGATAAAATTAAATTGACATTGGCTGCAATATTTTCTGAAGGAAGTATTTTAATAGAAGATTATCCTGGATCAGGGAAAACTACATTTGCAAAAGCTATTACTCAAAATCTTGGTCTTAACTTTAAAAGGATACAGTTTACATCTGATTTATTACCCAGTGATATTCTTGGATTCAATATTCTTTCAGATGGGAAGTTAAAGTTTCAACAAGGTCCAATTTTTACAAATATAGTTTTAGCTGATGAACTTAATCGTGGAAGTCCGAAATCGCAAAGTGCATTTCTGGAGGCAATGGAAGAAAAAAATGTTTCTATAGATGGTGAAAGTTATAAACTGCCAGAACCATTTTTTGTTATTGCTACTCAAAATCCTATGGATTCTTCAGGCACAAGTTCTTTACCAGATTCCCAGCTTGATAGATTTATGATTTCATTTTCTTTATCTGATCTAAATGAAAACGATAAAATTTTGATGTTAAAAAATACAGGTAAATTAAATGGTACTTCATCAAAAGCTATTGATTGGGAGACAATCAAACAAAAAAAAGATCAACTAACTGTAAAAGATGAAATTTATAAATATGTTGTTGAAATAGAGCAGGTAATTCAAACGCTTGATCAAAAAATTTATATTTCTGCAAGATGTTTAAAGCAAATCTTAGATTTAGCTAAGGGTTGGGCAATTATTCATGAAAAAGATTATGTAACTCATCAAGATATTAAAGAAACTCTGCCTTACATATTAAGACATAGAATTAAATTTCTTAACCAAGAGGATAAGATGAGCTTCATTAATGAGGAAATACTTCAAAAAATTAAAATAAATAATGGTTAATCAGCTAGTACAGAGGTTAACAAATTTAGATTTTAAACATTTAATCAATCTTAAAAAAAAACTTAAAGTTTACATATATCCCAATCCTCAAGGACTATTATTAGGACTGTTTGTATTTTTTTGCTTTTTAATATCTGTATTTTATGAAAATAACTCAGGACTTCTTATTTCAATTGTTATTTTCTTTATTTTCTTTATTTCAATTTTTATCTCGCATCAAAATATTAACAATTTAAGAATAAATTTTCTAACAGAATACTTAGCTGAAGCAAATAAAACAGAACATATAAACTTTAAGATAATTAATGATGCAAAAGAGAAAAAATTAAATATCGATTTAGAGATCAATAAATCAAAATTACAAAATTTTAATTTATCGGATAAAATAAAAGAATTTAATATAAAATATAATTATGACAAAAGGGGCGTCTATTCTTTAAATAAAATAATTTTAAAATCGATATATCCATTTGGAATAATAAGGACAAAAATAAATTATCAACCTTTTAGTAAAGTATATGTATTTCCACAAAAATTAATTCCTAATCAAGAATTATTACAAGAATTTAAAATTCACCAAAATAATAATTCTGATGAATTTGATGGTATAGATGAATACAAGAAAGGAGATAGTTACTCAAAAATCGCTTGGAAAAAATCAACTATTCAAAATAAAAAATTTGTAAAAGAATTTAAGTCTTTTAAAAACTCAAAAAAATCAATCCTAGATTTAAATAAATACAATCATATAGAATTTGAGAAATTATTAAGTTATTCAGTATTTATTTTAGATTATTATTTCACAAAAAGCCTAAATTTAACCTTTAAACACAGAGATAATGTTTTCCATTTAAACAAAAATAAAAACTCTCTAAATAAAATTTTAAAGTATATTTCAAATGTTAAAAATTAAATCGCAAAATATTAGTCTTCTTACTTATGTTATATTATTCTTTTGCTTAATTTCATTATCTACAGATTTACTATTAACTAATAAAATATTTTGGGTCACTTTATTTATTTTAAGTTTTGTTTTTTCGAAAATACACTTTAATTTTAAATCTATAGTGGTTGGAATATTTGCTTTGGGAGCTCTGTATATTCAATTGATCCTTAATCAATATGTTTTGTCTGAGGAATTTTTTCTAAATTGTCTTGGAGTTTTGCTAATCGTAAAGTTCTCAGAACTCAACAATAAAAATAATCTTTTGTCATTTAATTTAATCTCTATGATTATTGCAGTAGCAAGTTTAATTAAGGGTCAAGATATATTGAGTACATTAAATTCGTTTTTAATCCTAATACTTTTAGTTGTTAACATGTATCTTATTCAACAAAAGGAAATTCTCGATTTCAGTTTAAAAAATATTTTAAAATATTTAGGCTTTGGTCTTAGTATATTTCCGATTATTATTATTTTTTATCTTGTATTTCCAAGGGCAGAGGTAAATTTCAGATTATTTGATTCATCTGCAAGTTCAGTAGGTATTCCAGATAGCATAGATCTTGGATCATTTAGCCAGTTTTCGAACTCAGACGAAGAAGTTTTTACTTTAATAAATAACAATTTTAAGAAGGAGAATCTTTATTTCAGGGTCAAAATCTTTGATTATATGGAAAAAGATCAATCTTGGAGACCTTCCTCAAGTTACTATCTTTTTTAGTGAATTTAAAAATTCTTTGAGAATAGATAGTAATGAAGATTTAAATAAAAATTATCAGATTATTTTAGAACCATATAAAAAAAAATGGATACCAAGTTTAAAAAACTCAAAATTAATCACTAATGATATTCAAATTACAAAAGATTATTTTAACCAATCTTTTGTAAGTAGAGAACTAATTGACAGAAAAAAGAAATTAATTTTTCAAATGAATAAATCTGATTATTCTTTGGATAACCCACTTAAAAGTTATTATACTTTGTTACCAGAAAACATATCACCGAAAATTAAAGATTGGGTAGATAAAAATAATGTAAGCACTAAAGAAGAATTCATTGAAAAAATTTATAAAAGATTTTCTGATGGATCGTATTTTTATAACCTTAGTCCTCAGATAAACTCAAATAATAAATATGAAAACTTTTTCTTTAATTCTAAAGAAGGATACTGCGAATATTATGCAGGAATGTTTGTGTTGCTTACCAGATTAGCACAAATTCCAAGTAGGATAGTAACAGGTTACTATGGTGGAGATTTAAATGAGATAGGAAATTTTTTTCAATTTAAACAAAAAGATACACATGCTTGGGCAGAAGTTTGGTTTGATGAAAGAGGGTGGGTTAGAATTGATCCAACTAGAGCAATACCTAATTCTAATATTAGAAATTCATTAAATAATTATTTTGTAAATAATGATAAATTTTCAAGTTCGATATTTTCTAATAATTTTTTCAAAATAATGAATTTTTATTTTAACTATGTTGATTTTGTATGGACCCAACATTTACTATCATACGACGATAACGAAAGAAAAAATTTTATAAAAGAATTATTAAGTTTAAATTTTTCAAAAGTCATTATTTGGATATTCGTACCAATATTATTATTTGTAAGCATAAAATTATTATATAATTTCAATTCAATTAAATTGATGAGGCTAAAATTGGCTCTTATTCTTTTTAGAAAAAAAAGAAAACTTCAAATAAAAAATTCGGATACTATCCAAGAGATTTATCTCAAACTGATGGAAAAAGATAAATCAAAATATAAAAATTTCTTTAAATTTTACGAAAAGCAGATCTATTCAAATAACCAAATAAGTTTTATAAAAGTTTTAAAGTTAGTTTTTTAATAAAAGATTTCTTTCAGTCTTGAGTTTATTATTTTCTTTTATCAACTGAATAATCATTTCTTTCATTATTCTATTCTCTTCAACTGCTCTACCACTTATCTCAGCCAATCTCTCATTTTCTTTAGCTAGCTGTAATTGATCAAATAATTTTTCTAGTTCTGGATCAATAGGTAGACCCTCTATTTTTTTGCTAATATTATTTTGAATTACTTTTGTTAATGAAATACTTGCTTGGCTGTCTTTAAGTCCATTTTGTTCATTAAACTCTAGATTAAAGTTTAGGCCAAAATTATCAGTATTTTTGCTTATATTTAAACCTGCTTTTATAGCCAAATCATCATCCATATAATGGGCCATGTCTTTTCTTTCACCATCTGCAACAATGTCAATTTTTTCACTAAAAGTTTGATTTAAAGATAGGCCTGTATATGGCTTAAGAACAAAACCATTCTCAAAAGATTTTGAATACTCAACATTAAATCCACCAGATAATACTTGATCTACAGCATCATCAACAGAAAGATCTCCATCTGTAAAGGATGACAAATAAGTAGGTAGTCTTCTTAGACCATATTTACCATCCACTTCAATATTTAAACTTTGACTATCATCAATTTCTAATTTTCTAGAAGCTTTATAATTTACAGCAGCAAACTGACCTAGATTTTCTTTTGAAATAGTTTGTTGTGTTTCAGTTTCAAGATCTAAATATTTATTTTGAGTTAACCCGAAAATTGAAAGGACAGAAAATTTAAATTTCTCATAATCAATTTCTTTTTTTAAACCAATAGCTAAATTTTCACTATCTAAAGCTTCTCCATTATTAAATTTTGCTTGCTGACTAGAATAACTTAAAAATGGTGTAAAATTATCATTTTTAATTTTAAAATCTCCAGTAACTCCTGTTGTTTCATTTTTATAAATATTGTCTCTTTTTTTTACAGAATAATATCCACTAGATTTTTTTTCTTCTGAAACTGAATTAAAAATATCATTTAAATTAGATAAAAATATTTCCGATCTATATTTTTTATTATGGCTATCAATATCTAAATCTTCACCATAAACATATAAGAAACCATTTGTTTCTGAATTATCAGCATCTGGATCACTGTTGCTATCTAATATTTCATAGGTATCATTTCCACAAAGATTATTTGTGATTACCATATTTGTCTTATTATGAATTTCTATTTTTTGATCTTTTGAAATACTGCAATCTAATGTCATGGTAGTATTGGTACTATTTAATTCAATTTCACCATTATAAGTACCTTCACCTTTTGTAACTATTTCTAATCCTGTGTTATTTGAATTTGCCATAACAATAGAATTGTCACCTCCTGAAATAGTTCCTGAATTATTAATTGTTAAGTCATCAAAGTTTTTATTGGCGTGATAATCTCCAATTTTAATTCCGTCTGCATCACCATTAATTGCGCTAATTGTTCCAAAATTATTTAGAACTACATTTTCACCAGCTTCTACAGATGTTGAATCATTACCAAATCCAATTCCAAAGTGACCTGTATCATTCTCACCTGTTGATGTTATCGTTCCATGATTATTTATGGTAAGGTTCTTTGTTCTACCAGCTCCAATAGCAGCTGTTGTTGATTTTATTGTTCCAGTATTGTCGATAGTTGTTCCACCAGTGTTTCTAGCTATTTGTATTGCCGGTCCAAACGCCGAATCTATAGTTCCACTATTTGTAATTGTATGAGCATCATCACTATCTCCTTGTCTATCAATAAGAACTGTACCTGTATTAGTACCTGTATTTGTTGAGCTGATTGTTCCTGAATTTATAAATGTAACTCCAGAGCACTCTCTACAATAAATAGTATTTCTATCTGAAGTTATTGTTCCACGATTATCTATTGTAATATTTGATCCATTTTCAGCTAGTATACCATATCTACCTGCACTCTCGATTGTTCCTCCCTCATAATTTATAATTTCACTATCTGTAAGATATTTTGCGATAATTGGGTTATTACCTGATGTAGATTTAATTGTTCCTCCATCATAGTTATAAATTTTAACACCTCGACTTCGTGGGTTTCCTCCTCCTCCAGTGCCTAACAAAATTGTTCCTTGTGTTGCACTAATCATACCGTGATTATGCAATATTAGCCCAACTGCAGTAGAGCCCGAGGATGATAAACTAGATTGACAATTATCGTTATTTCCAGCCTTATCACACCAACCAACATTTCGACCCTCAATCGCATTTCCTGCTTCAGCGCTAATTGTGGCACCCGCATTATTTGTGATTGTTATATTTTCTGCGTAATCTATATAAATTCCTTCATTATTGTCTGAGTTGATAGTTCCATTATTAGTTATTGTTGTATTTAAAGATGATTGAGCATGAATTGCTTTTTGTTTATTAGTTCCATCTTCTGTTTGGATTGTTCCATCATTTGTAATCTGAACTCCAGTTTCATCCTCTAGATCAACAGCCTTATGGTCATTGTAGGTAATAGAACCAGCAGAAGTAACATTTAAAATATCATCATCTGCACAAGCCAGTTGGTTTGTTGATGCACTAGCTATTGTTGTTAAACAAGGACCAGCATAACTTATGGAACTAAATAAAAAGAATAAGATTATACTAAGTAAAATCTTTTTCATAAATGTCTATTGATTAATAGTTCTGTCTCCAAGAACTTCTATAACTAGATGTTCCACCTGCAGCAGCTTCAATGCTAACTAAGTCTTTTATACTTCCAGCAGATTGACCAGCAATGTTTGCAAACAGCTTACCTGCAAAAACTACAATTTTGGATAAAACACCTTGTCCAACATATTTACAAGTATCTCCTCTTCTCAAATTTTTAAGTTGAGATGAGAAATTTGTTCCACATTCATCATCAACTCCACAAATAAATGCATCACCTAGACTACATTTATTAACCGATGATGTTGGTTGATAAATTGGAAAATATACCAATCCACTTGATACTGTTGGTTCAGCAGTAACTTTCTGAGATTTATCTAATTTTATATACCAACCGGTATCAGTTGAGGTTGGACATTTAGCACCTGTTTTGTCTTTTGTGGTATTTTTACATTTTGTTAAATCAGCAGCTTTTTTAGGAACCGCTACATCTCTATAATCTGGATAATGAGGATCTCTAATACCAATCATTAAGTTGTCTGTACCATTACTTGTATTTCCTATTCTCTCATAATCTCCAGTTCCAGCATATAACCATAATGAATTAGTAGTTTGTCCAATTGTTGCGTCCATAGAATGATACATATATCTACCATTAGTTTGGTTTGAACCTGCCTTAAATAATGTTGTGCTATCATACATCTTTAAAGCTTTACCTGTTCCATCATTTCTATTATTCGTTAAATTAAACTTAGTAATTTTTCCTTCAAGATCACTCATGTAGACAAGCGCACCTCTAAAATCAATTCCTCTTGCGGTATCTGCTGTAATTACAACTGGTGAACCTGGTGTTGAATTAACGATATCGTTCGTCAGCATATCCTCAATATCTATTCTTTTTTCAAGTTTACCTGGGAACGTTGTATCCTCAAGATTAACAATTGTTAAATTAGAACCAACTCCTGAGTTTTGAACACCGTATCCTCCACCCATAATTGCAACATAAATATCATCTTCTAAATTATTATCTCCTGGACCTTTATTTGGCATTCTTATTATTCTAGGAGACGACCAAGTTCCACCTAATTCACTATAATCATATTCAGGTTGGCTTAATACTCCAGTTTGTGCTGAGCCAGGCTTAATATGTAAAGCCATATTCGAACTACTTAAGTTACAAGCTGTATTTGGATTACTTGCACATGGATCTGATCCATAAAATTTTAATGTTTTATTTATCAAAGTGATCTCGGTTGCTGCCTTTGTTTGAGCTTGCCCACCACTACCAGGCGGCGCAGGAATTGTGATTGTAGAGGATTTCACTGTAAAGTTAGTAAATGGTTTGTCGTCAATTAATATTGAAACATCAGATTTACTCAAATTAGGAACATCTAAAGTCCAAACATTGCTTTGCTGGCATGCGGTTGATTCATCACTTTTACATGTAAAATCAGTAGAATTATTCGTTCTCACAGTATTAGACTCAAAGAAGCTTGCTAAGTCATAAATTTTTTTGATGTAATCATAACTTGAGATAGTCCCGTTATGATCCATTACATGGACTTGAGTTTGAATTCCATCATTAAGTACTGAATATAGATGCATTGGTGCATCTCGATCTGTAATATCTAACACAGAAAATCCTGCGCCACCTCTACCATATGGAACCATTAGTATTGTGTGCCACTCTTTTTTATTATCATAAGGACCTTTATAAAACATATCATGCGCGGTAACAGATCCATCGACACCATAAATAGCATTAGAACCACCAACACCACTTCTATTTAAATTTACGTTAACCATATTTGGCATTGATGATGCAATAAACGGTGGAACAAATGCCCAAATTTCGTTACCAGTTTTTCCATCAAATGCATGAAGCATACCGTCATTTGCGCCAACATAAACTGTTTCTTTTCTTGAAGAATGTTTTTGTGCAAATGAAGAATAATTTTTCAAAGATCTCCAATAAGACTCTTGATTTCTTCCAGCAAAAGCCGTTTCAGCTGATGGTTTCGAAACTACCACTAATTCTGAATGGTAAATATCTCCAAGAGGGTTAGGTCTTGTTTCAGTTAAATTACAATCACCATCATAATCAAAATAATCTTGTCCTCTAACAAACTGTATTAGGCCTTTAATGTCATCTTCATTATCATTTTGAACTGAAGCAACATTTTTACATCTTTGCGTATTAGTAGGGTTATCACTTTTACTATGATAATTTGGCACTTCATTATTTGTATGAGTAAACAATTTATCAATATCTTTATAGTTTGATGTTACCCAATTATTTAAATTACTATAACCAGAATTCGCAGATGTATTTGGAAGGTGGGTCCAAATTTTTCTGTCATCTGTTCTTCTTTTTTCAAGTAATTCGGCTGCATCCCAATTCTTTTTACCAACATTACCATTTGAGTCTATCGCAGTACTTTTTAGTGTTCCTTTCCACTCTTTATTTTGCTCATAATCGAATTGAGCTTGATATAAAGACCCACCTTGTTCAATTGTTGCTGTAATTGCAGGTGCAGAGAAAGATAACTTCTGAGCAATAATTTGTGATATGGCAGCTTTTAATTGCGTCTTTAGAGATTGAGTGGTTCTTGCTACGATAACGCTATTAGTTCCACCTGTTTGTGCCATCCTATTAAAGTTTCTTACACCACCATTTGATAGTCCCGTTCCATAAGCTACAGTAAAAGTCTTTATCTTATGTGAATTTAATAATTTTGAAACTCTTCTAGCGGCACCGTTGTGATTATACCAATCTCCATCACCTATAACTAAAACATAACTATTTTGACAAGTTAAGTTTTTATCTATTGGAGATAAAGTACTGTGCAAATAATATTCTTCAGCTTGTTTTGCCCAGTTATCAGCATTTGTTCCACCACCAGGCTGAACTGATTTTATGATCGAATTGATTTTTGCCGCCCCTTGTTTATGTGCTCTTACTTTTATACAAGCTCTACTAGTACAAGGTGTGGCTCTTCCATTAGTTATATCCCCAGTCCAAGTTCTAAAACCAGACCCACTATTATCCCACGACCAGTAACCAAATCCAAAATTCACTCCTGCTGTTAAGGAACTATCAGTAACAATTGATTGAATAGCTTCATGGGCACCCGTCATTCTTGTTCCAGCAGAACCCCCAAATTCTTTATCAAAATTTAAATCCAGGTCAAATGCTTGAACACTTTGTTTATGATAATTGGAACTTAGCACTCTGTTGTTAACTTTATCTACGGTTAAACCCCATGCATAATACATTCTAACATTTCCAGACTTTGATGCAGTTCTTCCATACCTTCCAACGTTTTTAATTGAGTCAGTGCCATTTCTTGATGCGTTTAATGTAACTTTAGAAACTCTATGATTTGACCAATCATTACCATATAATATAAATTCATTTGATGGATGATGATCCATTCCATATGAGTAGTACCACCAACCAACATTTATTCTGCTAGACCAATTTGTATTTATGCAACCGTTACTTCCAATCGTGAATCTATAAAGGTAACGATAATATTGCACATAAAAATTTTCTCGTTTATAATCTGGGGTCTGTCCATAATAACGACCGTAAGAACTTAAATTACCTGAAAATGGACAACTTACTTGTGAAGGAGTTGCTCCAGATATATTGTACGTCAACATACCCCCATTTCCTGCAGCATACAAAAAATTTTGAGCAATCGAGACTTGTCTTGCATATCGTAAACTTGCGCTCCAATCACAGTTGCCGTTTGAAAGATCAATCCTAAAAACTCTATGTTGATAAAAAGAGGCAACATATAATTTATTATTATGCACCTTCATATTCATTGGATAATAAGATCTGCAATTACCTGATCCTCTATAAATTCCATTACGTCCAAAGCTGGTATCATTTTTCTTTGTTGAATAAGTCATTTTTTTTATTCCACGTATCCAATATTGACCTACATAAATATCGCCACTACTATCGGTTGCTACACTGTAAGGATAAGAAAACCCGTCTCCACTCGTCATTCTAACACTCATACTTCCAGACTTATCTAAAAGGATTAATACATTAGCTGGAACATCTGATATCCCAGAACCAGGTGGTAAATTTTTTGCAAAACTATTATTAGAAAAAAAAGATAAAATTAAAATGACTTTCAAAATTAAAAGTTTCAGTTTCATAATTATTGCTCTTGCTCCATTTTCTCTAACTCAACTTCAAGATCATAGTAAAATTTACCTAATTTTTCATCGTATTCTACAGTTGTAATCATTAATTCTTCTTCAAAAAGTTCTTCTTCACCAAGCATTCTTTTATATACAATGACATCATTATTACTTTTTTCCCAAATTTTGAAACTATCAAAAATTTGTGGATTTTGTCCTGTATCAAAATCACCGTAAACTTTTTTAACATATCTCATTAATGTTAATTTATTATTCTCAGTGTTTTTACCATCGTTCATAACAATCATTCTAATGGCAGCTAATTTTGCAGCATCTTCTGTTTCGCCTAGAAATACATATTCTACTGCAATATCATCATTTAAATTATCATTTGGACATAACTCTGGCGACGGAACAGGCATATAAAATTGGCCTTTAAAACCTGGTAACGGTTGACCAAATTTATCAAAAATTTTTTTACCACTATCTCCAATATCAATTAAAAAATCACAAGCAGCTTGGACAGGAGAACTAAAAATTGAAAAAATTATAATAAATTTGATTAAATTTTTCATAGATTAAGAAATATTATTATAACTCTTTATATTTGTCGTCATTTTATTTAGGTAATACAATCACACTTTCTAAAGCAACTACCATTCTTTCATTGCCTTTCTTTAAACCACAGCCATAAATTCGATAAGCCATTCCATCATTTCCTTTGTCAGTTGAGCCTTTTTTGATACTAGAACCAGTACCTCTAAAAGGTGCAGCACCAATTCTTATGACAAAAAATTCATAAAAATAATTATAAAGTTTTTCTGCTTCTTTTCTCTCATCATTAGTTGCAGTATTAAAACTGTCACGGACTAATTTTCCGAAATTCCAACTTTGTGCAGCTACAACATCATAGAAATTTCCACTTAATCTAACCTTGTCTAAGTCCTTAAAGCTATTAGCGCAGAAATTTTCTGTATTATAATAAAGGGAGCTATTGCTAGAATTATAATTGATCCTGTAATTAGCCATATTACCGTTCCATTGAGTGTTATTAGCTGGTAAATTTCTCTTAGATGTATCTCTTACATGATTTTGAGTACTCCAAGGTCCTAAAAATTGATTGAGTACATATTTTTCACCTTCGATCAAAGCTGTTTCAGCAATATAGAAAGTTTGTTGATACTCATCACTCTTATTATTACTTTGATGGTCACCTGCTGATATTACAATTAATGCCCCTCCCATTAATGACATTGCAAGCATTAAGACTAAAGATAATACTAGCGCAAAACCTTGTTCATTTTTTTTCATTATTCCATTCCCAAATTTCTTGCATGAGCAGTTACAATAATTGTATCTCTTAAATATTTGTCAGTTTTCTTTTTATTTCTAGTTGAGTCTTTTAATGCAAATACATCTCTAATTTTAGAATTTCTAAAAAAATTTTTTGTTGATCTAACAGTTAATGCGATATCAACAGTTTTGATTTTATAAATTAAATCTTTATTTACATTTGTTGCAGAAGGTGGTGGATTGATTAACATTCCTTTTTCGTCAACAGGATTAAAAATCATATCATCAACATAGTCTACAACCAGTTGATCATCATATGTTTTGTCATTGTTATCTGTTGTAGGATCATCCCATCTGCCTGATGTATTATTCCATTTAACTTTTTTTTTATAAACAGCAAAAGCATCAATTGGAGGATAGCCACCTCCACCTAATTGAGGTTGTGTTTTATCAGGAATAGTAGATTTTTTGCATTTGTAAGTTATTTTATATCTCTCATATATATAAGCAGGTGTTCTACCTTGTTTATAATTTACATCTCCGTAAACGATATCGATTTTATCACACTCTGAGAAATTAACATATTTAGTTATTAGTATTGGAATATGCTCATTTGATGTTTTGATATTATCATTGAAATACATAAATCCAGCATTTCTAATATCTCTCATAATCATTCCAACAACATCTCTTCCAGCTGTTGAAATTTTTGCTCGATCGGTAACTTGAGAGTAAGTATTATTAACAACGGTGTATGAGGTGAACATAGCTCCCATCATCACAACAGAAATTAAAATTCCAATTAGAATTTCTATTAAAGTTACACCAGCAATATTGCTTAATTTTTTTTTCATTAATTAAATTGAAAATATAAATATTTTTTCTTTTTGCCGTCGTTAAGATTGACTTCCATTTTTCCAAGATACCATTTTTCGTAAACACCATTACCTTTGTAATTTGTAGTGTTGTTATATTTGCAGTTATTTGCTGCAGCATTGTTATTGCAGATTTCGTAAATTTTGAGAATTTTATTATCTTTATTTCCCTTACATTTTAGTCTTTCTCTAGAAAATCTTTTATCCCATTTTTGAAACTTGTTTTGTACTGCATTATTAAAATTAGTGGAAGATGTACCTCTATTAGAACAGTTTGCCATACTCCAAGAATTATTTATTAAATAATCTTTAAATTTTACATCTGTAGTAGGAGAGTTTGAGTCTCTTTCAGAGATTAAGTCTTCTGCTACCATAGAGACCAAATAATTTGCCTTTGTTCTTTCTCCAGAAACATCAATTGATTGAACTGAATAATTAACCATCTGAAAAACCGCAACAAATCCAATTCCTATAATTGCAGTTGAAACCAAGGCTTCAAGCAGAGTCATTCCTTTTTCTGAGAATTTAGTTTTGCCTATTCCAATCACTTCCACTCCATTTAAATTTACTTATATTACCAAATCTAGTCCATTCAACCAAGTATGCAGGTTTTTCCAATCCACCTCCTTGATCTAAAGGACATTTGCCACCATTTCTTGCGTTTGATGTTGTACAAAGTATCAAATATTGATTTGTTGATCTATTTTCGACTGTAACATTTAAATTATTTTTTAAAGTTCCGTGTGCTTTAAAATAACTTCCATCTTTAGAAAAACAAACAGCACCGTCTTTGCTAATATGTGTTGATATTTTTTTTGTAGTTTCATCAACTTGGTTATTGTCCCAGTAACTACCACTAGAAGTATTACATTCGATAGTTTGCGCATTATTTAATTTAATTGATAACGATGTTGCATCCATTCCTTTTGAAACAAATTTTGTTGATGAAGTTCCGTTAGGTGTTACTCTAAATTGAACAAAGGGATAATTTCCTCTTTGAGACAATGTATTTACAGATGAAAGCATAGTCGCCGCTTTTTCCATTGCGGCTCTTAACTCCCTATCTTGTCTCCAATTTGAAAAATTCGGGTAAGCAACAGCAGAAATAATTGCTACTATTGTAATAACAACTAGTAACTCTAAAATTGTAAATCCTTTAATGTTCTGATCTTGCTGCACCTGGATCTATTTTCCCTGATTTCGCTAATTCTTCAAGAGATTTTTCCATGGTAATCATTCCATCTCTAACTGCTGTTTGCATTATACTTGGAATTTGGTGAATTTTTGCTTCTCTAATCAAGTTTTGTATAGGTGCGGTACATTTCATTATTTCAAATGCACCAACTCTTCCTGCGCCATCTCTAGTCTTTAACAATCTTTGGGTCACAACCATTTTAAGAGAAGTTGAAATTTGAGCTCGAATTTGTTCCTGTTGTTCTGGAGGGAACACATCTATAATTCTGTTAATTGTACTTGGTGCACCACTTGTATGCAAAGTTCCAAAAACTAAATGTCCAGTTTCTGCAGCTGTTAATGCAAGACTTATTGTTTCAAGATCTCTCATCTCACCAACAAGGATTACATCGGGATCTTCCCTTAAAGCTGCTTTTAATGCCGCTGCAAAAGTTTCTGTTTGTTTTCCTACCTCTCTATGAGAGACAATGCTTTTATTATCTTTATGAATAAATTC
Source organism: uncultured Pelagibacteraceae bacterium (assembly GCA_902576115.1). Classification (GTDB taxonomy): domain Bacteria; phylum Pseudomonadota; class Alphaproteobacteria; order Pelagibacterales; family Pelagibacteraceae; genus Pelagibacter. The sequence continues at coordinate 14,777 of CACGUE010000015.1, forward strand.
TACTGGATCTTCTACTGTGATAATATTTGAAGTTCTTGTTTTATTAATTTCATTTACAATTGCTGCAAGTGTTGTTGATTTACCAGAACCAGTTGGACCTGTTACTAAAACTAAACCTTTATGAAAATCAACAATGTCATAGAGAGCTTGTGGTAAATTGAATTGTTCCATATCTGGAATTTTACTTTCAACTCTTCTGCAAACACATGCAGGTCCATTAATCGTTTTATAAAAATTCGCTCTAAATCTTAATCCACTTAGAGTAACAGATGTATCAAGTTCGTGTGTTTTTTCAAATTTATTTAATTCATGTTCATTACAATTCATTGAAAGCATATCTTTTAGATCTTGAGCTGTAACCATGACTTCCTGGACTTTTATTATTTCTCCAGTTTGTCTGTATGCAAGTGGAGATCCTGCTCTGATATGAAAATCAGAGATTTTTTTATTATCTTTGGCTAGTTGTTCTAACTTTTCAAACATACAACCCTTTGTACTATAAAATTGACTTGTTTTACCAATTAATTTTTGCAAAAAACCCAATTTGAATATCAGTTGTTTTTATTCTAGTAAAAGTTGAGTATAAAGTTAAAATTCATTTATAAAATTTATGAAAAATCCTTTTGCAAATTTATTTAAAAAGAAAAAAAAAGATGATGCAAACGCACCTCCTGTGCCACAAGGAGGGGAGAGCAAAAAAAAAGAGGGATTTTTTAGTAAGCTTCTTAAAAATAGATTAGGAAAACAATCTATTAAAGGTGAGGAAATTTTAGGAGTTGAACTTACTCCTTCAGAGATAAGATTATCGCAAGTTTCAAGTAATAAAGCCAATCAATGGGTTTTAGATAAATTCTATGTTCATAAATTTGAGGGTATTCCAGAAAATGGAACTGTACTTGAAAATCCTGATAAAGTTGCTGAAGAATTAAAATTAGCTTTACAAAAATCTAAAATTAATACGACTAACGCTGCAATCGCAATTCCTGTAACTAGCGCAATTATTAGAGTTGTTACCGCACCTTTAATGACCGATGAAGAATTAAAGAAAGCCATAGATACAGATTCACTTTGGGAAAACTTAGTTCAATTAACTGATAATTTAAATGACTACTCTATATTCCATCAAGTAATTAATAGAGACAAAACAGGAAACACAATGGATATCCTTTTTGTGGCATCAAAATTGTCAGACATTAATAGCTATACAGACATTATTAAAAAAGGTGGATTAAATGCTGTTATTATAGATGTTAAATGTTTTGCATTAAAATCTGCTGTTGATCAAATTAATCAAATTGCAGGTTCAATTGAAGACTCTAACTTAACTGCTGTTCTAGAATTTGGTTTAGATGAAAACTATGTAATGATACTTTACGAAAACAATCCAATTATAACTGATATTTTTATTAGATCTCAAGATAGAAAAACACTTCAAGAAAGCAATAATCAAGAAGAGATGGATGCACTTGTTAGAAGATATATGACACAAGTCAAACAAGCAGTTCAAGACTTTGAGCAAAAATATGAGAAAAGAATTAGAAATTTAAAAGTTACATCAAATCTACAAAATGTTGAAGATTACCTTGGTAGCTTTAGAAAAAATATGGTTAACACTGGATACAATTTATTTGATCCTTTTGATGGAATAAAAATTCCTGCACAATTAGAAAATGATATTAAAATGGATAACCGTTCATATTTTTCAACAGTGATGGGACTTGCATTTAGAAAACTAGACGTTTTTGGTTACTATAAATTTGTTACTGCTGTTAAAAATATTAACCTTTTACCTAACAGAGAAAATATGATTGCTCAGAAAAAAGCAAAAGCTTTTTCAAATTTTGCATTCAAAGGTGTAGTTGGAATAGTTGCACTAATCTATGTCGTTTTATTTGGTTTATCATTCTGGCAAATTACAGATCTTAATAAAAAAATAGAAGGTTATGATGAAATTTTACAAACGCACGAGCTTAAAACTTTAGAGAAAAATAAATATGCAAAAGAAATTGGTTTTATGCTTAAATCACTTCAATTAAGTAAATCAATTAAATCTAATAAAACAGTAAGCTTTAGAGTATTAGCACAGATTGCATCTGCAGTTCCAAAAAGAGTTAAATTTAGCAAAATAGAATATAATGGTTCAGATTTAGTTGTTATTGAAGGAACAGCATTTAGTGATCAAGACATTTTGAAATTAATTAGTAATTTGAACAATAAAAAATTGATCTCACAAGCTTCATTAGCAAGCATGACGCTGCCTCAAGGCCAGCAGCAGGGATCACAAACTATGAAGGGCTTTAAAGTAGCCTGTGTATTGGAGCAAGTATAATGGATTTAAAAAACATGACTATGGATGATCTAAAGCAAAAGTTAGCTGCTGTAGATAAAAAAACTTTAATCAAATTTGGATCTGGTTTTGGAGCAATAATTTTATTTTTAATAATTTACTATGTAATTTTAAATCCAATGGTCAAAGAAAGAAAAGCTAAATATAATGACAAAATAGTAAAGCAAAACGAAATCACACAATTTGATAATGAAATAATTACTTTCAAAACAAGAATTAAAAAAATGAAACCTGATTTTGATAAAACTTCAACTTTATTTCATTCAAAAGCTGAGGTTGAAGATCTTTATGAAAGTTTAAGTAAGTATGCTGCTGTAAATGGATTGGTGATATCAAAAATTGAAAAGAAAAAACCTAAGCCAGTATTTAAAAAGGGAGTTACTCAACAAGCAGAAAATAATATCACAATGGATATGGTTTCTTATTATCAAATACCTGTAGATTATGAAATCAAAGGGAATTTTTTAGGTTACATAAAGTTCAAAAGAGCAGTTTCTAGACAAAATAAAATGTTAAATTTTGACAAAGAGACTATAAGTATAGTACAAAACGATTCAACTGGAGCGATAATGGCGCAAGGTGAATTAACAATAGTAGGATTACCAGATGAATTTTTTTAAAATCTTTTTCATCATAATATTTTCTTTAATAGCAAACGCTGCTTTTGCAGATAATCATGATCAAAAACAAGAAGTCTTAGATGCAGCAAAAGAAATTGTTAAAGAAATGGAGGAAGATGAAGAAGTTCCATTAAACGATCCTTTTGCAGGAAATGAGGGAACGTCATCTTCAGCAAGCATACCACAAGATGAACAAGATAATGAAATGAGCTTGTATAATTTTAAATTAGCAGGTCTAATTTCTGGAAAAGATTATAGTTATATTTCTTTAGTTAATTCTGGCGGGGAAGTTTTAACAATGACCTTAGGTCAATATCTTGGAGAAATACAATTAGTAGATTTAAGATTAACAGAGGCAATATTTAAAAAAGATGATGGTAAATTCATGATAATTGATTTTAATAATCAGGTCCGGGAGGCAGATGACTATTAAAAAAATATTAACATATTTTGGATTATTATTTTTATTAGTTGCATTAAATGCTTGTCAAAACTTGAAAAAATATGACAAGCCATTCAAACACAACACACCTCTAATTAAAAATAAAGATATTGTAAGTAGTGGACAATCAGAAATCGCAAAAACTTTAGAAATGGGTCCCAAACCCATAGAAGGTGATGCAAAAAAACTTGGAAAAAGAAAAAAAATATCGTCTGAGGCACAAAGAAATTACCTAATAATACCTGATGACTATCCACTATTAAAACAACGGGTAACTCTTAAATTTAAAAACCTAGATTACAAAGAAACCATGAAATTGATGGGTAAAATAGGAGAGATAAATGTTTTAGTTGGAGATGAGGTTGCAGGAGCAATATCAGCAGAATTAATTGATGTTCCTTGGGACAAAGCTTTTCAAGCACTTTTAGATATGAAAAATTATGCATCAGATGTTGATGTTGCTAGTAATTTGATAAGAGTTCATTCTCCTGAAACACTAACTGCGCAAGAAACTTACAAGTCTGAAAGAGCGCAAGCTGTTAAAAAGAAAGTAGAATTAGAAGATAGTGTTGAGCCAATATACTCTGAGATTTTTAGACTATATTATATAACCCCGGCACAAGCCAAACAGACCATTGATGAGTTGTTTACTTCAACAGCGGGTGAAAGTTCATATACACCAATACAAATAACTGAAGAAGCAACAACAAGATCAATAATAGTAAGAGGAAAAGAGAAAGACTTAGATGTAGTTGATAAAGTTATTAAAGAAATAGATATAAGAACAAAACAAGTTTTAATCGAAGCTTTTATAGTTGAGGCAAATTCTGATTTTGAAAAAGCACTAGGAACAAGATTAGGAGGTTATTATAATAGAGCAGGTACCGTTACTGGAGGTTTATCAGGAGGAAGCGCAGGTAGTGCAACTGGCGTAGTGCCAGGAGATTCAGCTAATCTAGGTGATGCAACAGACAGTTTAGCAAATTTTGCAATTACAAATCCAACAAGTGGTATTGGAATTTTAAGAAGAACTGGTTCAGGTGTTTTAAAAGCAGAAATTACAGCATTGGAAAGAATGGGAATGGGTAAAACTATTTCAAATCCAAAAGTATTCACATTAGACAATCAAGTGGCAACCGTTACTCAAGGTGAAGAAATACCTTATGAAGCTCCAGGAGAAGGAGGAGGATCTCAAGTATCTTTCAAGGAAGCGGCTCTTAAATTAGAGGTCACTCCTAGTATTATTGGAGATGGAAATGTCTTGTTAAGTATTCAAGTAAATAACGACACACCAAACAGATCTGTAGCAGGTGACACACCAGCCGTTAATAAAATGGAAATTGTGACAAAATTATTAGTCGCAGATGGTGATATAGTAGTAATTGGTGGAATTAAAAAGAACGTTTTATCAAAATCTAAAGATCAAGTTCCAGCTATAGGTAATATGCCTGTAATTGGTAATCTCTTTAAAGGTACTGAAAATTCTGATAACTTAGATGAATTGTTAGTGTTTATAGCACCAAGAATTTTATAATGATAAATATTAGTAGAGAGTCTGAGATTAATTTAATTAATATTCTTATTGATCAGGATATTATTTCAGGGAAAGATTTAGTAGAGATTAAAAAAATATCTGGTGAGGGAGAAAAATCCCAGTTGGATGCAGTATTTGAGTTAAATCTAACTGATGAAGAAAAGATTTTAGATCTTTTAGTAAAAGACCAATCACTAGATGTTGTTGATTTGTCAACAATTGCTGTAACTGATGAATTAAAAGCCGTTCTTCCATCTAATTACATTAATATGAACTTTATAGCTCCTTTCAAAATTGAGGGAAAGGTATTGCACATAGCAATATCTGATATTTCAAAATTGAGTTTAATGAGAAATTTACGAACAATTACAAAAATGGATATAGAACTGCATGCAGCAAAAGTTTCTGATATTTCAAACTTTGTAGATAAATTGCTAGCAGACGGTGAGAGAACTATTTCTGATATTAGACAAACTAATGCCGAGAAGACTAAAACATTTGATTACGATGTAGATGAGCAAGCGGAAGTTTTAGAAAAACCACCTGAAGAAGATATTGAAGCTATAGAAAACGAGTCTGAAGTAATTAAGTTTAGTACAGCAGTTGTAGCAGAAGCAATTAAATCAGGAGTTTCAGATATTCATATTGAACCTTATCGATTTACATCAAGAGTTAGATATAGATTAGATGGAATTTTACAAGAACAAGAACACTTTAAAAAATTTCTTCATTCAAATTATGGAGCTGTGGTTACAAGATTTAAGATTATGGGAAAATTAGATATTG
>CACGUE010000016.1 GCA_902576115.1 uncultured Pelagibacteraceae bacterium
TAAAATGATCTATTTTTAATTTTGGTAGGGGATATTAAATAAATAAATTTTTTATTGCGATTTTTCAAGATTTTCTGACCATTTTCCTTGCGCAGCTAGAGTACACATTTTAGCTCTGTGATCGAATATTTTCTGAGTTCCAATTATGTTTTTTATATCTTTAGACCAAAATTTTAGAGCACTTTGCTGAAGAGCCCTTCCGTAAGAATAAGTCATTATAAAATTCGTGTCATTTTTTATGTTTATTTGATTTAAGTTTGCTGTAGCTTCTATCTCTGTTTGACCTCCCGATAGAAAAGCTATGCCTGGGACTGATGAAGGTACATTATTTTTTAAACAATCTATAGTTAGTTCTGCTATTTCTTCACTGGAAATTTTTTCACCAGAATTATTTCCTGGTAAAATCATGTTTGGTTTTAATATTGTTCCCTTTAAATCAACATTATTTAATTCTAACTCTTCATAACATTTATTTATTACTTCAGATGTTTTCATCAAACAGTCTTTAGCAGAATGATCGCCATCCATTAAAACTTCGGGTTCAATTATTGGAACCATTCCTGCTTCTTGAACTAAAGCAGCATATCTAGCCAATGCGTGAGCATTTGCCGAAATAGATAGTTTGCTAGGATATTTATCAGAAATTAAGTAAACACCTCTCCATTTTGTAAATCTTGCTCCAAGTTTATAATAATCATTAAGTCTTTCTCTTAAACCATCTAAACCTTCTGTAATTTTTTCTTCTTTAGATCCTGCCAATATTTTGGCTCCTGTATCAACTTTAATTCCTGCTAATGAACCACTTGAGTTTATTAGTTCAGGTATAGTTTTTCCATTAGATGTTCTTTGCCTTATTGTTTCATCATATAGTATTACTCCACCTATACATTCACTCATTGATGAAGAAGAAAAAAGAGTTTGTCTAAAAAGGAGTCTATTATTTTCGTCAGAATGTACTTTTACTGAGTCTAATCTTTTTGTCATTGTGCCTGTACTTTCATCAGCTGCAAGTATACCTTTGCCATTTGACAATATTTGAAGAGCTATTTTGTTTAATTCAGACATTTAATTTAATGCTTTTATACCAGGGAGAACTTTGCCTTCAAGATATTCTAAAAATGCTCCACCTGCAGTTGAAACAAAATTAAATTTATTTTTCATATTTAGTGAATTAATTACCGCAACCGTATCGCCTCCACCAACAACGGAAAATATTTTGTTTCCTCTATTTGCTATATATTTTGCAACTTCTAAACTTCCTAATGAAAAATTCTCATTTTCAAAGTAACCTAATGGTCCGTTCCATAATATTGTCGAGGAATCGTCAATAATTTTTTTTATTTCAACTAATGTTTTTGATCCTACATCAAGTATCATATCATCATCTTCAATGTCTTTAAATTCTTTTTCAAAAGATTTATCGTTCAGTTTTTTTCCAATTTTAACATCTTTAGGAAAATATATTTTACATTTATTTTTTTCAGCATAGGTGAAAATTTCGTGAATTATGTTGTCAATATTTTTTTCATATACAGAGCTACCAATTTTTAAACCTTTGAATTTCAGTATATTATTTGCCATAGCACCAACTATTATAATGCTATTAAATTTTGGTATTAAATTTTTTATTATATTTATTTTCGAAGATATTTTAGATCCACCAATTATACATGTTATAGGCTTTTTTATTTCAGAAGTTATCTTGTTGAGAGCATTTACCTCTGCATTAATTTGAATTCCACTGTACGATGGAATATACCTTGTTATTTTTGATACAGAAGCATGATCTCTGTGTGAACACGAAAATGCATCATTAACATATATTTCACCTAAGCTTGCTAATTTCCTTGAAAATTTATCATCGTTGGCTTCTTCTTCGGGATAAAATCTAATATTTTCAAGTAGTACCAACTTATGATTTGAATTCTTAAAAATGTTTTCTTTATTTAATTTAAAAATGTTTTCTTTAAGTAACGATACTTCTTTTTTAATTTTACTTTTAATATACAACGATACCAATTCTAGAGAAAGTTCCTTAACTATTTTACCTTTTGGCCTTCCAACGTGAGAAATTATTATAATCTTTGCTTTTTTTTTTAATAGAAATTCTAGTGTAGGCATAACCTTATCAATTCGGTTAGTATCTGTTATTTTTCCATTTTTTATTGGAACATTTAAATCAAGTCTAAGAATTACTCTTTTATTTTCAATATTTTCTATATTTTCAATGGATTTCATTATTTGATCTTGCTTACATACTCAGCAATATCACACATTCTATTCGAGAAACCCCATTCATTATCATACCAAGCTGAAATTTTACCCATTTTATTACCAACTACATTAGTAAGTGATGAGTCTATGACGGCAGATGCACTATTATGATTAAAATCAACTGAGACTAGCTTCTCATCTGTAACATTTAGAATATTTTTAAGCTTTTTTTTAGAAGCTGAAAATAAAGAGTTATTTAATTTTTTCACGCTAATATTTTTTTTTACATTAAATATAAATTCTATTAACGAAACATTTGGTGTTGGCACTCTCATTGCTACTCCCTCTAGCTTACCTTTCAATGAGGGTATAATCTCACCAATAGCTTTTGATGCTCCAGTAGATGTTGGTACAATTGATTGACTTGCAGATCTCGCTCTTCTTGGATCTTTGTGAGAATTATCTAATATTCTTTGATCACTTGTAAAAGCGTGTATGGTTGTCATAAAACCATTAAGAATTATAAAATTTTTATTAATTACGTCTGCAACAGGAGCTAAACAATTTGTCGTGCAAGAAGCTGCTGAAATAATACTATCATTCTTCATGATCTTGTTATGATTTATGCCAAAAACTACAGTTTTATCTGCCATTTTACATGGGGCTGATACAATAACTTTTTTTACCCCATTTTTTATATGAGGCATTAATTGATCTTTAGAATTAAAATTACCTGTACACTCAAAAACATAATCTACACCATATTTTTTCCACTTTATGTCATTAATTATTGAGTGTTGCGTATAAGATATTTTTTCTTTATTTATTTTTATGTAATTTTCTCCAGATTTTACTAGAGAACTAAAATTACCATGAATTGAATCATGTTTTAATAAATTTGCACAAATTTCAGAGCTCGATCTACTATTAATATGTTTGATAATTATTTTACCTTTGTAATTTTCATAAATTGACCTCACAATCATTCTGCCAATTCTTCCCATACCGTTAATGCCAACTTTTATTGTCATTTCTTTAAATAAAATTTAATTTTTTTACTAATTTTTTCACTACTTAAACCAAAATGATCATAGACTTTTTTATAAGGAGCGCTTTTACCAAAGTCTTCTATTGAAAAAGACAAGCCTTTTTCAATATATTTTTCCCAAGGCATTTTTGATCCTGCCTCAATTGAAAAAGTGTTTTTGCTTTCTTTTAAGATTTTATCTTTGTAGCTCTTGTTTTGTTTGTCAAAAATTTCTTGGCAAGGCATTGATATTACTTTTGAATAAATTTTTTGTTTGGCCAATTTATGACTAGTCTCAATTGCAAGATTAACCTCTGATCCTGAGGCTAAAATAGTTAAATTTATGTTTTTTCCTGTCCTTATAACCTCGTAAGCACCCATAGAGCATTGATTTTTTTTGCTAAAGCTATTTCTTATGGGTTTTAAGTTTTGTCTGGTTAAGGCTAATACGCTAGGTGTTTTGTTACTATTTAAAGCAATATCCCAACATTCAATTGTTTCAGTTTGATCTGCTGGCCTTAAAACATTTAAGTTTGGAATAGATCTTAAAGCAGCAAGTTGCTCTACTGGTTGATGCGTAGGACCATCTTCTCCTAGGCCTATCGAGTCATGTGTCATTATATAAATTACCTTCTGTTTCATTATAGCAGACAGTCTTATTGAAGGTTTGCAATAGTCTGAAAATATTAAAAAAGTACCTCCATAAGGAATAAAATTACTATGAAGAGCTAATCCATTCATTATTCCACTCATAGCGTGTTCCCTAACACCATAGTGAATATAATTACCATCAAAGTTACTTGAATTAATAATTTTATGTAACTTAGTTTTTGTATTGTTTGATCCCGCTAAATCAGCAGAGCCACCAATTAAAGTATTTCTCTCTTTTAATATAGCTGATAAAAACTCTTCTGAGGATTTTCTTGTAGCTATAGTCTTAGAATTTTTTATAGCATCTTTTTTTTGTCTTATTATTGAACTTGAGAATTTATTTTTTATAATATTTTTAAATTTTAGTTTGTGTTTGCTAAAAGTTTTATTCCATATTTTTTCCTTTTTAATACCTTTTTCTCCAATTTTCCTCCAATCAATTAAAATTTTTTGAGGTATTTTAAATGGTTTATAATCCCAATCTAATTTTTTTCTAACTAAATTAATTTCATCTATTCCAAGAGGACTTCCATGAGAAGAAGCCTTTCCACTTTTATTTGGAGATCCAAATCCTATTTTAGTTTTACAAGAAATCACAGTTGGTTTTTTTGATGTTTGCGCTTTTTTTAACGCATTATAAATTTCTCTGTAATTATGCCCATTGATTAAAATATAATTCCATCCATAGCTTTTAAATCTGTTTTTATAGTCATCTGAGACTGCTAAACTAGTAGGACCATCTATTGAAATAGAATTATTATCAAAAAGCATTATAAGATTATTAAGTCTAAGGTGACCGGCAAGACTCATTGCTTCATGACTTATTCCTTCCATAAGGCACCCATCACCGGCCAAGACATAAGTTTTGTGATTTATTAAATTACTTCCTAATTTTTTCTTTAAAATTTTTTCTGCAATTGCAAAACCCACAGAATTTGCAATTCCTTGACCTAAAGGACCAGTTGTTGTTTCAATGCCTGAGTTTGGGTGATACTCTGGGTGTCCAGCACAAATTGAATTTAGTTGTCTAAATTTCTTGATGTCATTAAGTGATACACTTTTATATCCAGTTAAGTACAAAAGCGAGTAAAGCAACATTGATCCATGTCCAGCTGACAAAATAAATCTATCTCTATTAAGCCAGTTTGGATTTTTTGGATTAAATTTTAGAAAATACTTAAATAAAATTGTTGCAACGTCAGCCATACCCATTGGCATACCTGGGTGACCAGAATTAGCGTTTTGAACCGCATCCATTGATAAAAAACGAATAGCATTTGATAAATTTTTTTCTATATTTTTCAAAAAGTATCCTATCTAGACTTAGGTGATTCAATTTATTAATATAGATATATATATGAAAAACATTGATGAAAAAGAAAAAAAACTAAAGGATACTTTAAAAAAATTAGGCGAGATAAACATTCAACATAATGAAGAATTAGATAAAGTTGCAATTTTAAAAGATCAAAAAAATCAATTAGAAATTGAAAAAAAACAGATAACCACATCTCTCCAAAGCTTAGAAGAAGAAAACTTAAAACTTAGAAGTCAAATAAATGAATTAAAAAAGGATTACGAAACTTCAAAAAGAAAAGAAAATCAATTTAATGAAAAAATTGATGAATTAAATCAAGAAACAGATAATTTATTGGAAGAAATAGATAAATGGCAAATGTAAATATAAAATTTAATGGTAAAGAATACTTATTATCTTGTGTAGATGGTCAAGAGGAACATTTAGAAGAATTATCCTTGAGTTTAAATAAAAAATTTAATGATCTAAAATTTGATCTTGGAAATATTGGAGAGAATAAATTATTATTAATATCTTCTATAAAAGTCATGGATGAGTATTTTGAAACCAAAAAAAAAGTAGATGCGCAAAAAAAAGAGCTTCAAGAACTAAAAGTAAAATTTAAAGAATTAAAATCTTTAGTTTATCAGTACAAAGATAACAAAGAAAATGAAATTAAAAATTTAAGATCATCACAAGAAGAACTTGAGAATGATATTGAAAACCACAAAATAAGTTATGAAAATTTAATAGACAAAGTAACTTTAGAAATAGAAGACTTTGTTAAAAAAAATAGCACAAATACTTCTGTTTCATAAAATATCGGTGTCAAAATTTAAATTAAGAAAAAAAATTATTAACTTAAGAAAAAAAAAATATTTTGAAATCAAAATAGGGAATAATATTATAGATAGTTTTCATAATAAAATTAATCTATCAAAAAATAAAATTATTGGAGGCTATTTTCCAATAAATTTTGAATTTGATTGTTTGCAAATACTAAAAAAATTTTATTCCCACGGTTATAGTATTTCGTTGCCAATTATAAAAAGATATCATCAAATGGATTTTTATAAATGGAGTCCAAATGATCCTTTAACAATAAGCTCATTAGGAATTCCTGAGCCACTAAAATTGAAAAAAGTATACCCAGATATAATATTTGTACCAATAGTTGCTTTTGATAAATTCGAGAACAGAATTGGCTATGGTGGTGGATTTTATGATAGATATTTAGAAAAAATTTCTCAAATTAAAAAATGTACAACAATTGGACTGGCTTTTTCACATCAAAAAGTTAATAAAATTAATATTGAAAATTTTGATAGAAAATTAGATTTAATTTTGACAGAAAAATTAATGTAAAATGAAGATTTTATTTTTAGGTGATATAGTTGGAGATGCAGGTTTCAAATCAGTAAAAAAAAACTTGCCAAATATAGTCTCAAAAAAAGGTATAGATTTTGTTTGTGTTAACGGTGAAAATGCAGCCAGTGAAGGTGTGGGTCTAACTGAAAATATTGCTAATGAACTTTTTAATGTAGGTGTAGATGTAATTACAACAGGCAATCATGTTTGGGATCAAAAAGAAATTTATGAATATATAAAAACTGAAAAAAAATTATTAAGACCAATAAATATGAGTGGAAATTTACCTGGCAAAGGTTTTTCTGTATACAATTCAAAAAAAAATCTGAAAGTTGGTGTATTAAATCTTATGGGTAACGTTTTTATGAAAAAGTGTGATGATGTTTTTAAAATTGCTACTGAATTTATTGCAGAAAAAAAAAAATCAAAAGATTATGATTTTTTAATAGTGGATTTTCATGGAGAAATAACAAGTGAAAAAATGGCTATAGGCAATTTGTTTGATGGATATGCAACTTTAGTTGTAGGTACTCATACGCACGTGCCAACAAATGATGCAAGAGTCTTAAAAAATGGAACTAGCTATATTACTGATGCTGGAATGTGTGGCGACTATGACTCGGTAATTGGTATGAATGCACAAAATTCAATTAACAGATTTCTAAAAAAAGAAGCTGTAAAACATTTTCCTGCCAATGGAGAAGCATCTCTGAGCGGGGTAGTTGTAGATTGCGATGTAAGAAATGGACTTGCAAAAAATATAGAGAGTTTCATTTTTGGTGGGAGTTTAAATAACGTAAATTAATTATGGCTGGACACTCACATTGGGCGGGTATTAAACATAAAAAAGGCAAAGCTGACAAACAGAGATCAAAAATTTTTTCTAAACTCTCTAGAGAAATCACGGTAGCCGCAAGACTAGGAGATAAGAATCCCGATATGAATTCGAGACTAAGATCAGCAATACAAGCAGCTAGATCAGCCAACATGCCAAAAGAAAATATTGAGAGAGCTATTGAAAAATCTTCTAACAATGATCAATCAAACTTTGAAAATATTAGGTACGAAGGTTTTGGACCGAGTAAATCTGCTGTAATAGTTGAAGCATTGACTGACAATAAAAATAGAACTGCTTCTAATATAAGAACAATATTTTCAAAAAATAATGGTTCTTTAGGAACCCAGGGTTCTGCATCACATAATTTTCAAAGACTGGGTGTAATTAAAATAGACAAAAATGAAATTGATCAAAATAAAATTTTTGAATTAGCAATCGAGTCGGGTGCAAATGATTGTATTTCACGTGATGAATTTCATGAAGTGCATACAGATATCGATGAAATATATGAGGTAAAAAAAAAATTTGAAAAAGTTATTGTAAATTTTCTTTCTACTGAAATTGAATGGCTACCCATAAATACAGTATCTCTTAAAGGCGAAGAAAATCAAAATATGACAAAATTTTTAGAAACGCTTGAGGATGAGGATGATGTGCAAAATGTTTATACAAATGTTAACTTTGAAGTTTAGATGATAATTGTTGGAATTGATCCAGGAATAGCAGGCGCTATTTGTTTTTTTTCTGATGGGAAAGTTATTGATGTAATTGACATGCCTACAATGGCTGAAGGAAAAAAAAATAAAAAACAAGTTAATGGTAGGCAAATTTATAATGAAATAATGCTAATAAAAAATAAATTTATGAATGAAAAAATGAGTGTAATAGTCGAACAAGTTTCTGCTATGCCAGGACAAGGTGTAACAAGCATGTTTAATTTTGGACAATCATTTGGAGTTATTAAAGGCATATGTTCTGCAATGGAGCTTCCTATTTTTTATGTTAGACCAGCAAAATGGAAAAAACATTTTAATTTAATTAATTCTGAAAAAGATGCCAGTAGAACTAAAGTAATAGAGATGTTTCCAGGAATTTCTAATAAGTTATCAAGAAAAAAAGATAATAATAAAGCAGATGCTATTTTAATTGCTAAATATTTTGAAAACACAAGGGAAAACAACGATAACTAGACTATTAAAGTTTTTTTGAAGTCAAATTAATGACATATTTTAATGGGAAACGGTTGAATGGAAGCAGATATTGCAACACAAAGCTTAGGTTTAGCAAGTAACACAGATTTTTCATTAATCAGTTTATTTTTACGAGCAGATATAATTGTCAAGTCGGTAATCATAATATTAATTTTAAGTTCTATTTATTCATGGGCAATAATATTTGAAAAAATAAGAATGTTTAGAAAAATTAATAAAAGCGCCGAGGAATTTGAAGAGAAATTCTGGAAATCAAAGTCTGCTGAAACATTTTATAACAGTCTGCCCTCAAATATTGAAGATCCTATGGCAAAATTATTTAAAAGTTCTATGCAAACAGTTATGAAAACTAGATCAAAATCAAATTTATCTGAGAGGCTATCCAGCGTTTTAGAGGTAAATATTGAAAAACAAATGGTGACAGTTGAAAAGTATAATAGTTTTTTAGCAACTGTTGGATCGACAGCTCCATTTATAGGATTGTTTGGAACTGTTTGGGGAATTATGAATTCATTTCAATCGATAGCAATTTCAAGAAATACCAGTCTTGCAATAGTAGCTCCCGGTATAGCAGAAGCTTTATTTGCAACTGCACTTGGATTATTAGCTGCAATCCCAGCTGTAATTGCCTATAACAAATTTAATTCAGACTCTAGAAAATACTCACAAAAATTAGAAAATTTTTCAAAAAGATTCTTATCAATTATTTAAATGGGATTTAAGCTCAAAAGTTCAAGAAACGATCCAATGAGTGAAATTAACGTAACTCCATTTGTTGATGTTATGTTAGTTTTACTAATTATTTTCATGGTTACTGCTCCATTACTTACTGTAGGTGTCCAGGTAGATTTGCCAGAAACTTCTGCTGATACACTACCTGAGGAAAATGAACCTTTAACTTTAACAATTAATTCTAAAGGTGAAATTTTTATTCAGGAAACAAAAGTTGAATTTAATAATTTAATTGTAAAAATATTGGCAGTATCAAATAATAGAACTGACACAAGAATATATGTTAGGGGAGACAAAGCTATTAACTATGGAAGGGTTCTTGAAATTATGGGAATGCTTTCGGGGTCAGGATTTACAAAAGTTGCTTTAATATCTGAACCGAATAAAGAGAGATAAAGATTATGTATCGAGGTCTTTTAATCTCATCTGGATTTCATGTTGCTATTGTCACGATGAGTATTTTGGCTTTACCATTTGTTGCCAAAAAACCTCTTGATATACCACCTCTTATTTCTGTAGAGCTAATCCAAATAGCAGAAAAGACAAATATTCCTTTCGCACCAAAAGCATCAAAAATAATTGAGAAGGTAAAAAAAGAAAATGAAAAGCTTTTGTCAGAACAGGCCCCTCCAAAAAAAGTAAAAAAAGATCAAAAAAAAGAAGTTCAGACAGATAAAAAAAAAAATGAAATTTCCAAGGTTGCATCAAAAAAAACACCAACCAGTGAAAATAAAATAGAAAAGTTAAAAAAAGAAAAATTAAATGCTGTACCTATGCCCGATGAGGATAAACAAAAAATTCAACCTAAAGAAGAAAAAAAACAGAAACCCTCAAAAGAAATCAACGACGAAAATATCAAAAAAATAGTTCAAACAAAAAAACCTATTTTGGATGAAAAAAAAGTTAAACAAGATTCTGAATTTGAAAAAAAAGAAAAATTGGATTTAAATGAAATTGCAGCCTTAATTGATAAAAAAAAAGAAAATTTAGCAGAAACAAAAAAAGAAGTTGATAAGATTTCTCAATCAACTGATGAAACTATGGATTATTCAAAGCTAACATTAAGCGAGGAAGATGCTTTAAAGGCTCAAATATTTACATGCTGGAGTGTACCTATAGGTTTACCATTTAGTGAAGATTTATTAGTTAGAGTTAAACTCCAATTAAAACCAGACGGAACAATTGAAAAGCTTGAAATGCTAGATCATGTAAAAATGAATACACCTGGTAAAGAAAAATTTAGAACACTAGCAGATAGTGTGAGAAGAGCTATTCAGCTGTGTAATCCATTAAAAGTTCCTACAACTGGTTATGAAAGATGGAAAAATATGATTTTAAATTTTGATGCTCGTGATATGCTTGGAGGATAATGATTAAAATATTTAACTTATCCTTTTTAGTATTTTTGTTTTTAATAACGAAAGCAAATTCTTTAATTGAAATTGATATAACAAGAGGTAATTTAGATCCTTTGCCAATTGCAGTTTCGCCATTATTTCAAAACGATAGCTCAAAAAAAAATTCAATTAATGAATTAAAATTAGAAAATGTTGGTTCTGAAATTTCAACTGTGGTAGAAAATAATCTAAAAACCTCAGGTTTATTTAATCCACTTAGTAAAGAAGCATTTTTACAAAAGCCGGATATTGCACATTTAAAACCAAGGTTTGAAGATTGGGCACTAATTAAAGCACAAGCTTTAATTACAGGAAAAGTAACAATAGAGAACAAAAAATTAAAAGTTGAGTTTAGACTTTGGGATATTTTGGCTGGAAGGGAGATGATGGCTCTAGCATTTACAACAGTGCCAAGTAACTGGAGAAGAGTTGGGCATATAATTTCTGATAAAGTTTATGAGAGATTAACTGGAGAAAAAGGATATTTTGATACAAGAATTATTTATGTTTCTGAAGAAGGGCCAAAAACAGCAAGAGTAAAGAAATTGGCTATTATGGATCAAGATGGTTTTAATACAAAATATTTAACATTAGGTAATGAATTAGTTTTAACTCCTCGATTTAATCCAACGAGCCAGATGGTAACTTATTTATCATATTTCAAAAATTTACCTAGAGTGTATTTATTAGACATTGAAACTGGTACGCAGGAAGTAGTTGGTGATTTTCCAGGAATGACATTTGCTCCAAGATTTTCTCCAGATGGAAAGAAAATTATTATGAGTTTTGCTAAAGATGGTAACTCAGATATATATACTATGGATTTAGAAAATAGAATTGTTGAAAGAATAACAAATCATCCATCAATTGATACGTCCCCATCATATTCTCCTGACAACAAGTATATAACATTTAATTCTGATAGAAGTGGTTATCAACAAATTTACGTAATGAAATCTGATGGGTCAAATGTAAAAAGAATTTCATTTGGTAAAGGATTGTATGGCACGCCTGTATGGTCTCCAAGAGGGGATTTAATTGCATTTACAAAATTACATAAAGGAAAATTTTATATTGGTGTCATGCGAACAGATGGTTCGGGTGAGAGATTGTTAACTGAAAATTACTATCAAGAAGCTCCCTCATGGTCTCCTAATGGGAGGGTATTAATTTTTTATAGAGAGACCAAATCTAACGATAAAGGTGAAGGATTTAGCGCAAAACTTTGGTCTATAGATCTTACAGGATATAATGAAAGGCAGGTTCAAACAGAGACTGACGCCTCCGACCCATCTTGGTCGTCTTTACTCAGTAATTAGGCCTTTTTTATTAATTTTTAATATAAATTAAGTTGATTTTTATGCTTGAAACATCTAATTAGTTGTGAAAAAGTTCTAATAAATTATTAAGGAGCATTAATGAATTTTAGCAAATCATTTAGAAATACTTTTCTAGTTATATTATTAAGTTTAATCGTATCAGCTTGTGCAACAAAAAAAACCACTACAAAAGTAGAAGGTCAAATGCAAGGTGATGTTTATACAGGTACTGATACTGTTAAATATTTAGCTGACGGTGTTCCAGACAGAGTATTTTTTGCGACAAACGAGTCAATTTTAACAACTAAATCAAGAGACACATTAAGAAAACAGGCAAACTGGTTAAGAGAGAATTCTAGCATCAATGTTGTGGTCGAAGGCCACGCAGATGAAAGAGGAACAAGGGAATATAACTTGGCATTAGGTGAAAGAAGAGCAAACGCTGCTAAAGACTATCTAATTACATATGGAATATCTGCAGACAGAATTTCAGTAATAAGTTATGGTAAAGAAAGACCTGTTGACTCAGGTTCAAACCCACTTTCTTGGTCGAAGAACAGAAGATCTGTAACCGTAAAAGCTAATTAAAGCTATTTGAAATATTTTAAAGACCCTAAGATTATTACAAATAATTTCAGGGTCTTTTTTTTGCCATCATTATAATTAAAAAATAATTGAATGTTTAAAAAGCACACCAATATTTTTACTTATATAATCTCATTATTTTTTATTTCATTCAGTGCAGCTTCTGAGGAATTAAACATGAGAGAAATTTTAGAAATTATTCAAAAAGATCTTAGAACTTTGGAAAGAGCAGTTTATTCAGAATCATTTCAGAAAAAAACTGGGGGCGAAACTGCTTTAACAAATAATGAAACCGAGGATGTCTTGACAAGACATTTATTAAAATTGTCTGAAATAGAAAAACAATTTCAAAATCTTACTAACAAATTTGAAGAAATTAATTTTAAAGTTGATAAATTATCGTCAAGATTATCTAAAACACAAGCAGATAATCAATTAAGATTTCAAGATTTAGAAAACAATTCTAACATTGTTAAAAAAAGTGATAACAATCAAGAAAACTTAATAACAAATGAAAATTTAGATAATGATCTAGCCAGCAAAAAAATTATGCCAGGCGCATCTCAGCCTCAAGATTTAGGCACAATATCATATAAGGACATGACAGACACAAATGAGACACAAGCAATACAGTCTGTCGAAACTACTAAGACAATATTGACTGAAAATTTTATAAACGAAGAAAAAATTTTACCTGACGCTTCTCCTTTAGAGCAATATGAATTCGCAACTAGTTTTTTAAAGGTCGGAGATTACAATATGGCAGAAAGAGCATTCAGAGAATTTGTTGATACAAATCCAGATAATGATCTCTCTGGAAACGCACAGTATTGGTATGCAGAAACTTTTAGAATAAGACAGCTTTACACAGATGCAGCTTCTGCTTATTTAGAGGGTTACCAAAAATATCCCAAGAGTGAAAAAGCACCTATTAACCTTTTGAAGCTTGGTGTATCTTTAGTTCAAATAGGAGAGAAAGATCAGGGTTGCTTAATGATTGCTGGTGTTAAAAAACAGTATCCAAATGCAACTCAATCAGTTCTTCAAAAAGCAAAATATGAAGAGAAAAAGTTTGAGTGCAACAAAGAAAACTCCTAATTTTTATTTAACAAAATTAAAAGATCCTCAAGTACAAAGTTTATATAATGTATTTTCAAATTATCTTGATTCTTTAAAAATTTGTAGTCAGAAGATTATGATTGGAGTATCGGGCGGTGCTGACAGTCTATGTCTTTTGTTTTTTTCTAAGTGTTATGCATTAAAAAATGACACTAAATTATATCCGGTAATAATAGACCATAAATTAAGAAAAGAGTCTACAAATGAAGCTAAAAATTTAAAGTTTAAACTTGAGAAAAATTTTAAAATTAATTGTAAAATCCTATCAAAAAGAATTAGTAAAATTGATCACAATATACAATCTTACGCGAGAGATCTAAGATACGATTTATTTTTGAAAGAATGTAACAAACATAAAATAAATTATCTTTTATTGGGTCATCACAAAGATGATCTGATTGAAAATTTCTTTATAAGATTCCTAAGAGGATCTGGTTTAAAAGGACTTGTTTCTTTTAATAAAAATATAAGTGATTATGATAGTTTAAAGATTGTCAGACCATTTCTATCTATTTCAAAAAAAAAACTATTTGCAATTAATAAAAAAACTTTTGGTTTTTTTATAGATGACCCCACAAATTATAATGATAAATTCTTGAGGAGTAGAATTAGAAAACTACTAAAAAATTTGGATAAAGAGGGTCTAAACTTTGATAAATTCTATTTAACTTTAAGAAATTTATCAAAAAGTGATCAAGTTATAGAATTTTTTGTAAAGAAAAATGTTTTCGAAAACTCAAAATATTTTGACAAACAGAAGAAGATAATTTTAAACCGATCTTTTTTTAATAATCCTGACGAAATTATCTTGAGAAGCCTAATGCAATTAATTCAACGTATTAGTAAGAAAAAAAACTATCCAAGAGGCAAAAAGGTAATCAGTCTCATAAATTCCTTGAAGCTTTCAAACAACAAAGTAAAATTGACACTTTCTGGATGTATTGTTGAAAAAATTGTGGATTCGGTGATTATTTACCCAGAAAATCGATAATTTTTTTGTTAAATGATCAAAATGACACTTGTTAATTTATTAATAATTCTTAATTTAATGCTTTATGAATTTTAAAAACTTAGCAATGTGGGGAATAATCGTAATTTTGACGATTGGTCTTTATAACATGTTTAAGAACCCTCAAGGTTCAATTTCCCAAAAAAATAAAATTATATTCTCAGAATTCTTAACTGAAGTAGACAACGGAAGAGTAGTTAAAGTTGAAATACAAGGAAAAAATATAAAAGGTGTATTATCAAATGGAAACCAATTTACCACGTATGCACCAGAGGACCCGAACTTGATTCAGAAGTTGAGTGATAAAGGCGTTAGCATCTCCGCTAGTCCATTAGAGGAAAAAATGCCTTCATTATTAGGAATACTTCTTTCATGGTTCCCAATGCTCTTATTGATTGCCGTATGGATTTTCTTTATGAGACAAATGCAAGGAGGAAAAGGTGGAGCCATGGGTTTTGGAAGATCGAAAGCAAAAATGATGAATGAAGTAAAAGGTAAAGTTACATTTAATGATGTTGCTGGTGTCGAAGAGGCTAAAGAAGAAGTAGAGGAAGTAGTAGAATTTTTAAAAGATCCAAGAAAATTCAGTAGGCTAGGTGGCAAGATACCTAGAGGATGTTTATTAGTGGGTCCCCCAGGTACAGGAAAAACATTATTAGCAAGAGCAATTGCGGGTGAAGCTGGAGTTCCATTCTTTACGATCTCTGGATCAGATTTTGTTGAAATGTTTGTTGGTGTTGGAGCCTCTAGAGTAAGAGATATGTTTGAACAAGGTAAGAAACATTCACCATGTATCATATTTATTGACGAGATCGATGCTGTGGGAAGAAGTAGAGGAGCAGGTCTTGGTGGAGGAAATGATGAAAGAGAGCAAACATTAAATCAGTTATTAGTTGAGATGGATGGTTTTGACACCAATGAAGGCGTAATTATTATAGCTGCAACTAACAGACCTGATGTATTAGATCCTGCATTATTAAGGCCTGGTAGATTTGACAGACAGGTAGTTGTTTCAAACCCTGATTTACTTGGAAGGGAAAAGATTTTAAAAGTCCATGCAAAGAAAATATCAATGGCACCAGATGTTAACTTAAGAACAGTCGCACGGGGAACACCTGGTTTTTCTGGAGCAGATTTAGCTAACCTTGTAAATGAAGCTGCACTGCTTGCTGCAAGAAAAAATAAAAGAATAGTAACTTATCAAGAATTTGAGGAAGCAAAAGATAAAGTAATGATGGGATCCGAGAGAAGATCAATGGTAATGTCAGAAGATGAAAAAAAATTAACTGCTTATCATGAAGCTGGACATGCGATAGTCACTATTAATGAAAAAGCTGCTTATCCAATACATAAAGCAACAATTATTCCTAGAGGAAGAGCTTTAGGTATGGTTATGCAATTACCAGAGAGAGATGAAGTTTCACAGACAAGAGAACAGCTTCATGCTCAAATGGCTATTGCTATGGGAGGAAGAGTTGCAGAAGAATTAATTTTTGGAGATGATAAAGTTACTACCGGAGCTGTAAGCGACATTGAACAGGCAACAAAAAGAGCAAGAGCAATGGTTATGAGAGCAGGCTTAAGTAAAGAAATGGGCCCAGTCGCATACGGTGAGAACGAAGAGGAAGTATTCTTAGGTCGGTCTGTTGCAAGACAACAAAATATGTCAGAGGAAACAGCAAGAAAAGTTGATATCGAAATTAGAAAATTTGTTGATATGGGTTATGAAAGAGCAAGAAAAGTATTGACAGAAAAAATTGACGATCTACATAAGCTAGCAAAAGCCTTACTAACTTATGAAACTTTAACAGGGGCGGAAATCGAAGATTTGATAAATAAAAACGTTTATCCAAAAAATAAAGAAGATCTCAAAGTTGAAGATGACAATGAAAGCTCAGCGTTAGGATCAATGGGCTTAAAACCGAAGATAGTGCACTAAGCACTAATGAGTAAATATTACACTAGAGCGTGTAATTTTTATTACGGAAAAACTTCTAAAGTAAATATAAAAAAAAAGAAATCTGTACCTCTTAATGGTAATCATCTTATTTCTTTTGACAAAATAGAAATCATACAGAGAAAAAAAAGTAAATTAATTAAAGTCAAAGAAGTTAGCAAACTTTCAAGTAAATTAAAAACTAAAGTTAATAATGATTTAAAAAAAATAAAAAAAAAGAAAAGTTTCAAAAAATTAAATTTGTCTAATACTCCAATTTTAATGGGTATAGTTAATTTAACACCTGACAGTTTTTCAGATGGAGGTAAATATAATAAAAAAAATTTAGCTGTAAACCACGTGAATAACTTATTATCAAGCGGTGCAAAAATATTAGATATTGGTGGAGAGTCTACAAGGCCAGGTGCAAATGATATTCACCCTAAAAAAGAATGGGATAGAATTAAATTTATTTTAAAAATTTTAAAAAATAAAAAAAGTTTTATTTCTTTAGATACAAGAAAAAGTTTTGTGATGGAAAAAGCTTCAAAAATAAAAACAGATCTTATAAATGATGTATCTGGGCTGAGTTACGATCCTAAAACTATAAATTATTTAAAAAAAACAAAAAAACCTTTTGTAATTCATCACATGAAAGGAACACCGAAGAATATGCAAATTAAACCCACATATAAAAATGTTTTACTTGATATTTTTGATTTTTTTGAAACAAAATTAAAATATCTCAGAAAACAAGGTATTAAACATAATAATATTATATTAGATCCGGGAATTGGTTTTGGAAAAAATTTGAAACATAATATTATCCTTTTAAAGAATATATCTATTTTTCATTCATTGGGTCTTCCTGTAATGTTGGGTTTATCAAGAAAAAGATTTATTAAGGAAATTTCTAAAGAGAATGATACTAAAGAGAGACTGGGTGGAACTGTATCGTCATGCATTCAAGCTTATCTGCAAGGGGTTCAAATTCTAAGAGTTCACAATGTTAAAGAAATTAATCAAGCATTTAAAGTATTTAAAGAATTACAAAATTAGCAATGATTAAAAAATATTTTGGTACAGATGGAATAAGAGGAAGAGTAAACGGTTCTAAAATTAACGGCGAAATGTTTTTTAAATTCGGTTTAGCAGCCGGAACATATTTTAAAAATTTAAAAAAAACTAAACAAACAGCAATTATTGCAAAAGACACGAGATTATCAGGTTACACACTTGAACCTGCGTTAGTGTCTGGATTGGCTTCAGCTGGAATGCATATTTATACTTTAGGACCGCTACCAACAAATGGTTTGGCGATGTTAACAAAAAAAATGAGGGCTAATATGGGAATAATGATTACTGCATCTCATAACCCATATCATGATAATGGATTAAAGTTATTTGGACCTGATGGACTTAAATTATCTGATAAAATTGAGAAGAAAATTGAAAAGTTAATTGATTCAAACATTACTAAAAATCTATCAAAACCAATAGAATTGGGCAGAGTTAAAAGATTAGAAGATGCTAACAATAGTTATATTAAAATATTAAAACAAAATTTCCCATCCTCATTTAGTTTAAAAGGTATCAAAATTGCATTAGATTGTGCTAATGGAGCTAGCTACAAAGCTGGCCCACATTTATTTAAATCATTAGGTGCCAAAGTATATGACACTGGCACATCTCCTAATGGACTAAATATAAATCTTAAATCCGGGTCCACTTATCCAAGTAAAATTTGTCAAATAACAAAAAAAAACAAAGCCCATATAGGTATTTCATTAGATGGAGATGCAGACAGAATAATTGTCTGCGATGAAAAAGGAAAAATTATTGATGGAGATAAAATTCTTGCAATGCTCGGCGAGAGATGGAAAAGAAAAAAAATTTTAAAGGGAGGTGTTATTGGAACATTAATGTCAAATTATGGCTTAGAAATTTTTTTTAAAAATAATGGAATTAAATTTTTAAGATCAAATGTAGGAGATAGATATGTTAAAGAAAAAATGAAAAAAAATAAATTTAATTTAGGGGGAGAACAATCAGGTCATATAATTCTTGGAAAATTTGCCACTACTGGAGATGGATTGTTAGTTGCCTTGGAAATCCTTTTTTCATTAAGAAAAAAAAAGAAAGCAAGTGAACTTTTTAATAAATTTAAGCCCACCCCTCAAATCTTGGTAAATGTAGAAGTTAAAGATAAATCAATTATTAATACTCAAAAATGCAAAAAAGCGATTAACGAAGCAAATAAAATAATGAAAAATAAAGGTAGAATATTAGTTAGAAAATCTGGTACTGAACCAAAAATAAGAATTATGAGTGAGTCAGAGGATTCAAACTTAAATAAATTGTGTATTAATATAATTAAAAAATCTATTCAGTAAATTGAAAATCAAGTCTAAAATATTAATAATTGCAGGTTCAGACTCCTCTGGAGGAGCAGGCATTCAAGCAGATATTAAATCAGTTACTTCTCTTGGATCTTTCGCTATGACAGCAATTACCGCTGTTACAGCTCAGAATACTACAGGTGTTAAGTCTATAATACCATTGCCTATTAGGGAAATTTCCAATCAAATCGAATTTACGTCAAAAGATATTAAGCCAGATTCAGTAAAAATAGG
>CACGUE010000017.1 GCA_902576115.1 uncultured Pelagibacteraceae bacterium
TTTTTATACTTTTTGTTTTAAGATATCCATATTCAGAAGCAGGTCTATTAGGTTTTAGTCCAAAAATAAAAATATTATTATCACTTAAGTTATTTTTATTATTTTTTAAGGATCTTGTTAGTATACTTGAATTTTCTATCAAATGATCTGAAGTAAAAAACATTATTGGTTGATCAGTTGGAATTTCTTTAAGTAAAGCACTCACTAAAATTGCTGGTGCTGTGTTTTTTTTAGCTGGTTCTAATATTATTTTATATTTTTTTATTTTAGATTTTTTTAATGTTTTCTTAATATCTTTTAAATAGTTCAGATTTGTACTTATTATTGGAAAATCGTAAGAGTTATTATTTATTCTTTCAAAAGCTTTTTGTAATAAAGTCCAACCACCAAAATCAATAAATTGTTTTGCTTGAGTATTTTTTAAATTGGGCCAAAGTCGTGTTCCTGCACCACCACAAAGTATTACAGGTCTAATTTTCATCAAATATCTGCGTAAGTTTTAACCTCGTTTTTACCACCTGGATGCGTAGGTGCTCCTAAGTAAGCTGGACCTACTGTTTGAGCATATTTCCAAAGAGTTCCGTTTCCAAAGTTCATTTTTCTTTGTTTCCATTTCTTTTTTCTCAAACTAAGCTCTTTTTTACTTAATCTAACGTTAATAGTCCCCTTTTTTGCATCTATATCAATTATATCTCCGTTCTTTAAAAGGGCTATTGGACCGCCTATAGAGGCCTCAGGACCCACATGACCGATACAGAAGCCTCTGGTAGCCCCAGAGAACCTACCGTCCGTTATAAGGGCTACTTTCTCCCCTTTTCCTTGTCCATAAATTGCTGCTGTTGTCTGCAACATTTCTCTCATTCCTGGACCACCTTTTGGACCTTCGTATCTAATTATAATTATATCACCGTCTTTGTATTTTCTTTCTTTTACAGCTTTGTAAGCTTTTTCTTCAGAGTCGAAACATCTTGCTCTTCCAGTAAATTGTAATTTTTTCAAACCTGCAATTTTAACAATTCCACCCTCAGGAGCTAAATTACCTCTTAATCCAACAACCCCTCCAGTTGGTGTAATTGGATTTTTATAACTTCTCATTACTTTTTGTTTTGGATTAAATTTCACATTTTTTAAATTCTCTTTCATTGTCTTTCCTGTAACGGTCATACAATCTCCATGGATATATCCTCCATCGTAAAGAGTTTTTAAAAGCATTGGAACTCCACCTGCTTCCCACATATCTTTTGCAACATATTTTCCACCAGGTTTTAAATCAGCAAGATAAGGAGTTCTTTTAAAAATTTTTGCAACATCCATTAAATCAAATTTAATTCCAATTTCATTTGCAATGGCTGGTAAATGTAAGCCTGCATTAGTAGATCCTCCTGTTGCAGCAACAACTGTTGCAGCATTTTCTAATGCTTTTCTTGTAACAATATCTCTTGGTCTAATATTTTTTTCTAAAAGTTTCATTACCGCTTTACCGCTATTAATTGCGTACTTATGTCTTTCTTTATAAGGAGCAGGAGTTCCTGCTGAATACGGTAGAGCTAATCCAATTGCTTCTGAAACACATGCCATCGTGTTTGCAGTAAATTGACCCCCACAAGCACCAGCACTTGGACAAGCTTTTAATTCTAATTTTCTAAGAGCATGAGCTGTCATTTTTTTTGATGTATATTTTCCAACACCTTCAAAAACATCAACAACAGTTACATCTTTACCTTCAAATCTACCTGGAAGTATTGATCCACCATAAATAAATACACTAGGAATATTTAATCTCACCATAGACATCATTAGACCTGGTAAAGATTTATCACATCCTGCTAAACCAACTAAAGCATCATAACAATGACCTCTTACAGTTAATTCAGTAGAGTCTGCAATTACATCTCTTGAAATCAATGAGGATTTCATTCCTTCATGACCCATAGCAATACCATCAGTGACCGTTATCGTACAAAATTCTCTAGGAGTACCTCCTGATGCATTTACACCTTGTTTTACAAATTGAGCTTGTTTCATCAAATTAATGTTGCATGGAGCAGCCTCATTCCAAGTTGAAACAACTCCTACAAAAGGTTTTGCTACATCTTTTTCGGTTAAATCCATTGCATAATAAAAGGATCTTTGTGGAGCTCTATCAGCACCTACAGTTGTATATCTACTTGGTAGTTTTTTTTTATTAAATTTCCGCATTATAGACTTTCTAAAGTATAATTTAATTTATTAACATCTTTTTCTAAATTAATAAAGTTAGACTTTTCTTGCTCAACAATATCATTTGGAGCTCTTTCAATAAAACTTTTATTATTAAGCCTTGTATTAATTTTTTCCATTTCTTTTTCAATTTTATTCTTTTTATTTAATAATGTTTCTTTGATTTTTGACAAATCTACATCTTCATCAAAGTAAATTTTAAATATTTCACCTTTAATGACCAAGTTTGCTGAAGGTTTTTTAATATCCTCAGTTACAAATTCATTAATTCTGCCTATTTTTTTTAATGTATTAGAGTTATTTTCAATAAATTTCTTAATTTCTGGATTTATTTTATTCACTAGTATTTTAACAAATGATCCAGGGCTTATTTCTATCTCATTTTTAAAAGACCTTATAGATGAGACAAATTCTATTATTTCATTCACTTCATCAGAGTCTTTATCTTTATTAGAAGTGGCTTCAGACCAGTTTTTTAACATAAGAAAATCTTTTCCATCTTTATCCAATTTATTTTTCAACCATATTTCCTCAGTTAGAAAAGGTATGAACGGGTGTAAAATAACTAGAATTTGAGTGAATATGAAGCTAGATACATTTCTTGTTTCTTCAATATTTTCATTATTTTCTGAATAGAAGACAGTTTTAGATAACTCTAAATACCAATCGCAGAACGAATGCCATACAAATTGATATGCAATCCTTGCAGCCTCATCAAATCGATAACTATCTATTGATTTTTTTATCTTTTCATTGGTGTTAGTGAATTCAACAAAAATCCATTTGTTAATATTTAGTTTTAAATCATTAGGCGTTTTTATATTTTCAAATTTACAATCATTTTGAATAAGAAAGTTATTAGCGTTCCATATTTTATTTAAAAAATTTCTATAACCTTTAACTCTATCCTCAGATAACTTTACATCTCGTCCAGGAGATGCCATTGACAAAAGTGTAAATCTTAAGGCATCAGCGCTATATTTTTCTATTAATTCTAATGGGTCAATAACATTACCTTTAGACTTTGACATTTTTTGACCTTTTTCATCTCTAACTAATGCATGAACATAAATATTTTTAAAAGGTTCTTTGTTTTGAAATTCCATTCCAAACATAATCATTCTTGCAACCCAAAAGAAAATGATATCAAATCCTGTTACCAATACTGAAGTTGGATAAAATTTTTCTAAATATTCATTTTTTTCTGGCCATCCTAGAGTTGCAAAAGGCCATAAACCAGATGAAAACCATGTATCAAGAACATCTGGATCTCTAATTAATTCAACATCTTTTTTATAGTGTTCTTTAGCTAATTTTTTTGCACCTTCTTCTGTTTCATCTACAAATATTTCTCCATCAGGTCCATACCATGCAGGTATTTGATGTCCCCACCAAAGTTGTCTTGAAATACACCATGGTTCTATATTATCCATCCATTGAAAATATGTTTTTGTCCAATTAACTGGAAAAAAATTAGTTGTTTTATTATTTACTATTTCTTTTGCTTTTATTGAAAGCTTCTTAGCATCTGCAAACCATTGCTCAGTTAAATAAGGTTCAATTATAGAATTAGATCTATCACCATAAGGAACTTTATTTTTAATTTTTTCTTCTTTAACAAGTAATTCTTTGTCAGTTAGTTCTTTTAAAATTCTTTTTCTAGCTTCAAATCTATCAAGTCCAATATAATTATCAGGAGCATTTTCATTGATTTTTCCATCTGGTGTAAAAACATTTATAACTTCTAAATTATTTCTCTCTCCTACATCATAATCATTGAAGTCATGTGCTGGTGTAATTTTAACAGCTCCAGTCCCTTGTTCAGGATCAGCATAATCATCTTCTATAATTTTTATTTTTCTATCTACAATTGGAACTATGACATTTTTATTTATTAATGATTTATATCTTTCATCTGATGGATTAACTGCAACTGCTGTATCTCCTAACATGGTTTCTGGTCTAGTAGTTGCAATAGTTATAAATTTATCTGTTCCCTCGATTGGATATTTGATGTGATATAGTTTTGAATTAACTTCTCTTTGATCTACTTCTAAATCAGATATAGCTGTTTTTAAAACAGTGTCCCAATTTACTAATTTTTTTGATTTATAAATTAATCCATTTTTATACATTTCAACAAAAACTTTTAATACAGATTTTGATAGATTTTCGTCCATGGTGAAGGCATTTCTAGACCAATCACAAGAACAGCCTAATTTTTTTAATTGATTAATTATTATGTCACCATATTGACCTTTCCACTCCCAAACTTTTTCAATAAACTTTTCTCTTCCTAAATCATTTTTATCGATACCTTCAGATTTAAGCTTTTTCTCTACTAATGCTTGTGTAGCAATACCCGCATGGTCGGTTCCAGGTTGCCATAAAGTTTCAAAATTATTCATTCGATGGTAACGAGTTAATAAGTCTTGAATAGAATTATTTAATGCATGTCCCATATGAAGACTACCAGTGACATTTGGTGGTGGGATAACTATAGAAAATTGTTTTATATTAGATTTTGGTTTAAATAATTTTTTTTCTTCCCAATAAGAATAAATCTTATTTTCAACATTTTCGTGAATATATTTGTCTGAACTCATGGATAATTATTTTATAAATTAATCATATCAATAAACAACAATGAAATTATCCGTTTAATTTATAGACTAAATTATAAAATTAATTATATATGTCCTCATTGAATATTTAATTCATGGCAACGTGGCGGAATGGTTACGCAGAGGATTGCAAATCCTTGTATCCCGGTTCGATTCCGGGCGTTGCCTCCACAATTTATTTTTGTTGAGATAATATAAAAAAAAAGTAAGTTGTGATTTTACATTCCTCGGTAGCTCAGTTGGTAGAGCAGTTGACTGTTAATCAATTGGTCGCAGGTTCGAGTCCTGCCCGAGGAGCCAATTAAAAATTAGTTATCCTGTTTTAGAAATATTTACCTGGTTGATTTGTATGTTTTTAGTAAACTTAATTTTTTGATCTTGAGTAAGTTCAGAATAAACTTTTACTAAAAAATTATAGTTTACGTTCATGTGACCTTCTTTAGATTTTTCTAGATTTATTAAATATTCTGAAAAATCCTCAAAAAAATAGTTTATTGGCACTTTAAGATAATTAGATAGTTGTAGTAATCTAATCGAACTTACACCATTTGTTCCTTTTTCATATTTTTGTATTTGTTGAAATGTAACATTTATCGCTTTTGCGACTTTAGTTTGAGTTAAACCTAAAGCCAAACGTCTAAGTTTTAATTTATTACCTAGATGTTTATTGAAATTTTCTTCCATCAAAGACCCCTCTTTAATTAAAAATAATAAGTTGAGTTAATAGAAATCAAAAAGTTATTTCAAGTAAAATAATTTTAAAAAGAATAATAATTTTTAATATTTTATAAACCTGTCAAGCGTCTTTTTAGCAATTTAGTTATAATTTTTATAATATTTGGCTCAAAAAAAGCTTTGTTCTATCGCTTTTTGGGTTAGCAAAAAACTCTTTTGTTTCAGCTTGTTCTACAATCATACCCTCATCCATAAAAATAACTTCATCTGCAACTTCTTTTGCAAACCCCATTTCGTGTGTTACAACAATCATAGTCATACCAGCCTTAGCTAAATTGACCATTGCATCTAAAACTTCTTTAATCATTTCAGGATCTAACGCTGACGTTGGCTCATCAAAAAGCATTATTTTTGGCTCCATACATAACGCTCTAGCTATTGCACATCTTTGTTGTTGACCACCAGAAAGTTGGCCTGGATATTTATATGCTTGATCAGCAATCTGAACTTTTTCTAAATGTTTTAAAGCTAATGCTTCAGCATCTTTTTTAGGCATTTTTTTTACCCATATAGGAGCAAGAGTACAATTATCTAATATTGATAAATGGGGAAATAAATTAAATTGTTGAAATACCATTCCAACCTCAGCTCTTATTTGTTCTATATTTTTTGTCTCTTCAGTTAATTCAGTGCCATCAACGACAATTGACCCTTCTTGGTGTTCTTCAAGTCTATTAATACATCTAATTAATGTCGATTTACCTGAACCAGAGGGACCACAAACAACAATTTTTTTATTTTTTTCTACGTCTAAATTAATGTTTTTTAAGACTTGGAAATCTCCAAACCATTTGTTCATTTCTTTTATTTGAATTATTTTATCCGACATTATCTCTCAGTTTTATATTTTTGCTCTAAATTATAACTATATTTACTCATTGCATAGCAAATAATAAAAAATACTATTGAAGCAAATACATAACCTTCCATTGCAAAACCTAACCATTCAGGATTTGTTTTCGCTAGATTAAGCATTCCTACTATTTCTAAAAGACCGACTACAAAAATTAAAGGTGTATCTTTTACAAGTGCCAAAAATGTATTTGCTATACCAGGAATTACTAGTTTAAGAGCTTGTGGTAAAATAACAAATATATGCATTTTCCAGTAACCCATTCCTAAGGATTTTGCAGCATCATATTGACCTCTAGGTAAAGCCTGTAGACCTCCTCTAATTACCTCAGCTACATAAGCAGCTTCAAATAGTGATATTGCAATTATAACCCTTACAAGTTTATCAATAAACATGTCCTCTGGTAGAAACATTGGAAACATTACAGAGGACATAAATAGAACTGTAATTAAAGGCACACCTCTCCAAAATTCAATAAATCCTATAGAAATATATTTAATTATTGGTAGATCAGATCTTCTACCTAAAGATAAGAATAAACCGATTGGAAAACAGAATATTAAACAAAAAAATGAAACTATAAAAGTTAACGATAATCCGCCCCACGCTCCTGTTTCAACCCATTCGAAGGCTTGTATCTTTCCTAATTCAATTAGTTCTTCATAAAAAAATACATACTTCAATAATATATAAATCATGATCGGTATTATTAAAAAATAATACATTTTAAATTTGGAAGGGATAAAGAAACCAATTATAATAGAGATAACTGCTGCAATAATTCCATATGAAAAATCAAAAAATATTGGGCCACCAGAAATAAAAAAGAATATAAATAAAAATGCAATTATTGGATAAATAATTACATAATATAATGTTAGATATTTTTTGAATTTTTCTGTTGCAAAAAAACCAACACCTCCAAGAAAAGCAAGAGCGATAAATGATAAATTTATTCTCCACTGTTCTGCATTTGGATACATGCCATACATAAATCTATTAAACCAAGTTTTTATGTAAGCCCAACACGCACCAGATCCTGAGCAAGCGTCTTTTGAATCACCAGCAAAATTTGCATCAATTATGAACCAACTTAAAAGCGGTGGAAGTGATTTTATAACCGCAAAAATAATTAATAATGATAAAAGGGCGTTAAATTTATTTGTATTAATATTTTTGTTAATAATGTCTAAAAATTTTATACCTGAATATTCAATTCTAATTAAATGCAGACCCATAAAACCTATTATTAAAGGCAAAAAGTAACTTATTGTTCCTGGTAGAAAGCTAGTCAAATCTAAACTGAAAAAAGAATTCAAGAATACAATTAATATACTTAGAGAAAATAAACCAATACCTGAATACAAATATGCGTATAGATTATTTTTGTCTGGTGATAAAAAATTTAATTTATTCATTATTTTTCTTTAATAGCTATTTTTTTATTATACCAATTCATAAATATTGAGATTGTTATGCTTAAAGTTAAATAAGTTAACATTGTAATGGAAACAATTTCAATTGCTCTTCCTGTTTGCATTAAAGCTGTTCCTGCAAAAACAAGTACTAAGTCTGGATATGCAATAGCAGCAGCAAGTGATGAATTCTTTGTTAAATTTAAATATTGGTTGGTTGTTGGAGGAATTATAATCCTCAAAGCTTGTGGCATTACAACTAATTTAAGAACTTGGTTAGGAGTTAAACCAATTGAAGCTGCAGCTTCTTTTTGACCTTTGCTTACACCTTGAACACCTGCTCTTACACATTCAGCGATAAATGTTGCTGTATACAAAGATAGGGCTAAAGCTAGAGATATTAATTCAGGTGGTAATTTTAGACCACCTTTAAAAGTAAAGGAAGTTTGTGATAATTGTTCAATAACAGGTATTTCAACTGATGCATTAACTCCGCCTAATAAAAAGCTTAGTAATGGTAAAATAATTAAAAGACCAATAGATATTGATAAAACTGGTGTTTGAATGCCTTGATTCTCCTGTTTTTTTTTTGCGTATAATCTAACAAAAACTATTGAGATGATTGCAGCAATCACTGAATAAATAAAAATATCTAGATTATTCCAAACAAAAGCTGGAACAAAAAAACCTTTAATTGTTAAAAAGAAAACTCCAAATATTGGATCTGCTTTTTCTGGCAAAGGTAATGCTCTTAAGGCAGCAAAATACCAAAAAAATATCTGCAATAACAAAGGAATGTTTCTGAAAAATTCTACATAAATTGCTGCAGTTCGTTCAATAAGATAATTGTTTGATAATCGAGCTATACCAACCACAACTCCAATTATAGTTGCGAATACAATTCCAATAACTGAAACTAAAATAGTATTTAATAATCCAACTAGATAGGCTCTAAAATAAGAATGTGAACCATCATATTCTATCAAAGAAAATTGAACATCAAATGAAGACTCTTGAGATAAAAATCCATAACCAAATGTAATACCCCTATTTTCCATATTAACTTGAGCGTTATATGAAAAGAAACCAAATACTAGGATGACAACAACTAGCGTAAGTAACTGGGGTAATATTTTCTTAAAATTCACTGTTAGTTTGATTTATAAAAAAAAGGGCTAGAAAAATCTAGCCCTCTTTATATTCTTTTTAAAAGAATTATCTTGCTGGTGGTACGTAAAGTATTCCACCTTTTGTCCATAATTGGTTTGGACCTCTATCAGGTAGAATTCCAGTGTCAGCTATATTTCTTTTATAACTTTCACCGTAATTACCAACTTGCTTGATTATTCTTAAACTCCACTCATTATCTAAACCTAGAGCAGCTCCTAATTCACCTTCAGCACCAACTAATCTTTTTACAGCTGGATTATCTGAAGTTTTCATCATATCAGCATTTGCAGATGTTACGCCATACTCTTCAGCTTCGATCATAGTGTTTAGTGACCATCTTACGATATCTTCCCAGACAGAATCACCTTGTCTAACAACTGGGCCTAATGGCTCTTTTGAAATAGTTTCAGGTAATACCATATGGTCATCTGGGTTGCTCAATTTAATTCTTTGAGCAGCTAAACCAGATTTATCTGTAGTATATGTATCACATCTACCAGCATCATATGCAGCTACAACTTCGTCAGCTTTTTCAAAAGTGACTGGCTCATATTTAATTCCTTTTGAATTAAAGAAATCTCTCATATTAAGCTCAGTTGTAGTTCCAAGGTTAGTACATGCAGAAACACCAGCTTTAAAATCATTAACTGATGAAATTCCTGAATTTTTTCTAACCATAAAACCTTGACCGTCATAGAAGTTTACTCCTACGAAAGTAAGACCGATATCCGCATCCCTTGAAAGAGTCCAAGTTGTATTTCTAGATAGAATATCTATCTCATTAGATGTTAATGCAGTAAATCTTTCTTTAGCACTTAATGGAGTAAATTTAACTTTACTCGCATCACCTAGTACTGCAGCGGCTACTGCTCTACATACATCGACGTCAACACCAGTCCAGTTTCCTGCAGCATCAGCATTAGAAAATCCTGGCAGACCTTGTGAAACACCACATCTCACAAAACCTTTTTTCTGTGTATTTTTAAGAGTTTTTGACTTTTTTGCAGCCATAGTTTCTGTTGTAAAAGTAAATAAAACAGCAAACATTGCAACAACTGAAGTCAATCGTTTTACTAATTTAAACATTATTTATTCCTCTTGTTTATTTATTTGTTAACAAATAATTCAAATTTATTTTTGAATTGCCTAAGTAAAGCAGAAACTATGATGCTCATCAATCATAAATTAATCGCAAAATTTATGCTTTATTTAGTGTTGGCGCGCTCTGAAGGATTCGAACCTTCGACCTACGGTTTAGAAAACCGTTGCTCTATCCAGCTGAGCTAAGAGCGCTTAGATTGATTTATAATACTAAATTAATTTTTGAAAAGAAATTTTTTTAACAAAATTATAACAGATAATAGTTCAATTCTCCCTATTATCATAAAAATAATTAAAGAAATTTTGCTATAAAAATTAAAATTATAAAAATTGAGATTACTTAAATTATACATTTCAGAATTAACAGTATTCATAATAGTTAAAATACCTAATTTAAATGAAGTTTCAAAATCTAAATTTGAAATAGTCAATAATATAGATATAGTAAAAAGAGAAATTATAAAAATTATAATTGCAAAAAAATATTTATTAATGTCGCTTATATTAGCACTTATTTTATTTAAAGATAATTTATTAGAATAGATTTGATTAGGTTTAGAATGAGATAATAAATTATTAATAGAAAATTTAATTAGAGTTATTACTTTTATAACTCTTAAGCCAGAACTGGTTGAAAAAAATGACCCTCCCAATATTACAAGTAAAAGAAATAAAAAAACAAGATTTTTTGGAATTTTATCAAATGAGATTCCTATGTTAGAAACACTGCTACAAATAGAAACTAATACTTTTAAAAAATTATTATCATAATTAAAAAATATAAATGACAAGGAAATTACAATTAAAAGGTAGATCAATATATTAATATCTTCACTCAAATAATTAATATTTTTTTTTTTAAAAAAAATTAAATTAAATATAAAAAAAAGACTAAAAAATGAAAATAGCATAGATATAGACAAAATAATTTTACTTATATCTGTGTCAAAAGTTATATTGAAATTATCATTTGGTAAAAAACCACCTGATGATATTATTGTAAGAGAATAATTATAAGCATCATAAGTTCTTAAGTTAACTAATTTTAACAGTATAAATATTATAACTGTCATAGATAAATAAATTATTATTATTTTAAACACCTGTAGGAATATCTCTGATGAATTTAAAGAAATATAATTAGTTAAGGATCTTTTTAGATTTTCATCAAAAAGATCAATAAGTAATAATATTGAAAATAAAAAATATAATCCACCTATCCATTGAGAACTTGATCTCCATAAAATTAATGTTTGATCTAATTGGTCTAAGTCATTGAAGATCGTAAAACCCGTAGAAGTAAAACCAGAAATAGCCTCAAAATAACAGTTAATTATGCTAATATTATCTAAGTTTAGATAATATGGAATTGATATCACTAAAGGTAAAATTAAATACCCTAATAAAACTATTAGAATTCTCTCAAATAAATTAATTTTTTCATATTTGTATTTTTTGAATAGAATTAGAAATAAACCAATTATAAGAGTAAATGTAAATGTTAGTATATAATTACTAAGATTATTTAAGAGATCAAAATAATAAGAGTAGATTATATTGAAAAAAGAAAAAAAACTAATAACTAAAAAAAAAATACCAAAGTATTTTAGACCAAATATATTCATTTATTAAATTGAGCTAATTCTAAATAGATTTTCAACAAGAGGTAATTGATCTCTCTTTGCAAGTAACACAACTGTGTCATCTTTTTGAAAAATATATTTAGAAGAAGGAAGTATAAATTTATCATCTCGCAATACAGCACCAACACGAATTTCATCAGGTAAATCGGAATTTTTTAGTTCTTTGTTAACTAACTCTGAGGTTTCTATAATATCGGCCTCAATAACTTCGTACTCTCCATTTAAAATAGTATAGGCATTTTCGATGGTACCCTTATGTACGTGTTTTAATATACTTGAGACTGTACTCATTCTGGGATCAATTAAATCATCTATTTTTAGTGATGATTGTAGTAAAGAATAATTGGGTTTATTAACTAATGCCATAGTTCTTTTATTTTTTGAAAATTTTTCCACAATAACACTAACCATAAGATTATCTTCATCATCATTAGTTAGTGCTAATACAGTTTCTACTTCTTCTAAATTTGCTTCATTCAATACATCTTCATCTAAACCATTACCATTTATGACTATAGTATCGTTTAAATAAGTCGCAATAAATTCTGCTCTATTTTTATCTTTCTCAATAATCTTTACTCTAGCCTCCTCAAAATTATTTTCTATATTTGATGCAAGATTAAATCCTATATTTCCTCCACCAATAATAAGAATTTTATTAGCTATTTTTTCATTATGACCAAAAACTTTGAGAGTTTCTTCCATTTGATTTGAGTTAACAATTACATAGGCTTTATCATTATGCTTAAGCTTGTCATCTTTTTTTAATATTTTAAAACTATCATCTCTTATTACACCTAATATATATGCATTTAAATTTGGAAATTTGTTAGTCAATTCTTTTAATTTTATTTCATGTATTGGACATTTCTCATCAATCAAAATTTCTAATAATCTAATCTTGTTATCTGCAAAAGGAACATTATCAAGAGCCCCTGGTGCTTCTAATTTTCTTTGTAATGATTTTGCTATTTCTAATTCAGGAGAAATAATATAATCAATAGGTAAATTTTCTTTATTAAAAAGTGTAGAAAATTTTGGATCTAAATACTCTTGAGATCTTACTCTAGCAATTTTTTTTGGCACTTTGAATAAAGAATATGCGATCTGACAAATCAACATATTTATTTCATCATTCCGTGTAACAGCAATCAACATATCGGCCTCAGAGGTGTTTGCACGATCTAAAATTTCAGGTGAGGTTGCCTTTCCAACAATAGCTTTTACATCTAAAGACTCATTAATCTTTTGAATATCTTCACTCGACTGATCAATAACAGTTATGGAATGATTTTGTTCAGTTAGTAACTTAGCAATAGTAAATCCTACTCTGCCCGCCCCACAAATTAATATATTCATTAATTTAAATCCTTAACACCCAATAATTTTAATTTTCTGTGCAGTGCTGATCTTTCCATTCCTACAAATTTAGCAGTCTTAGAAATATTTCCTCCAAATTTTTTTATTTGGGTAATAAGATATTCTTTTTCAAAATTTTCTCTGGCTTCTCTTAATGGTATAGATAAATTTTCTGAAACAGAAAATGTTTCATTTGCAGATTTAGATAATGACTCCTTAATAATATTTAATATCTTTTCATCGTTATTACCTGGTGA
Source organism: uncultured Pelagibacteraceae bacterium (assembly GCA_902576115.1). Classification (GTDB taxonomy): domain Bacteria; phylum Pseudomonadota; class Alphaproteobacteria; order Pelagibacterales; family Pelagibacteraceae; genus Pelagibacter. The sequence goes on from CACGUE010000017.1 coordinate 13,378, forward strand.
AAGAATGGCAATTCTTTCAATTAAATTTCTTAATTCTCTTACATTTCCAGGCCAATCATAATTCAAAAGATAATTATCATCTTTTATTATAAATTTTTTGTAATTGTAGGTCTCACAAATATTTTTAATAAAGTACTCAACAAGTAATGGAATATCCTCGATTCTTTTATTTAAAGGGTCTATCTCAATATTGAAAACATTTAATCTATGAAATAAGTCTTCACGAAAATTTCCATTTTGTATCTCAATATTAATATTTTTACTTGATGCACATATAATTCTAACATCAACTTTAATGTCATGATTACTATTAATTCTTTTGAACTTTTGATCAATTACAACTCTTAAAATTTTTGATTGTGTTTCTAATGGAATTTCTGTTACTTCATCAATTAATAGAACTCCTCCTGAGGCTTTTTCTAATGCTCCATAAACGATTGAACCATCTTTCCTTTCTTCACCAAAAAGTTCTAATTCATATTTCTTTGAGTCTAATAAAGCACCATTTATAATTATAAATGGACCTTTCGATCTTTTTGAATTTTTATAAATTTTTCTTGAAATTAATTCTTTTCCTGAACCTGTTGGTCCACTAATAAAAACTCTACTTTCTGATTGAGATAATTTTTGAATTTGTTCTTTTATTGAAATTATATTTGGACTTTTGCCAATTATTTCAAATGAATGAAATAATTTACTTGATAAAGATTTATTTTCTTTTTTTAAATTATGGTTTTCTACTGCTCTTTTTACAAAATTTAATAATCGTTCTTTATCAAAAGGTTTTTGTATAAACTCAAAGGCACCAGATCTTAATGAATTAATAGCCATTTCTATATTTGCATGACCAGAAATTATGATTACTGGTATATCTGAATTTTTAGTTTTAATATGCTCAAGTAATTGAATGCCGTCATTATCACCTTTGTCTAATTTTACATCTATGATAGCAACGTCAGGTAATTTTTTATCAATTTCAGTTAAACCTTGATTAAAATTTGCAGCCAATCTTGTATTATATCCAGCGTCTTGTATTAATTCATCCAATATATTTCTTATATCTGCGTTATCATCTATAATTAATATTTCAGTAGCCATAATTATTTTGGAATTATAATTTGAACCTTAGCTCCATCGTTGGTATTTAGAAATTTAATAGATCCATTATGATCATTTATTATTTTATCTACTATAGATAATCCTAATCCAGTTCCTTTTTCTTTTGTTGTATAATATGGTTTAATAATATCTTTGGTTTTTTTATTCTTAAAACCTTCGCCTGTATCAGTTAAATTAACAGTTATATAGTCTCTTCTTTGGTTTATTTCTATATTAATATTTTTCAATGATTTATTGGTTTTTTTAACTTTTTCATTAATGCTTTCTATTGAATTTTTAATTAAATTAAAAAATAATCTGTTAAATTGCTCATTATCAAAATTAATTATCACCTCATTTCTAGTTTTATTTTTAACATTTATACTAATTGAATTATCAATTTTTTTTAACAATTCAATATTATCATCTAATACTTTTAATAAATTATTTTTTTTTATATGAGGTTTTGGCATTCGTGCAAAATCAGAAAATTCGTTAACTAAATTTTCTATCTGTTTAATCTGTTTTGTGATCGTTTTTAGATTATTTTTGAAAATAAGTTTTTTATTTTCACTTAAATCAGGTAAATATTTTGAATTAAGATTATCGATTGTTAATTGTATTGGTGTTAATGGATTTTTTATTTCATGAGCCATTTTTCTAGCAACGGTTTCCCAAGCTTCATGTCTTTCATTTGATAATAGTTTTTCCTGTTGATTTTTTAGTTTAACAATCATCGAATTAAAATTTTTGTTTAATAGTTCCATTTCTCTATCAGCTTTAAGTTCTGGAACTTTTACATCTAAATTTCCTTTCCCAATTTTTTCAGATGCTGAAATTAGGTTATTAATAGAAATAAAGAATCTTGAAGAAAATCTTATTGCAATTGTTATTGATAAAAATAATAAAAGTGTAATTATGGAGACATATATAATCGCAAAAGAAATTCTGATACCTAAACTTTGATTCTCAACAGTATAATAAAAATTAATTGCCTCTTGAGATTCAATTAAATAATTTGAAATTTTTTTATCTAATTTTTTAACTACATATAAATAAGTATCGTTAAAACTTTGTAATCTAATAACAGCTGCTGATTTATTTTCTTGGGCATTTATTATTTTTAAAGGTCTGTCATCATTTCTTACCATATTCATTGCTCTATCTTCAATTTTAATATAATTTGAATTATTAGCTGATAAAACTAAATCACCCTTTGAATTAATTAAAAATAATTGGTCTATATCTCTAACAATATTTTGAGTATTTAAAAAAGTTTTAAATCTAGCTAGATCTGATTTATATACATTGTGATATTTATTAAGATCAAATGCTATTAAAACTATTTCAGATTGAATTTTATTTCTTTTTTCATCAACATAATTTTTTGCAATTTCATAAGAATTGTTAACAGCTAAAGTAATTTTT
>CACGUE010000018.1 GCA_902576115.1 uncultured Pelagibacteraceae bacterium
ATTACTGACATAGTTGAATTTAATGATGGAGTATTTTCCCAAGGAGTTTCTAATAAACACATCAAAGGAAATAAAATCAGAGTTGCCCAAATTAATATTGATCCAGTAACGTTTTCATTTTTTTTCTTACTGATTTTAAGTGTTAAAACTCCACCTACTACATAACATGTTGATCCTACTAAAATTAATATTGCTGAAAGAAAATTATTTTCATCGATTAAAATATTATCAGAAAATAAATAAACAATTCCTGCAAATCCAATTAATATTCCTATAGTTTTGGCAAAATTAAATTTTTCATTTTTTGTATAAAAGTGACCTAATATAGTAGAGCTCAAAGGAGTAGTAGACATCAAAATTGCTGCTAAATTACTTTGCACAGATTTTACTCCGTAAGCAATTAAAAAGAATGGTATAACTAAATTGATTAGTCCTATTAACATGAACCAATGCCAATCTTTTGAAAAAGCTTCAATTATTATTTTTTTATAAAAACATAAAATTAATACTGGTATAGATCCAAAAAATACTCTCAAAAAAGCAATTGTCATTGGACCGAAAGATTCTGTTGCAATTTTTATATTAAAAAAAGCAGATGCCCAAATTATTGATAATAATGTTAATAAAATATAATCTGTTAAATTAGCTTGCTTCATTCCGTAATATCTTTCACATCACCTTTTGTAATTTGAATTAATTTTTCATAATTGATCTTAAAAATCACATTAGGATGACCAGCTGCAGCAAAAATATCTTTAAACCTACTTAAAGAATTATCTATAAATATTTGAATTTTATTTATATGACCTACAGGAGATACACCTCCAATTGTATATCCTGTTTGAGACTTAACTTCGTCAGCAGAAGCCATTCTTACATTTTTTTTTTCAGAAATTTTTTTTAATTTATTTAACGAACATCTTTTGTCACCAGAAACTAAACAAAGTAAAAAATCATTTTCTATCTTAATAAGTAGACTTTTAACAATTGCTCCTACTTCACAATTTAATGAATTTGCTGCATCCAATGCTGTTTTTGCTGAATTTTCTAATTCTACAACTGATAACTTTTCATCAAACTCTTTAAGACACTTCTCTGCTCTTTTAACTGGTTCTTTATTTAGTAAAGTCATATTCAACTTATGATTGATAAAAAAGCACTGAAATTATTAGCATAATTATATGTTTAAATTGCATAGGTGATATCCTCATTATATGTATTCTTTATTATAACAATATTGGTAATTAACCCAGATATTTAATTCTACAGGAGATTATATGAGCGCAAGCAAAGTTCTAAAAATGATGAAAGACAAGCAAATTGAGTTTGTCGATTTAAGATTTACAGACCCAAGAGGTAAATTACAGCACTTAACTATGGATGCATCGGTAGTCGATGGGGACATGTTAACCGACGGTGTATTTTTTGATGGATCTTCTATTGCTGGATGGAAAGCAATAAATGAATCTGACATGATATTAAAACCAGATTTAAACAGACAAATTGTTGATCCATTTACATCTCATAATACTCTTGTTTTATTTTGCGACATATTAGATGCAATTAAAAGAAATCCTTATGAAAGAGATCCAAGAGGGATAGCGAAGAAAGCAGAAGCTTATTTAAAGAAGACTGGTATAGGTGATAAAGCTTACTTTGGTCCAGAGCCAGAATTTTTTGTTTTTGATGATGTAAAAATCAAAAACGACATGAACGAAACAAGTTTTTCGATAGATAGTACAGAAGGACCGTATAATTCTGGAAAAAGTTACGAAAATGGGAATATGGGTCATAGACCTGGAGTTAAAGGTGGATATTTTCCAGTCCCTCCAGTAGATAGTGCTCAGGATATAAGAGGTGAATACCTAAAAGGTTTAAGAGACGTAGGTATCACAGTTGAAAAACATCACCATGAAGTTGCTCCAAGTCAGCACGAACTTGGAATGCTTTTTGGTACATTAGTTGATCAAGCTGATAATGTTCAATTATACAAATATGTTGTTCAAATGGTTTCACATTCATTTGGTAAAACTGCTACGTTTATGCCTAAACCTGTAAAAGGTGATAATGGATCTGGAATGCACGTTCACCAATCTGTTTGGAAAGGAAAAACCCCAGTTTTTTCTGGAAATAAATATTCAGGTTTGTCACAAACTGCACTTTATTATATTGGTGGAATACTTAAACATGCTAAGGCGATTAATGCGTTTTCAAATGCTACAACAAATAGTTATAAAAGATTAATTCCAGGTTTTGAAGCTCCAGTGTTGCTTGCTTATTCTGCAAGAAATAGATCAGCATCATGTCGAATTCCGATAACTTTAAGCAAAAAAGGAGCAAGATGTGAAATTAGATTCCCAGATGCATCTGGTAATCCATATTTAACATTTGCATCTATGTTAATGGCTGGAATTGACGGTATCAAAAATAAAATTGATCCAGGCAAATCCTTTGATAAAGATCTTTACGCTTTATCAGAGAAGGAAGTCAAAAAAGTTCCAACTGTTTGCGGATCATTAAGAGAAGCAATGGAAAGTTTAGATAAAGATAGAAAGTTTTTAACTCAAGGTGGAGTATTTACCGACGATCAAATTGATGCTTATATTGCTCTTAAATTTGAGGAGATACACAACTTTGAACATACACCTCATCCTATTGAGTTTGATATGTACTATAGTTGTTAAATAGCTTTTTTATTTTTTAGCTATTTTATTTTTTCCTAAACCTTTTTTAACCACGTAGTTGAGGGTGCCATGTGCGCCCGCTTCTACTGGTTTAATTAAACTTCTGAATAAAGATTTTCTTTTTTGAGTTTTAACTTCAGAGTTAATTAGGTTTTTATGCTCAAAAGTGTTCATATCAATGATTCTATCACAGATATGCAATAAACGCAATGCTGATATGCGTATATTAAATACTATATTTTAAAGGATTCTCCGCATCCACATCTCTCCGTTTCATTCGGGTTGTTAAATACAAATTGTGAAGAAAATTTTTCTTTTTTAAAATCCATTTCTGTTCCAAGTAAATACATTACTGCTGCAGAGTCTATGAAGACTTTCACACCCTTATCTTCTACTACTTCGTCATTTGGGTTTGCCTCTTTTGTGTACTCCATAACATAAGACATCCCTGCGCACCCACCTGACTTAACTCCAACTCTAACTCCTAAAGAGTCTTTTTCAGCATTAGACATAATTTCTTTTATTCTTTGAGCTGCGTTATCGCTTAATGTTATAATTTGTTTTGTCATAAATTTAGTTCAAGTTTTGCAGCTTCAGACATCATTGATTTGTCCCATGGTGGCTCCCAGACTAAATCAAGATCTACTTTTGAAACTTCTTTAATTTCTAATATACTGTCTTTAACTTCTTTAGGCAAACTTTCAGCTACTGGACAATTTGGTGTGGTTAAAGTCATTTTAACCTTAACTTCAGAATTATTAACGATAATATCGTATATCAATCCTAATTCATATATATTAACAGGTATCTCTGGATCATAAATTTTTTTTATTTCTGCAATTACTTTTTCTTTAAGATCCATTTTCATTCCTCAGTTTTTACAATCTGATCTGAATTATCAAATGCTGATGTAAGAGTATGCCAAGATAAAGTTGCACACTTTACTCTCATAGGATATTGCTTAACACCCGATAAACTCATTAATTTTGTTTTTTCGTCATCTTTTAAAATATTAGTTTCTAAAGAATCTTTTTCTTTTATCATTCCTAGAAAATCATTTACAATTTCTTTTACCTCTTTTTCTTCTTTGCCTCTAACCATATCAGTCATAATCGATGCCGATGCCATTGAAATAGCGCAGCCATGACCTTCAAATGCAATATCTTCAACTTTTTTATTTTCATTTAATCTTAGATAGACATGAACATTATCACCACATAAAGGATTATTTCCCTTTGCATCTTTATTATAATTATCAAACTTTCCTAAATTCCTTGGATTTTTTCCATGGTCTAATATTATTTCCTGATATAAATCTTTTAAGTCCATTATAAGTTAAAAATTTTTTTACATTTATTTATTGCTTCATCAAGCTTATCAATATCATCTTTCGTATTATAAACTCCAAATGAAGCTCTTGCAGTTGCAGGTAAATTTAATTTATCATGTAATATTTGACAGCAGTGATGCCCTGCTCTAATAGCTACTCCATCTTCATCAAGAATTGTTGCAATATCATGTGGATGAACACCTTCAATAGTAAATGATATAACCCCACCCTTTTCTTTTGGATTTCCTATAATATTAACTGAATTATTTTTTCTTAACTTTTCTAGTCCGTAGTCTAATAATTCTTTTTCATGTTTTTCGATATTTTGAATACCAATTTTTTCCATAAATTTTATGGATTCATTAAAAGCTATAACTTGAGCTGTAGCCATTGTTCCAGCCTCATATTTATTAGGTAATTCACCATAAGTAATACCTTCTTTTTTAACCTCATTTATCATTCCTCCTCCACCTTGATATGGGGGCAAATCTTCAAGCCATTTTTTTTTCGCATATAGAATACCTATTCCAGTTGGTCCGTACATTTTATGTCCGGATATTGCATAAAAATCACAATCAATATCCTGCATATCTAATTTTAAGTGAGGCGCGCCTTGGCAACCATCAATTAGAACCGGTATATTTTTCGAATGAGCCAATTGTACAATTTCTTTGATAGGTAATATTGCGCCTGTTACATTCGATAAATGACTTACACTAATTATCTTTGTTTTGTTTGTAATTTTTTTTTCTATAGCTTCTAATGTCACTTCGCCATTATCATTAATTTCAGCAAATTCTATTTTTATATTTTTTGCTTTTCTAAGAAAATGCCAAGGAACATAATTTGAATGATGCTCGAGTTCAGTCAACAATACTTCATCTCCTTCAGATAAATATTTTTGACCAAAGGTGTTAGCGACTAAATTAATTGCTTCTGTAGCACCTTTGGTAAATACGATTTCATCTTTATCTTTAGCATTAATATATTTTTGAACTGAAACTCTTGTTTGTTCATATAAATTAGTGGCAGCAACCGCTAAATAATGAACACTTCTACCTACATTAGAAAACTCTTTTGTATAAAAGTCATAAATTCTATCTACAACAACTCTAGGTTTTTGAGATGAATTGGCACTGTCTAAATATACTAAGTCATTATTTTGAATTTTATCATCAAAAATTGGAAATTCTCTTTTTATATCATCTATATTCATTAATTTAATCCAATCATATTTTTTAATAATTTTTTAATTTCTTCATCTGTAATTTTTTCAACAACATCTAAAAGGAAACCGTTAATTAATAATTCTTTTGCAGTTTTTTTGTCTAATCCTCTAGACATTAAATAGAAAATAGAATCTTCATCTAAACTACCTGATGCAGAACCATGTGAACATTTAACATCATCAGCATAAATTTCTAGTTCAGGCTTTGCATTAAATTCTGCCTGTTCATTTAAAAGCACCGCTTTACTTAATTGATAACCATCTGTTTTTTGAGCTTTAGAATCCACATATATTTTTCCTTGGTAGACAGACTTTGAACTGTCATCAATTACACTTTTTATTAACTGATAACTTTTCGTATTTTCATACAAATGGTTAGTATTAGTTCTTATTTCGTGGTGTTTATTTTTAGACAATAAGTGTATTCCATTAATAAATGCCGACGAATATTGACCTTCAAGATTACAGATGACTTCATTTTTTTTATAATCTGAACCAGATGAAAATATAAATGTTTCGGAAATACTATTTTCTTTTTGATTAATACTAGAATAATCATACTTAATATTTGTATTACTTTTTTTTTCTATTTTGTAATTCTTAAGAATTGCATTTTTACCAAGATTAAAATTAAATAAATTGTTAATGAAATTCTTTTCTGAATTATCGTCAGAAAGATTAATAATTTTTATTGAACTGTTCTCTTCTAGCTCAAACTTTAGTTGAAAATTAATATTAGTATTGCTCACTTTCTCATTTGTTATTTGATATATAATTAAAGGCTTTTTGAATGAATAATTTTTTTTTACTAAAATATTATGTATTTTATTAGAAAAAGAATTATTTAGACTTAAAAGAGAATTATCATCATTTGGGTTTTGGTTAAAATTTTCTAAAGTCGTTAAATTAATTTTATTGCTTTCTTCATATTCAAAATTCAATCGCTCAACTTTACCGTTAACAATAACAATTTTATTATGTTCAATTTCCTTTATAAAAATTTCGTCGTTAATTTCATTTTTAATGTTGTAATCATTATAAAATGTTAGTTCACCAATATTTTTTTGAATTATCTGTTTTATATCTGAAAATTTCCAGTTTTCTAATTTTCTGCTAGGAAATCCATTTTTCAAAAAATTATCTAGAGCTTCTTTTTTTAATTTAATCTCTTGGTTTGAGAAATTAGACATGCTTATAAATTTATCAAAATCTGTTTTTAATTTTTGTTCCATTTAATTGAAATTTTCATATCCTTTTTTTTCTAACTCTAAAGCTAATTCTGCACCACCTGATTTAATAATTTTTCCACCCATAAGTACATGCACAAAGTCAGGTTTTATATAATCAAGAAGTCTTTGATAGTGTGTTATTATAAGAAAGGAATTATTTTTTTTTCTTAATGCATTAACTCCATCTGCAACTATTTTAAGAGCATCTATATCTAATCCAGAGTCAGTTTCATCTAGTATAGATAATTTTGGATCTAAAATTGACATTTGTAAAATTTCGTTTTTCTTTTTTTCACCTCCAGAGAAACCTACGTTTAACTGACGATTTAATTTTTCTTCATCAAATTTTAGTTCTTTTGCTTTTTCTTTAACTAATTTTAAAAATTCTAAAGCATCTAATTCTTTTTCACCTCTAGCTTTTCTGATTGAATTTAGAGATGTTTTTAAAAAAATATTTGTATTCACCCCAGGTATTTCTAAAGGATATTGGAATGCTAAGAAGATACCTTTGTGCGCTCTTTCCTCAGTTTCAAGATCAAATAAATTATTGTTTTCATATAATACTTCTCCTGATATCTCATATCCTTTTTTACCTGATAGGATATTTGATAAAGTGCTTTTTCCTGATCCATTAGGTCCCATTATTGCATGCACCTCACCTGGTTTTATCTCAAGATTAAAACCACTTAAGATGGATTTTTCTTGAATTTTTGCATTTAAATTGTTTATTTTTAACATTTAACCAACACTTCCTTCTAAACTTATTCCAACTAGTTTTTGAGCTTCAACAGCAAACTCCATGGGTAATTGTTGTAAAACCTCTTTACAAAAACCATTAACAATAAGTCCTACAGCTTCTTCTTGATTTAGTCCCCTTTGCTGACAATAATGAAGTTGATCTTCACTTATTTTTGATGTGGTAGCTTCATGAGCAATACTAGAATTAGAATTTTTATTCTTAATATAAGGTACTGTGTGTGCTCCACACTTGTTGCCCATTAGTAATGAATCACATTGAGTATAATTTGTTGAATTAGATGCATTTTTTGAAATATCTACCAAACCTCTGTAAGTCATATCTGATTTACCCGCACTAATACCTTTTGAAATAATTTTACTTTTTGTATTTTTTCCCAAGTGAATCATCTTAGTTCCAGTGTCAGCTTTTTGATGATTATTTGTAATTGCAATTGAATAAAATTCACCGATTGAATTATCACCTTTTAAAATACAACTTGGATATTTCCAAGTAATTGCAGAACCAGTTTCTACTTGTGTCCATGAAATTTTTGAATTTTTACCCTTACACAATCCTCTTTTAGTTACAAAATTATATATACCTCCTTTTCCATCTTTATCTCCAGGATACCAATTTTGTACTGTAGAATATTTAATCTCTGCATCATCTAAAGCAATCAATTCGACATTAGCTGCATGTAACTGATTTTCATCTCTCATTGGCGCAGTGCATCCCTCTAAATAACTTACATAACTACCTTTATCAGCAATGATTAATGTTCTTTCGAACTGACCAGTGTCTGATGCATTAATTCTAAAATAAGTTGATAGTTCCATCGGACATTTTACATTTGGTGGTATGTAAACAAATGATCCATCAGTGAAAACTGCCGAGTTTAATGTGGCAAAGAAATGATCGGTTGTTGGTATAACTGAACCTAAATATTTTCTAACTAAATCTGGATGTTTTTGTATTGCTTCAGAAATAGAGCAAAAAATAATTCCTTTTTTTGTTAAACTATCTTTAAAAGTAGTAGCGACAGATACTGAGTCAAACACAGCATCAACTGCAATACCGTTTAATCTCTTTTGTTCTTGAAGTGGTATTCCTAATTTTTTGTAAGTCTCAAGCAATTTTGGATCTAAATCTTCTAAATTTTTTGGCTTTTCTTTAAAACTTTTAGGTGCAGAATAATAATATAAATCTTGATAATCAATTTTAGGGTATTTTGGCTTTTGCCAATTAGGTTCTTTTAATACTTTTAATCTTTCAAAAGCTTTCAATCTCCACTGAAGTAACCAGTCTGGTTCTTTTTTTATATTTGATATAAATCTTATAACGTCTTCATTTAAGCCCCTGGGTGCTTTAAAACTTTCAATATCAGTTGAAAAGCCATATTTATAATCTTTTAAATTTTCTATTTGTTTGTCTCTCATTACAATCTATTTTCCGTTTTGTATATTAGGTCGCCAAGATTTTTTTCTTCGAAGAATAAGTTTATGTGTGTTTCTAGCTCATCCCATAAATTATGAGTTATACATTTAGCAGATTTTCCATTGCATCCTTTTTTTGAATGTTTTTGACAACCTATTGTTTTAACTTTTTCTTCCACGGCATAAAGAATGTCTGAAATTTTTATTTCACTAGGTGTTTTATTAAGAGTATAACCTCCTTTTTTGCCTCTGATACTTTTAACAATTTCATTTTTTTTTAATTTCAAAAATAATTGCTCAAGGTAGACTAAGGATATTCCTTGTCTGATAGATATATCTCTCAGTGATATTGGCTCATTATTTTTAAATCTCGCTATGTCGGCTAGTGCCATCACAGCGTATCTGCTTTTGGTTGATAATTTCATGTTTTCCGCAATTCACGGGCTTTATATATACCTGACTAATTTAGTCAAGATTTAGAATATTTAAAATACTTGCATTTTGTCGCTTAATTTTGATAGAAAAATGTAATTTTTTTTTGAGACTGATAATCAATGCCATCTACAGATACAAAAATTTCAGAAATCTTTATTCCAGGTCCTGCTGGTAGATTGGAAGCAAAGTATTTTAAAAGTAAAAAAAATACTTCTCCTATTGCTTTAGTGCTCCACCCACACCCTCAATATGGAGGAACAATGAATAACAAAGTTGTTGTCGATACATTTCAAACTTTTGTAGATAATAATTTTTCAGTTTGTAGGGTAAATTTCAGAGGTGTTGGAAAAAGTGATGGTGAATTTGATAATGGCCAGGGTGAACTTGCAGATGCAGCTGCAGCTTTAGATTGGTTGGAGAGAGAAAATTTCGATAACTCACAGTGTTGGATTTCAGGATTTTCTTTTGGTTCTCTAATAGCAATGCAGTTATTAATGAGAAGACCTGAAATAAATAGATTTATTGCTGTATCACCTCAACCTAATGTATACGATTTTTCATTTTTATCACCCTGTCCGACCTCTGGTTTAATAATACATGGTAAGAAAGACGAGTTAGTTCCTTTTGATGATATAAATGAATTAAATAAAAGATTAAGTGCACAAAAAGGTATTAAAGTTGAATTCGATATTATATCAGAAGCAAATCATTTTTTTTCAAAAGCTGACGCTTCATTAATAAAATCTTTAAATAAATATATAAAAAACGAAACCGCCTTATATTAAAAATTTATTTTAATTTCACCCCCTGTAACAGGATTTAAAACATTAGTCGTAGAAGGATAACTAATTATTTTATTAAGATATGATCTAATCGATAAATATGCAAATGCTTGGGACTCGATAAAATCACCATCTACACTAAATTCATCGATTAGTTTAATTTCATATTTCAATAATTTCTTTATATGATTTACTAATGCTAAATTTCTCCTGCCTCCACCACTTAAAATAATTCCTATTTCATTATCAAAATTTTTTTTTATATTTTGTGAAATTATTAATGCTGTAAAATATGTTAATGTCGCTACAGCATCTTCAAATTCTAAACCTTTAACAAAACTAAAATCAAATTCATTTCTATCAAAAGAATGCTTTTGCTGTACATTATAAAACTCATGTTCATAAAATTGATTAATTATATCTTTATTTATATTTCCAGATGAAGCTATATCTCCATTTTTATCATAATCTATTCCTTTTGTTTTTTTTAAGTATTCATCCATTAAAACATTTCCAGGACCAATATCTTTTGCGGCTAAAGTATCATTAAAACAATAAGTATAATTTGATATGCCCCCTATATTTAAAATTAATGTAGGCTTATTTATCTTAAATTTATTTATTAAAAGTTTATGATAAACGGGAGTTAACGGAGCACCTTCTCCATTATTTTTAATGTCATTTGCTCTAAAGTTATAAATTACTTTTTCTTTTAATTCTTGAGAGAGTAAATTTGCATCTCCCATTTGTATAGAATATCCATCTTTAGGTTTATGAATTATCGTTTGTCCATGAAAGCCGATTAGTTGAATATTTAAATTATTTTCACTAATAATTTTCTTTGATATTTTTGAATGATAAAGAGTTAGATCTCTTTCTAAAGATTTATAAGTGCTTATATTTTCCTCTATATCTGCCTTATTATTTATATTTAAAATAAAAGAAGAAAGTCTTTTTCTAAATTCTTCAGGATAATTGAAGTACTTGTTATCTATTATGTCTAAATTATTTTCACCATCTGATTTGATAATACTTGCATCAATGCCATCAAGAGATGTACCACTCATTAAACCCAGTGCTATAAAAGAATTATCCATTATTGATTATTATTTTTATTTAAATATGTATATTAAAAGTACCATTTATGAATGAATTTTTAAAAGAATTTAAAGACAGGGGATATTTTTATCAATGCACAGACGAAAAAGCTCTTTCGAAAAAGCTGAATGAAGAGAGTATAAAAGGATATATAGGCTTTGATTGCACTGCTCAAAGTTTACACGTTGGTAGCTTACTTCAAATCATGTGCTTACGATTAATGCAAAAACATGGACATAAACCAATTGTTTTGCTTGGTGGAGGAACTACTAGAATAGGAGATCCATCTGGTAAAGATAAAACAAGAAAAATTTTAGAAGAAAATGAAATAGAAAAAAATATAAAAAGTATAGAAAACATACTAAAAAAATTTTTAGAGACAGAAGATGAAAAAGTGGCTCCAGTTTTTGTTAACAACTACAGTTGGCTAAAAAATTTAAACTATATATCTTTTCTAAGAGACATAGGAAAACATTTTACTATAAATAAAATGTTAAGTTTTGATAGTGTAAGGTTAAGATTAGAGAGAGAGCAATCATTAAGTTACATGGAATTTAATTATATGATTTTGCAAGCGTACGATTTTCTAGAATTAAATAAAAAAGAAAATTGTTTATTACAAATTGGTGGATCTGATCAGTGGGGCAATATAATTAATGGAGTAGAATTAATTAAGAGACATTTATCAAATGAGGTTTTTGGTTTAACTACAGAATTAATAACTCTAGCATCTGGTGCAAAAATGGGAAAAACAGAGAGTGGTGCTATTTGGTTGGATAAAAAATTATTTTCTGTTTTTGATTATTGGCAATTTTGGAGAAATACTGATGATAGAGATGTTTTGAAGTTTCTTAAAATGTTTACAGATTTAAATTTAAATGAAATAGAAATCATAAGTAAACAAGATATAAATCAACAAAAAATAATTTTAGCAAATGAGACAACATCAATGTTATATGGAGCTAAAGAAGCCAAAGAAGCAGAAACTATTGCAAAAAATTCTTTCTCTGGGGACTCTTCAGGAGAAAGCCTTCCGGAAATTACAATTGACAATACTAGCATTGATAAAGATATAGTCAATTTAGTATCCATTATTGAAAAAAATTTATCAAAGAGTGAGATTAGAAGATTGATAAAATCCAATGGTATTAAAATTAACAACAAAACTATTAAGGATGAAAAATTTAAGATATCAAAAGACTTATTAAATAAAAGTAATTTTATTAAATTATCAATTGGTAAAAAAAAACATTATAAAATAGTGAATTAATTAGAAATTTTTTCTAAAGTTCTGGTTATAAATCTTGGAGTTAAAGTTTTAATTGGATTTACTGTAGTTTTAAGTTTTTTAGGTTGTCCTTTAATTTTAAAACTTACACCAAATACACCTTCTCCAATTTTTTTTCCCACTAGTATTTCTCCTAACATCGGTATCTTTGAAATAGTTTTATTTACAGTAGTAGCGGGGACAAGGGTTCCTTTTAAACTTGTCAAATTATCTTTAACTATATAGCCATCCATCATTAATGAAATTGCAGGTCCAATTGCATATAATTCTTTTATGTTAGTTGTGTTACCTAAAGTTTCATAATCCATTTCAAAATCTGTAAATCTAATACCCTCACCAGTTAAAAGATCAGCAATACCTTGTAAAGAAGCAAGTGTCAGTAATTTTGCTAAAACGGGGACCTCTTTAACTTTAAAATCAATAATTTTTAGATTTGATTTAGTTTTTCCTTCATATTCATATGCTTCATACAACAATTTTCCTTCTTTAAAACCTTTTATAAATTTAAAATTTTTAATGAAAGGTTCAGGTCGATCAATTTCTAAATTAGTAATTTTTTGCCTATTGCTATTAGTAAAAACATTTAATTCAAATTTTCTTTTCTTATTTAATTTTGCGCTTATATTTGAGCTGAAAATTTTATTATTTTTTATTTGTATTTCTCCACGGACATTGGACAGGAATGAGTCAGTATTAATAAAATATTTTCCAATATCTAAGTAAATATTTGTGTTTAAATTTTTGAAATTAGAAAATATTGATGCTGAAGAATTATCTAAGATTTTCTTTATATTTTTAGTTCCATCAAAATCACTTCCAGTTAAATAATAATTATTATTAACTTTTTTAAATTCTAATTTATTTTTTTTTCCGCTCTTGTTTATTAAGTTAAACTTAAGTAAATCTAAATTTTTAATTTTA
>CACGUE010000019.1 GCA_902576115.1 uncultured Pelagibacteraceae bacterium
AGACTAATGAAAAAAGTTGATTTAATAACACCAAATATTCCTGAAGCGGAAATACTAACTAGAATCAAAATTAATTCTGTGCTTGACATGAAAAATGCTGCGAAAATATTACTAGATTTGGGTGCTAGGAATGTTTTAATTAAAGGTGGTCATTTAAATTCTAAAACCTTGAAAGATATTTTTGTAAATAAAAAAGAGACTGCAATATTTACAAATAAAAAAATTAAAACAAAAAATACTCATGGAACTGGATGTACATTATCAAGTGCAATTGCAACGTATTATGGATGTGGAAAAACTCTAAAGAAATCTTGTGAGTTAGGTATTAGATATGTAAACAATGCCATTAGGACAAGACCGAACTTTGGAAAGGGAAATGGACCAATTAACCATTTAAATAGTTTTAAAATAGAAAAGAAATTTAGATGAATAATGTAGTCGTTGTTGGATCGCAGTGGGGAGATGAAGGAAAAGGGAAAATAGTTGATTGGCTATCTAGTGAAGCAGACGTTGTCGTAAGATTCCAAGGAGGACATAATGCTGGTCATACCCTAGTTATAGATGGTGTTACTTATAAATTAAGATTATTACCATCTGGAATTGTAAGAAAAAATAAAATTTCGATTATAGGAAATGGAGTTGTTGTAGATCCTTGGGCGCTTTTAGATGAAATTGAAGAAGCTAAATCTAAAGGTGTAGAAATTAATGAAAATAATCTTGTATTGTCAGAGGGTGCCACATTAATTTTACCATTTCATAAAGAGATGGATGAAATAAGAGAAGACTCTGCAGGTAAATCGAAAATTGGAACCACAAGAAGAGGAATTGGACCAGCATATGAAGATAAAGTAGGAAGAAGATCAATAAGGGTAATGGATCTTGTATCAAAACAAAATCTTGAAAATCGATTATCTCTAGTACTTGAGCATCACAATGCAATCCGAAAGGGATTGGGTAAGCCAATATATGAAAAAGATAAACTAATTGAGGACCTATTGAAAATAGCTCCAAATATCTTAAAATATTCAGCACCTGTTTGGAGAAAGATAGATCAATTTAAATCAGAAAATAAAAAAATTTTATTTGAGGGAGCTCAAGGAATATTACTTGATGTTGATCACGGAACATATCCATATGTAACATCATCCAATACAGTAGCAGCTTCAGCAGCAACAGGATCTGGATGCGGTCCAAACTCAATAAACTATGTATTAGGAATTACAAAAGCATACACAACAAGGGTAGGTGAAGGACCTTTCCCAACAGAATTAACAGATGATATTGGTAATCATTTAGGTGAAAAGGGACATGAATTTGGAACTGTAACTAGTAGAAAAAGAAGATGCGGTTGGTTTGATGGGGTTCTAGTAAGACAAACTATAAAGATTTCAGGCATTGATGGAATAGCATTAACTAAATTAGATGTATTAGATGAGCTTGATGAAATAAATTTTTGTGTAGCTTATGAGTTAAATGGAAAAAAAATAGATTATTTTCCTGCAGCTGTTGAAGATCAATTAAATGTTAAACCAGTTTATAAAATATTTAAGGGTTGGAAATCTAAAACTCAAGGTATTAAAAAATTTGATGATTTACCTAATAATGCAAAAATTTATGTAAAAGCTATTGAAGAGTTTATTGAGACAAAAATATCCAGTATTTCAACAAGCCCAGAGAGAAAAGATACTATTCTTTTAGTAGATCCGTTTAATTATTAAAAATCAGCAGTATTAATTTGCTGGTAGTAGATTTTTTGATTTAGCAGAGTTCAGCATATGTTTTTGAAGTTTTTCAAAAGCTTTATTTTCAATTTGTCTTATTCTTTCTCTGCTTATTTTGAATTTCTTACTTAAGTCCTCTAAAGTTATAGGATCATCTGTCAATCTTCTAGAGTAAAGAATTTCTTTTTCTCTTTCATTTAAAATTTTAATAGAATCCTGAAGAAGATCTTTTCGTTGTTCCATTTCTTCATTCTGTGCAAATTTAAGTTCTTGATCCATATCATTATCTACAACCCAATCTTGCCATTCATCTCCATCTTCTCCAATTGGCGCATTTAATGACTGCTCTTTACCTGATAGCCTTCTATTCATAGATACTACCTCTTGTTCACTAACATCTAGTCTGTTTGCTATATCTTTTACGTGTTCATCACGTAAGTCACCCTCTGTTCTAGGCGCAATCTGATTTTTTAACTTCTTCAAGTTGAAAAAAAGCTTTTTCTGAGCTGTTGTAGTTCCAATTTTTACTAAGCTCCATGATCTTAGAATATATTCTTGAATAGAAGCTTTAATCCACCACATTGCATAAGTTGCAAGTCTAAAACCTTTTTCTGGTTCAAATTTCTTAACAGCTTGCATTAAACCTACGTTACCTTCTGAAATCATTTCATTAAGAGGCAAACCATAGCCTTTGTAACCCATCGCTATTTTAGCAACTAATCTTAAATGACTTGTAACAAGTTTTTCAGCCGATTTAACATTTCCTGTAGTTTGCCAATTTTTAGCAAGCATGTATTCTTCCTCAGCATCTAGCATAGGAAATTTTTTTATTTGAGCAAGATATGCCGCTAAGCCACCTTCATTTGAAAGTGTAGGCAAGTTGTATGTATTATTACTCATCGGAAATATTTATGTAATAGAGAAATTTTTTTTTACAATCGTTTTATTTACTTAATTTTCTTAGTTTTTTTAGGATATCAATCAACTCTTTTGGGATATTTGATGAAAATTCTAATCTTTCCTCTGTCCTAGGATGGTCAAAACCTAACTGTTTTGCGTGTAAAAATTGTCTATCTAGATTTAAAATTTTATTATTAAGATCTTCATCAATGTTTTTAAATTTTTTAAATTTCTTTTTATATTTTTTATCTCCAAGAATATTATTACCTTTGTATGACATGTGAACTCTTATTTGATGTGTTCTCCCAGTTTCTAATTTACATTGTACAAAACTAAAAGTTGGAACTTTATCATTCTCAAAAAGCTCTAAAGTTTCATAATGTGTAATTGCTTTTTTACCTTTGCTAGATGACACTTCCATCATTTGTCTGTTTTTTGAACTTCTAGTTATGAATGTTTCAATCGTTCCTTTTTGAGGTCTCAATTTTCCCCATATTAAAGTTTGATAAACTCTTGTTATAGTGTGTTTAGAAAACTGAATTGATAATTTTTCATGAGTTGAATTATTTTTTGCAATTACAATTAATCCTGATGTATCTTTATCAATTCTGTGAACTATACCAGGTCTAAGCTCATCTCCAATATCAGATAAATTTTTACTATCATAATTCATTAGCGCGTTTACTATTGTATTATCATAATTACCAGCACCAGGATGCATCGAAATTCCAGAAGGCTTGTCAATTACGATTAAGTCTTCATCTTCATAAATTATATTTAATTTTAAATCGTAAGGTTTTAAGCTTTGTTTCTTAGGTTCAACAATTTCAAGTTCAATTTTGTCATTTAATTTAGTTTTAATTGAAGGGTCTTGGACAACTCTCTCGTTAATTTTTAATTTACTATCTAGTATTAAATTTTTTACTCTAGTTCTGCTTAAGCTTTTATCATGATTTGCTAATATCACGTCTACTCTCTTGTTATTATCGTCTTCTTTAACAATAAAATTAATGATATTTTTCATAAATTATTATATTAAATTAGTATGCGTTCGTAGCTCAACTGGATAGAGCGCCAGATTTCGGCTCTGGAGGTTCAGGGTTCGACTCCTTGCGGGCGCACCACTATTCGCCCATATTAATAAGCGTCCCTTTATTTTTTGCAACATTGAATGAATAATAGAATAATACAATCGATAATACAAAGTAAACCCCATTCCACAAGAATGCGTAATAGATATTTTGAATATTTACAGTTTGATTAATCAAAATATTTCTTGCCTCTTCAAAAATATATACCAACGGTAATAAGTAAGCTATTTTCTGAAACACTTCTGGTAATATTTCAATTGGATAATAAATACATCCAAATGGAGCTAATAAAAACATTGTAGACCATGCTATATTCTCAAAAGAGGGCCCATATCTTAATAGACCAGCAGATACCAGGATGCCAAGTGTTATTCCAAATAAATACAGGCTTAAAAATAGAAAGAATAAAAATATTCCTAAATCTAAAATAGAAATACCAAACAATGGAGAAGTTAAAAGTACAGCTGGTATTAAACCTATAAGAGCTCTTATTAAAGCTGTAGCAACAAGTGAAGTTAATATTTCACCAATTTTCATTGGCGCAATAAATAAATTTGTGAAGTTTCTACTCCAAATCTCTTCAAGAAATAGCATATTAAATCCAATGCTTGTTCTAAAAAGAAAATCATAAAGGATTGCACATGTTAATATAACTCCTACCGCATTATTATAATATGTTGTATGTGTAGCAAAAAAATTTGATATAAATCCCCACAAAGTAATTTGAATAGTTGGCCAATAAACAAGATCCAAAACCCTTGGGAAAGATCTTGTAATTAAATAAAAATGTCTTAAAAAAAGACCATACATTCTAGTTAAGCTCATTTTTACTCCTAGATAATTTTAAAAAAACTTCCTCAAGGTTTTTTCTGCCGTGTTTATTGATTAATTCGTCAGGATTTCCTTTGTCAATAATAATTCCGTCCTTCATCATTAGAATTGATTTACAAAGTCTAGTAACTTCATTCATATTATGTGAGGCAAGAAGTATAGATATTTTTTTTTCTTTTTTATAATTTTCCAAAAAAGATCTAACAAAATCACCTACTTCAGGATCTAATGATGCGGTTGGTTCATCTAATAGCAATACTTTTGGTTCATTGATTAATGCTTTTGCTAAACTAACTCTATTTTTTTGTCCAGATGATAATTCACCTGTAATGCTATTAAGTAATCCTTCCAATCTTAATTTTTCTGATAAAAATTCAATCCTCTCATTAATATTATTTATTTTATATAATTTTCCATAAACGGTTAGATTTTGTTTAACCGTAAGTTTTTTTGGCAATTCAATATATGGAGATATGAAGTTTATTTGTTCCAAGATTTCAATTCTATTTCCCTCCAATTTTTGACCATTTATAAAAATTTCTCCACTAGTTGGTTTTAAAAGTCCTAACAACATACCAATGGTGGTCGTTTTACCTGAGCCATTTGGACCTAATAGGCCTAAAATTTCGTCTTCTTTTATGTTAAAGCTTATTCCTTTTACAGCCTCATTCTTCCCATAATTTTTTTTAATATTTTTTACTTCGACTAAATTTTTCATTTTTTTGATGCTCTAAGAAGTCTATCGTTAATCACTAATCCAAAGTTTTGGTTTGGTATTCTTTGCACAGCTATTTTTCTGTAACCTAACTTCTTAATTTTTCTTAATGTTTTATACAAATTTTTACTACTCTCCATTAGATTATTTGTCTTACTTAAATAAAAATAATTCTTATTATTTTCTTTTTTCTTCTTGATTAGGATAAAAGCTTCATCCTTTTTTATTTTAACTGCGTTTAATCTAATGGGTATACCTGGTGAATAATGAATTTTCCCTCTCCCTGGAGAATTTATATTGTTTTTACCATGCAATTTAGTTTTTAAATTTATTTTTAATTTTTTTTTTAATATAGAAATATCTAAACCGCCCAATCTTAAAATTTGGGGTTTTTTTACTAAACTTATTATTGTAGATTCAATACCAACTTTTGATCTTCCACCTTCTAGAATAAATTTAATTTTTTCTCCAAATTCTTCATATACATCATCTTTTGTCACCGGACTTATCCCTTCAGAAATATTTGCGCTTGGTGCCGCTAAAGGATATTTTAAAGATTTTAATAATATTCTAGTGGTTCGGTGACTTGGAAATCTTACACCTAATGTTTTTTTGTTATTAGTAACATTTTTTGAAATTTTGCTTTCATTTTTTAGTTTTAATATAAAGGTAATTGGTCCAGGACATAATGAATTATAAAGTTTATAAAACAAAGTATTTGTCTCACAATCTTTTTCCAAATCTTCAATATTATAATAATGAACTATTAAGGGGTTATCAGGAGGCCTTCCTTTTAATTTAAATATTTTTTTAGTGCCTTTATTAGAATAAGCATTTGCAGCTAATCCATAGACAGTTTCTGTAGGTATTCCAATACATTCGTTATTATTTAAATATTTTACTGCTTTTTTAATATTTGTATCATTAATTTTCATATAATATTACAAACTATTATATGAATGAAAAAATTTTGCCAGATGATATTGAATTAAAATCTTTGAGTGAACTCACAGATATAGCAGATCGTTTAATTCAAAAATTAGAAAATAAAAAAAATTTGGAAGAATCCATTGAAGATTATCAATATTTAATAAAGTTAAACAATATAATAGAGAAAAAATTTCAAAAGGATTCAAAAAATATATCTGAAAGTACCAAGCTAAAAATAGAAGAATTAACCTCAAAAAAAAATGAAAAAAAAATTAGTTAAAACTGTTAATGAAGTAAATAAATTTTTAAAAAATTACTTAGCGAAACAAAAAAAAACAGATCTAATTATACCTATTAAATATGGTTTATTTCCTGGAGGAAAAAAAATAAGATCTAAGCTTATATTTGATATTGGAAAAATTTTTAATGTAGAAAAAAAATATCTTTTATATTTAAGTTCAGCTGTTGAATGTATACACGCTTATTCACTTATACATGACGATTTACCGTGTATGGATGATGATGATATTAGAAGAGGTAAGTTAACTACACATAAAAAATTTGGAGAATCAACTGCAGTTTTAGCCGGAAACTCCCTTTTGACATTAGCTTTTGAAATTTTATCTGATCCAAAGTTCAATATAAATAACAATAAAAAAATATCCCTAATAAATTTAATATCTCAATCATCAGGACACCAAGGAATAGCAGGAGGTCAATTTTTGGATTTAAATTATGAAAGAAAAAAAGTTTCTAAACAAAAAGTTATAGATATGGAGATTAAAAAGACTGGAAAATTATTTTCATTCAGCTGTTTGTCTCCAGTTATTTTGACAAATAAAAAAGATCAAATAAAAAAATTCTCAATTATTGGTGAAAAAATCGGTTTACTTTTTCAAATTGCAGATGATTTAATTGATTATAGAAGTACATCAAAAACTGCAGGAAAAAAAACAAACAAAGATTCAAAAAGGGGAAAAGCAACATTAATAAGTTTACTAGGATATAAAAATGCTATTAAATATGCCTCAAAACTAAAAAAAGAAATATCTAATAGTTTAGTTAGCTATGGAAATAATGCTAGTGATTTAAAAGAGACAATTGAATTTATATTAAGTAGAAACAAATAAATGCAAAATTATAAGTATTTAAATAATATTAATTTTCCTTCAGATATAAAAAAACTTAATAATGAAGAATTAAAAGTTCTATCAGAAGAAGTAAGAAGCGAAATGATTGATGCTGTTTCAAAAACAGGTGGTCATCTAGGTGCAGGCTTAGGTGTTGTAGAATTAACAGTAGCACTTCACCATGTTTTTGATACCCCAAAGGATAAATTAATATGGGATGTTGGCCATCAATCATACCCTCATAAAATTTTAACAGGAAGAAAAAATAAAATACGAACTTTACGACAAGGAAGTGGATTATCTGGTTTTACAAAACGATCAGAAAGTGAATTTGACCCCTTTGGTGCAGCTCATAGTTCTACTTCTATTTCTGCTGGACTTGGCATTGCAATAGCAAATAAATTATCAAATAAATCAGATCAGGTTATAGCAGTTATTGGTGATGGTGCCATGAGCGCAGGAATGGCATATGAAGCTATGAATAATGCTGGAGACTCAAAAACAAAAATGATCGTAATTTTGAATGATAATGATATGTCGATTGCAAAACCAGTTGGCGCAATGAAATCTTATCTTGCTAAAATTTTTTCAGGTAAGATTTATTTTAGTTTCAGAGAAACAGTTAAAATGATTATTTCATCATTTTCAAAAAGATTTAGCAAAAAGGCTGGAATGGCTGAAGATTTTTTGAGATCAGCTGTCACAGGTGGCACATTATTTAATTCATTAGGTTTTTATTATGTTGGTCCAATTGATGGTCATGATTTAGATGTACTATTGCCAATTTTAAAGAATGCAAAAGAAAGCAATCATAATGGCCCAATACTAATTCATATAAAAACTCAAAAAGGGAAAGGCTATAGTTTTGCTGAAAAATCTGATGACAAATACCATGGAGTTACAAAATTTGATGTTCAAACTGGAGTTCAACAAAAATCAACAACTAAGGCTCCTGCTTTTACAAAGGTATTCGCAAATACATTAATAGAGCATGCAAAGAAAGACAGTAAAATTGTAGGTATAACCGCTGCTATGCCATCTGGGACAGGAATGGATGCATTTAGTAAAGTTTTCCCGGACAGAACTTTTGATGTTGGAATTGCTGAACAACATGCTGTTACTTTTGCTGCAGGTTTAGCTACGGAGGGTTACAAGCCTTATACAGCAATTTATTCAACATTTTTACAAAGAGCTTATGATCAAGTAGTTCATGATGTTGCAATTCAAAGTTTACCAGTAAGATTTGCGATTGATAGAGCAGGTTTAGTTGGTGCCGATGGAGCTACTCATGCAGGTGCTTTTGATATTACATATTTATCAACTTTACCTAATTTTATTGTTATGGCAGCAAGTGATGAAGCAGAATTGGTAAGAATGGTCAATACGTCAGTAGATATTAATAATCAACCATGTGCATTTAGATATCCAAGAGGAAATGGAGCAGGATTAGAATTACCTGATATCAACAAAAAAATAGATATTGGAAAAGGTAGAGTTATAAGAGAGGGTAAAAAAGTTGCCTTAGTAAGTTTTGGTAATAGATTAAAAGAATGTCTATTGGCTGAAGAAGGTTTAAAAAAAATGGGAATTAATCCAACAATTATAGATGCTAGATTTGCAAAACCTCTGGATGAAAATCTTATGTGGCAAGTTGCAACAAATCATGAAGTGTTAATTACGTTGGAAGAAGGCTCTATTGGAGGTTTTGGAGCTCATGTAAATCATTTCTTAAATGAAAAGAATTTATTAGATAATAATATAAAATTTAGATCAATGATTTTGCCTGATAAATTTTTAGACCAAGATAAACCAGAAGAAATGTATAAAGAAGCTGGTTTAGATGCTAAATCTATTGAAGTGAAGGTTTTAGAAACTTTAAATTCTAAAGTTGTAATTAAAAAAACTAATTAATTACCACATTGAGCTTTATTCATTAAGTAATGATCAAGAATTACACAATGCATCATTGCTTCACCTATAGGTACTGCCCTAATACCTACGCAAGGATCATGTCTACCTGTGACTGAAATTGAAGTATTTTTTCCAAATTTATTAATTGTTTTTCTTTGAGAAAGAATTGATGAAGTCGGTTTTACTGCAAATGAAACAATTATTTCTTGACCACTAGAAATTCCTCCAAGAATTCCTCCTGCATTATTTGATTTAAATTTTGTTTTTTTTCCTTTTTGGGACATTTCATCAGAATTTTGTTCACCAGAAAGTTGAGCAGAGTTCATTCCTGATCCTATATTTACACCTTTCACAGCATTAATACTCATCATAGCTGATGCCAAATCCATATCTAATTTAGAATAAATTGGAGCTCCCAATCCGACAGGCACACCTCTTGCTCTAACTTCAATAATAGCCCCACATGATGAGCCAGCTTTTCTTATTCCAATTAAATATTTTTCCCATAATTTTAAAACTGTTTTATCAGGACAAAATAAAGGGTTTTTTGCAATAAATTTGTCATTCCATTTTTCTGTGTCACATCCAAGTATTCCTAATTGTGTTACTGCTCCAATTACACTGTATTTTTTCCCAATAATATTTTGCAAAACTTGTTTTGCTATTGCCCCTGCTGCTACTCTTGAGGCTGTCTCTCTTGCTGATTGTCTTCCTCCACCTCTATAATCTCTAATTCCATATTTTTTAAAGTATGTATAATCAGCATGACCAGGTCTAAATTTATCTTTTATATTTTTATAATCCTTAGAACGCATATCTTTATTAAAGATAATCATTGAGATGGGCGTACCAGTTGTTTTGCCCTCAAATGTTCCTGATAAAATTTCCACTTTATCATCTTCTTTTCTCTGGGTTGTGAATTTAGACTGACCAGGCTTCCTTTTATTTAATTCTAACTGAATGTCTTTAATATTAAGCTTGATATTTGGAGGACATCCATCAACAACACATCCTATTGCCGGACCGTGAGATTCACCCCATGTAGTAAATCGAAAAAATTTTCCAAATGTATTAAAAGACATTATATTATTATATAAATTATTTTGGTTAAATTATGAACGAAAAAAATTCTTTAGGTTTAGATAAATGCTTTGGAGAACTAGATAATCCAATATTATTATTCACTGAATGGTATAATGAGGCAAAGAAAACTGAAATAAATGATTCAAATGCATTAGCTCTAGGCACTATTGACGAAAAAGGTTATCCGAATGTAAGAATGGTATTACTCAAAGATTATGGTGAAGATGGATTTGTTTTTTACACTAACTTTAATAGTAATAAAGGAAACTCTATAAAGCGTAATCCAAATATTTCAATGTGCTTTCATTGGAAAAGTCTACTTAGACA
Source organism: uncultured Pelagibacteraceae bacterium (assembly GCA_902576115.1). Taxonomy (GTDB): domain Bacteria; phylum Pseudomonadota; class Alphaproteobacteria; order Pelagibacterales; family Pelagibacteraceae; genus Pelagibacter. Next base: position 10,640 of record CACGUE010000019.1, read on the forward strand.
AATCCGTATAGTTGGAACTGCTCAAAAAGTTTCAGATAAAGAAGCTGATAATTATTATAATTCCAGAAGTTATGGAAGTAGAATTGGTGCATGGGCATCAAACCAAAGTTCAATTTTAAAAGATAGAGAAGAATTAAACCAATCTATAAAAAAATTTAAAGATCTCTATAAGGATGAAAATAATGTTCCAAGACCTGATCATTGGTCAGGGTGGAGGTTAAAACACCACGAAATTGAGTTTTGGTTAGATGGTGAAAATAGAATTCACG
>CACGUE010000020.1 GCA_902576115.1 uncultured Pelagibacteraceae bacterium
TCAAGAGTAGCCTGTGAAACTTTAACAACAACAAATAAAGTTGTATTAGCTGGTGAAGTAAGAGGTCCACAAATTAAAAAAGAGGATTTAATAGAAAAAGTAAGACATTGCATTAAAGATATAGGTTATGATCAAAAGGGATTTACTTGGAAAGAGGCTACTTCAGTTGAAAGTCATTTACATGCTCAATCTGCTGATATTGCTATGGGTGTAGACTCTTCAGGAAATAAAGATGAAGGTGCGGGTGACCAAGGAATTATGTTCGGTTATGCTTGTAATGAAACTGACGTTCTTATGCCAGCTCCGATACACTATTCTCATAAAATATTAAGACTTATGGCAGAAGATAGAAAATCTGGAAAATTGAAAAATATTGAGCCGGATTCAAAAAGTCAAATAACAATTGAATATAAAGATGGAAAACCATCATCGGTGAAATCAGTGGTAATATCAACCCAACACTCCGCTGACGTAAATCAAGCTCAAGTAAGAGATTTGGTTAAACCTTATATTGAAAGATCAATACCAAAAGAATTATTAAATTCGTTAGATGAAAAAGAAATCTATATAAATCCTACTGGCAATTTTGTTATTGGAGGTCCTGATGGAGATAGCGGTTTGACTGGTAGAAAAATTATTGTTGACACTTACGGTGGAGCAGCCCCACATGGTGGAGGAGCATTTTCAGGAAAAGATCCAACTAAAGTCGATAGATCTGCTGCTTACGCATCTAGGTATTTAGCAAAAAATGTAGTTGCATCTAAAATAGCTGATAAATGTTTGATTCAACTTGCATATGCAATTGGAGTATCAAAACCTTTATCAATATATGTTGATCTATTTGATAATGATGCTGAGAAAAATAAGCATGTTGAAAAACTAATACATGAGAATTTTGATTTAAGTCCAAGAGGAATAAGAGAAATGCTAGGTTTAAATAAACCAATCTATGAAAAAACAGCTGCATACGGACACTTTGGAAGAATTCCAGATGAAGAAGGTTCATTTTCTTGGGAAAAGACAGATAAATCAGACGTATTTAGCAAGTAAATAAAGTTGAATATTAAAAAAAAATAAATATATTTCATTCACATTATTGAAATTTCAAAATGGGCTTCGGCCCATTTTTTTTTAGATTAAAAAAAATGTTAAATAGAAGAGCAGATAAATTAGAATTAATAAGAATAGCTGAAGCAGTAGCTTTAGAAAAGTCGATTGATAAAGAGTTAATAATAGGCTCAATGGAAAATGGTATTGCAAAAGCTGCAAAATCTAAGTTTGGATCTGAAAATGAAATTAAAGTAGAAATTGACAGGGAAAGTGGAGATATAGGAATATTTAGAAAACTGGTGATAGTAGAGAAACCTGAAAATTCCAATCTAGAGATAACACTGGATGATGCAATAAAGCTCAATAAAAATAACCAAGGTAAACAAATAGGTGACGAGGTACTGCAACCATTACCATCATTTGATTTTGGAAGAATTGCGGCCCAAACTGCAAAGCAAGTAATTAGTTTTAATGTAAGAGAAGCGGAAAGAGAAAGACAATATAACGACTTTAAAGATAAAATTGATACAATTTTAAGTGGCATAGTCAAAAGATTAGAATTTGGAAATGTAATTGTAGATCTAGGAAGAACCGAAGCAATAATTCAAAAGAATGAAATGATCCCAAGAGAAAATATTAAAGCAGGTGATAGGGTCAAGGCTTATTGCTTGGATGTAAGAAGAGAATTAAGAGGTCAACAAATATTTCTTTCGAGAGCACATCCTAAGTTTATGGAAAAATTATTTATTCAAGAAGTTCCAGAAATTTATGATGGACTTATAGAGATTAAATCATCTTCAAGAGATCCAGGAAGCAGAGCTAAAATTTGTGTTAAAGCAATTGATACTTCTCTAGACCCAGTAGGTGCGTGCGTTGGAATGAGAGGTAGCAGAGTTCAAGCAGTCGTAAATGAACTACAAGGAGAAAAAATTGATATAGTAAACTGGTCAGAAGACCCAGCAGTTGTAGTTTCAAATGCTCTCTCTCCAGCGGAAGTACAAAGAGTGAACGTAGATGAGGAAGGAAGAAAACTTGATGTTATTCTAACAGATGAGAATTTAAGTAAAGCAATTGGTAGAAGAGGCCAAAATGTTAGATTGGCAACTAAATTAATGAATTACGAAATAAACATTATGACTGACCAAGAAGATTCAGAGAGAAGACAAATCGAATTCAAAGAGAAAACAGATAATTTTGTAAAAAATTTAGAGTTGGACGAAACATTAGGTCAGTTACTTGTAGCGGAAGGATTTTCATCAATAGATGATATTAAAGACAGCAATCCAGATGCATTAATGAAAATTGAAGGGATAGAAGAAGAAACCGCTAAAGAATTAATTGAAAGAGCAAAAGAATTTCATCAAAAAGACCAAGAGGAAATTGCGAATAGAATCAAAGATTTAGGATTAGAAAATGATTTAATTAATCATAAAGGGTTAACTCCAGGAATGCTCGTCACGCTTGGAGAACAAAAAATTTTGACATTAAATGATTTTGCAGATTTAGCATCAGATGAATTAACCGGCGGATATGATGTTGTAAAGGGAGAAAGAGTGAGAATTAAAGGTTATTTAGAGGACTTTGCTCTATCAAAAAAAGAAGCAGATGATTTGATTATGTCTGCAAGAGATGTAGCTTATCAAGATTGAGAGATGAAACATGGAAAAGAAAAAATTAAAGTTATCAATTTCAGGAGCCTCCAAAAAGACAATAAATAGTATTGAACAAGCAAAATCTCAGTCAAAGAACACAGTTGTAATAGAAAAAAAATCCCCAAGGTTTGGAGGTAAACCAAATTTTTCGAGAGGAACTAAATCAATAGATAATAAACAACAAAAATCTTTCACTCCAAAAAAAACAAATTTTTCTAAACTTCCATCACCAATTACTTCTGATTTTGAAAAGAGAAAATTAGCAGAGCAAAGGGCAACAAGGAGGTTAAAAGGTGAAAATGTCCAAAAAGATAGCAAATCTCAGAAACTTGGGGGAAAAAGAAGAGAATTAAAACTGACAGTTTCTAGAGCATTAAGTGGAGATGATATAGGCTCAAGATCAAGAAGTCTAGCTTCGTTAAAAAGAGCAAAACAAAAAGAAAATAGATTACTAAATAAAGAAGAGATTAAAGATAATTTCAAACCAGTTAAAAGAGATATCAATATACCTGAAATTATAACTATAAGAGAACTAGCGAATAGGATGGCTGAACAATCAAGTAGTATCATAAAATATTTGATGGGTATGGGTGTGACTGTTACGATAAATCATACAATTGATGCAGATACAGCAGAGTATTTAGTTAAGGAATTTGGACATAATCCTGTCAAAGAGGAAAAAGCACAAGAAATTTTAGAAAAAATTAAAGAAGTTAAAACTTATAATCTAAAGAGCAGAGCACCCATTGTGACAGTTATGGGGCATGTTGATCACGGTAAGACATCTGTTTTAGATGTGTTGAGAAAAGCGAATGTTGTTTCTGGAGAATTTGGTGGTATCACTCAACATATAGGTGCATATCAAATAGCTCACGAAAAAAATAAAATAACTTTCATTGATACACCTGGTCATGCAGCATTTACCGAAATGCGAGCGAGAGGTTCAAAGTTAACTGATATAGTCGTTCTTGTTGTTGCGGCAGATGATGGTGTAAAACCACAAACTATAGAGTCAATTAAACATGCAAAGGCTGCAAAAGTACCAATTGTTGTAGCAATAAATAAGTGTGATCTTCCTGAAGCTGATCCTCAAAAAATTAAAAATCAACTTTTAGAATATGAATTGATAGCTGAAGATTTATCAGGGGATACTTTAATGGTAGAAATTTCTACGAAAACAAATCAAAATTTAGATAAGTTAGTCGAAAGTATTATTTTACAAGCAGAAATATTAGATCTAAAAACTGATTTCGATACTGCAGCAAAAGGAATAGTTTTAGAATCAAAAATCGATATAGGAAGAGGACCAATAGCAAATATAATTGTTACTGGGGGAACTTTAAATAAAGGTGATTATTTTGTTAGTGGTTTAAAATGGGGAAAAGTTAGAGCCATAATAAATGATCAAGGAAAACAAATTGATAAAGCTGAACCTGCAACGCCAATAGAAATACTAGGTATTAATGGAGCAGCAAAATCAGGAGATGATTTTATAGTATTGAAAAGTGAAAAAGAGGCTAAAACTCTTTGCGAAGCGAGAATACAAGAAGCAAAAGAGAGCAAAAACCCAATGTCTTTTGTTACTCAAGACTCGGCATTCAAAGATGCATCTTCTCAAGAACTAAATATCATTATAAAATCAGATGTCCATGGTTCATCTGAAGCAATAAAAAATGCAATAAATCAAATTAAACATGATGAGGTAAAGCCAAAGATACTTTTATCAGATATTGGCATGGTAACAGAAACTGACGTTACTTTAGCCAAAGCGTCTAACGCTGTAATAATTGCATTTAATGTAAAGCCAAGTAAAGAAGCTAAAAAAAGAGCTGAACAAGAAAAAATTTCTATATCAAGTTATAATATTATTTATGAAGTTTTGGATTTTATAAAAAGTAAAATGTCTGGTCTATTAACACCAGAGGTAGATGAAAAAATTATAGGAACAGCAGAGATACTCGAAATATTTAAGGTTTCAAAAGTAGGTAAAGTAGCAGGTTCAAAAGTAACTGACGGAGAAATTACCCAAGACTCCAGTGCAAGAGTAATCAGAGATGGTGCTATAATTTTTAATGGAAAAATAGGTTCAATTTTTAGAGAAAAAAATCAAACTAAACAAGTATCCGCTGGATTAGAGTGTGGAATAACACTAAAGGATTTTGTTGATTTCCAGAAAAATGACGTAATTGAAGTGTACAATTCAACGATAACAGAGAGAACAATATAATGACGAATTTAGGTAAACCAGTTACACAAAGACAACTAAGAGTTGGTGAAATGATTAAGCAAGCTCTAGGAATGTTATTTATAAGAGATGAAGCAAAATTACCTACATTATCAACAAAAGAAATAACAGTTACTGAAGTTAGAATGTCTCCAGATTTGAAAACAGCAAAAATTTTTGTGATGCCTTTAGGTGGAAAAGACGCTGAAGAAGTCGTTACTAAATTAAAAGAATTTTCATTTGTAATTAGAAAAGTTTTATCAAAAAAAATAGTGATGAAGTTTTTACCAAAACTATTTTTTGTAAAAGATGATTCTTTTGATTATGCAGAAAAAATTGAAAATTTAATCAAACAAACAAATAAATAAGGAAAAGAAGATGACAAATAAAGCAAAAGAACTCGCAATCCATGATAAGGATACAGGTTCTTCAGAGTTTCAAGTTGCTCAATTAACAGACAAAATTGAGAACTTGTCTAAACATATTAAACAGTTCAAAAAAGATAAACACTCATCTGTTGGACTTTTAAGAGCGGTAAATAGAAGAAAAAAATTATTAGACTATTTAAAGAAAAATAAAATGGAGTCTTATAAAGAAGTAATAACAAAATTAAATCTAAGGAAGTAAATGTTTAAAGTTGTAAAGAAAGAAATAGAAGTAGCTGGGAAAAAGATTAGTTTAGAAACAGGTAAAATAGCAAGACAAGCAGACGGTGCGATCATAGCTCAATGTGGAGAAACAGTTGTATTAGCAACTGCAGTTGGAGCAAAAAAAGTTAATCCAGATATGGATTACTTCCCCTTGTCAGTAAATTATCAAGAAAAATATTACGCAGCAGGTAAAATTCCAGGTGGATATTTTAAAAGAGAAGCTAGACCAACGGATAGTGAAACATTAATTTCAAGATTGATTGATAGACCAATTAGACCATTGTTCCCAGATGAATTTAAAAATGAAGTTCAGGTACTGCCAACTGTGATATCTTATGACAAAGAAAACGAAGCAGATATCTTATCAATTATTGCCTCATCAGCAGCTTTGGCAATTTCAGGAATGCCATTTTTGGGGCCTGTAGGTGCTTCTAGAGTTGGTTTTATTAAAGGAGAATATGTACTTAATCCAACCAAGGCAGAACTTAAAGATTCAAAGCTTGATCTCGTAGTAGCTGGAACGAAAGATGCAGTTTTAATGGTTGAGTCAGAGGCAAGTGGTTTGACAGAGGAGGAAATGTTAAATGCTGTTAAGTTTGGTCACGAAGGGTTTGTTCCTATAATTGAGATGATAGAGGAACTAGCTCAAGAATGTAAAAAACCTGACTGGGTGGTGGAGAAAAAAGATCTTTCAGAAGTAAAAAATAAATTGGAAAGCGAATTTACAGAAGAACTTAAAAAAGCATTTTCAATAAAAGATAAACAGGAAAGATCAAATTTAATTTCTGAGATAACTGATAAAGCAAAAAAGTTATATGAAGAAGATGAGAATTATACTGATCTTGACGTAAACTCTGAGCTTAAAAATCTGGAAAAAAGAATTGTTAGAACAGATATTCTAAAAAATAAAAATAGAATTGATGGTAGAGGTCTTGCAGATGTTAGACCAATCATGTGTGAAGTTGGAATTCTTCCAAGGGTACATGGCTCTGCTTTATTTACCCGAGGAGAAACTCAAGCAATAGTTACAACTACACTTGGCACATCAGATGATGAGCAAAAAATAGAAAGTCTTGAAGGGTTACAAAAAGAAAGATTTATGCTTCATTATAATTTTCCACCTTTCTCAGTAGGAGAAACTGGTAGAATAGGTACTGGTAGAAGAGAAATCGGTCATGGAAAATTAGCGTGGAGAGCAATAAATTCATCTTTGCCTTCAAAGGAAAGTTTTCCATATACATTTAGAATTGTATCAGAGATAACCGAGTCAAATGGCTCGTCATCAATGGCAACTGTTTGTGGTTCATCTTTAGCATTGATGGATGCAGGTGTACCAATTAAAGAACCAGTTGCTGGTATTGCAATGGGATTAATTAAAGAAGGAGACGACTTTAGCGTTCTTTCAGACATTCTTGGAGATGAAGATCACTTAGGAGATATGGATTTTAAAGTTGCTGGAACTAAAGACGGAATAACATCTCTTCAAATGGACATTAAAATTACAGGAATAACATTTGAAATTATGGAGCAAGCCTTAAAACAAGCAAAAGATGGAAGAATTCACATTTTAGGTGAGATGAATAAAGCTTTATCTAAATCAAGAGAAGATGTAGGAAAGCATACTCCTAAAATGGAAAAAATTACCGTTGATAAGAAAGATATTGCTACAGTTATTGGTAAAGGAGGCGCAACTATAAGAGAAATAGTTGAGGTATCTGGTGCCAAAGTTGACATCAATGACGAAGGAGAAGTCACAGTTGCAGCCCCTGACGAAGAATCTAGGAATAAAGCTATGCAGATGATAAAAGACTTAACTGCTAAGGCTGAACTCAATAAAATTTATAACGGCAAAGTAATGAAAATTATGGAGTTTGGTGCATTTGTTAATTTCCTAGGAAAACAAGATGGCCTTGTTCACATTTCGGAGCTTGCTGATAAAAGAGTCGGTAAGGTAACTGATGTAGTAAAAGAAGGTGATGAAGTTAAAGTTAAAGTAATAGGCTTTGATAGAGGAAAAGTTAAGTTATCAATTAAACAAGCTGCAATATAAATTTATAGGAGATATATGAAAAAATTTGATGATTTGATGAGCGTAAGCAATGAAATCGAAAATATCAGTGCTAGTGATGCAAAAGAAAAGCTAAATGACCCAAATGTTCAATTTATTGATGTTAGGGATAAAGAGAGCTTTTCAAAAGGTACGATCGGTAATGCAATTCACTTAGACAGAGGTTTATTAGAATTTTATTTAGCAGAAGGTAGTCCTCTAGAAAATGATATGTTTAAAAACAATCCTGATAAAGAATATGTAGTTTTTTGTGGTGTTGGAGGACAAGGAACATTAGCAACGAAAACTATGAAGGATATGGGAGTTAAAAAAGTCAAAAATATCACTGGTGGAATGAAAGAGTGGGAAAAAATCAAGTAGAAAATAATTATAATAAATTTCAATAAAATGAGGCTTATAAAAAACTTTAAGTTAGAAATACAGAAAAATAAATACGGAAGGTATTTATTACTTGGTAGTTTTGCATTTTTTTTTATTAAAGGTTTAATTTGGTTAGGTATTTTTATAGCTGTTGGTTTAGGTATAACTAATACTTTTTAAACTAAGATTATTACTAACAAAATCATTTGCACAAAATTTATCACTACAGAAAAAAAGTGCGACTGTTTAAACTTTTTATCCTGCTTTTCATCTCTGAACTTATTTATCAGTGGCATTAGAACAAAATTTGATAAAGCAAATAATACCGCAACACTTAAAATTAAATAAAAATCTAAGGAAAAAATTTTCAGAATAATAAAGCAAATTAAAACTGAAATACTAATTGCTAAATTAACAGTGTAGTAATAAGGAAATATTTTTCTTATGAATTTTCTAGCATTTTCTTCATCTAATGCAGTGAAAGTAACAGGTGCTACAACAAAGGAAAAGAAGAGCATAATTCCCAAAATAATACTTGTTAGATAAATACTAATTTCTTGCATCATAATTTAACTAAATTTCAGGTAATGTTCTTAGGATCTGGCATTCCAACTTTATTGTAGCCAGCATCTACATAGTGAATTTCACCAGTAACACCACCCGCCATGTCACTTAAAAGATATAATGCTGAATTTCCGACATCAAGATTATCTACATTTCTCTTCAAAAATGAATGATCGGCATTCCACTTGTAAAGAAATTTAGCATCCCCAATAGCAGAAGCTGCTAGAGTTTTAATTGGTCCCGCACTTATTGCATTAACTCTAATATTCTTTGCTCCCAAATCCCTCGCAAGATATTTAACACTAGATTCTAGTGCAGCTTTACACACTCCCATCACATTATAATTAGGTATGGCTTTATTTGCTTCATAACTCAAAGTAATCATACTACCACCTTGCTTCATTATTTTAGATGCCTCTCTAGCAACTTCGGTAAATGAAAAACAAGATATCAACATACTTCTTAAAAAGTTTTCTCTAGTTGTATTTAAATATTCTCCTGATAACTCGGACTTATCTGAAAATGCAATTGCATGTACAACAAAATCAATTTCTCCCCATTTACTTTTTACATCTTCGAAAAGTTTTATAACTTCTTCTTTTTTTTCTACATCACAGCTAAATGTTACATTTGAATTTAGTTTTTCTGCAAGAGGAACAACTCTTTTTTTTAAAGCATCGCCCAAATATGTAAAAGCTAACTCCGATCCAGCTTCTGCCAGTTTTTGTGATATGCCCCATGCAATTGACCTTTCATTGGCAACGCCCATGATTAGACCCTTTTTTCCTTTCATCAAACTCATAGATTTAAACTTTCTCAAACACTAATGTTGCATTAGTTCCACCAAAACCAAAGCTGTTAGACATAATTGCATTTAAATTTACTTCTTTTTCAACTTGTGTAATAATTGGATAGTTTTTTGCCTCGTCATCCATTTCAGAAATATTTGCTGAAGCCGAAATAAAACTGTTTTTCATCATTATCAAACTATAAATTGCTTCGTGAACTGAAGTTGCACCTAATGAATGACCTGACAAAGACTTAGTTGAACTTATCTTAGGTTTATAGTCTGGAAAAGCCTCACCAACTGCTTTTAATTCTGTAATATCTCCTACGGGTGTAGATGTTCCGTGAGTATTAATGTAGTCAATTTTATTTTTTGAAGTTGCTAGAGCCATTTTCATACATCTAACGGCTCCCTCACCAGATGGTGCAACCATATCATAGCCATCTGATGTTGCTCCATAGCCAGTTAATTCTGCGTATATCTTAGCACCTCTTGCCTTGGCATGCTCGTACTCCTCTAAAACAAGAACTCCACCTCCCCCAGCTATAACAAAACCATCTCTAGTTTTATCATATGGTCTTGAGGCTTTTTCAGGGGTATCGTTATATTTTGAGGATAGTGCGGTCATAGCATCAAACATTGCAGTCATTGCAAAGTGTACCTCATCGCTTCCACCTGCAAAAATTATATTTTGTTTACCTAATTGAATAAGTTCCATAGCATTACCGATACAATGACCACTTGTTGCGCACGCTGAACTTATTGTGTAATTAGTTCCTTTTATTTTAAATGGAACTGCTAGAGTTGCAGAAGCAGTACTTGCCATTGTTCTTGGAACTATAAATGGACCCATTTTTTTTGGATTTTTTTCTCTGGTTTTGTCTGATGCTAAAATCACATTTTCTATTGATGGTCCTCCAGACCCCATCACCATTCCTGTTGAAATATTACTAACCTCATTTTCCTCTAATCCAGAGTCTTTAACTGCTTCACTCATAGCAACATAATTATATGCTGAACCAGCGCCCATAAACCGAATAACTTTTCTGTCAATATAATCTTCTAATTTGATGTTAGGTTTACCATGAACATGGCTCTTTAAATTATGTTCTTTATATTCCTCAGAAAATGTTATTCCTGATTTCGTATTAATTAAAGATTGATAAACTTCATCTTGATTATTTCCCAAACATGAAACCACACCAAGTCCTGTTACTACTACTCTTTTCATTATTTAAACAATCCTACCTTAAGATTTTCTGCACTATAAATCTTTTTTCCATCAGCAAGCAATATTCCGTTTGCAAGACCTACAGTTGTTTCTCCTTTAATAAGAATTCTCTTCATATCTATTTCATATGTTGCCATTTTGACATTTTTAAGAACTT
>CACGUE010000021.1 GCA_902576115.1 uncultured Pelagibacteraceae bacterium
AACAAAACCTTGGGGAAAATTCATACCAAAATTAGCTGAAGCTGATACTCCTAATCAAGGAGAGATTAACTCACAAATTTTATATAATGAGCCACATGGTTTAAATACTGAAAAAGATTTACCAACATTAGATAAGAATTCATTTAAGCAAGGCGTTTATTATTAATGGCTAAGCACAAAACTATCATCGAAGAATGTGACGTACTAGTTGTCGGTGGAGGTATGGCTGGAACAGGGGCTACCTTTGAGGCAAGACACTGGGGAAGAGATTTAAAAATAATCTGTGTTGAAAAAGCAAATATAGATAGAAGTGGTGCCGTTGCACAAGGTCTTTATGCTATTAACTGTTATATGGGAATGCAGTGGGGTGAGAATATGCCAGAGGATCATGTAAGGTACGCTAGAAATGATTTGATGGGTCTTGTTAGAGAAGATTTAGGTTATGACATGGCGCGTCACGTAGACTCAACTGTTCATATGTTTGATGAATGGGGTCTTCCAATGATGAAAAATAAAGAAACTGGAAGATATCAAAGAGAAGGTAAGTGGCAAATAATGATACACGGCGAAAGTTACAAACCAATTGTAGCTGAAGCTGCAAAAAAATCTGCTGATAAAATTTATAACAGAATAATGATTACTCATCTTTTAAAAGATGAAAAAAATCCAAACAGAATAGCTGGTGCAGTTGGCTTTAATGTTAGAACTGGAAATTTTCACGTATTTAAATCTAGAACAGTAGTTGTTTCTGCTGGAGGAGCATCGCACATATTTAAACCAAGAGCAGTTGGTGAAGGCATGGGTAGAACATGGTATGCGCCTTGGAGTAATGGATCTGCTTATGCATTACCTATTCAAGCAGGTGCAAAAATGACTCAAATGGAAAATAGAATTGTACTTTGTAGATTTAAAGATGGTTATGGTCCAGTTGGAGCATATTTCCTTCATTTAAAAACATATACTCAAAATGCTAATGGTGAGAACTATGAAAAGAAATGGTATGAAGCTACTAAAGAATTAGTAGGAGAATATATAGACCATCATCCAACACCAACTTGTTTAAGAAATCACGCATTTATTCAAGAAACAGCTGCAGGTGGTGGACCAATTCACATGGTTACAAAAGAAGCATTCCAAGACCCACACTTAGAAACAGTTGGATGGGAAAATTTCTTAGGAATGACGGTTGGACAAGCGGTAGTTTGGGCATCTCAAAATATTGATCCAAAATACACAAATCCTGAATTAACAACTTCAGAACCATATGTAATGGGATCTCATGCTACATGTTCAGGAGCATGGGTTAGTGGTCCAGAAGATATAGCGCCTGATGAATATTTCTGGGGATACAATAGAATGATGACTATCGATGGATTATTTGGAGCAGGAGATGCAGTTGGTGGAAGTGCTCATAAGTTTTCATCTGGTTCATTTACAGAAGGAAGGTTAGCATCTAAAGCTGCTGTTAAATATATTCAAGATAAAAAGGCTGATGATATCGAAGTTTCTGATGCACAATTAGAGAAGCTTAAAGAAGAAATATTCAAGCCAATTGAGAACTATACCGTGGGAAGAAATGAAATTACTGGAGGAACTGTTTCTCCAAGCTATATTTTACCTATACAAGGCCTACAAAGACTACAAAAAATTATGGATGAATATTGTGGTGGATTAACAAATAATTATATGACAAACGATAATCTACTTAAAAAAGGCTTAGAACAGCTACAATTACTTCAAGAAGACTTAAATCATGTAGGAGCTGAGGATTATCACCAATTGATGAGAGCATGGGAACTTAAGCACAGAGCTGTAACCTCGGAATGTGTTGCTCATCATACATTATTTAGAGAAGAAACGCGTTGGCCAGGTTATTATTATAGAGGTGATCATATGAAACTTGATGATGAAAACTGGCATTGTTTGACTGTTTCTAGAAGAGATCCTGAAACTGGAAAATTTGAAATGGAGAAAAAGCCTGTTTATCATATAGTTGATGATAAAGAGAAGAAGCAAGCTTCCTAACCATTTTAGATGAGCATTATCGACAAATCAGACGAAGAAATCATTAAAATTGCTGATCCTATCTGGGATAACATGGTTAGATGTTCTAACATGAAAGATTATGGCGGTTTTACTAGGGATTTATCTTCACAAATGCTCTATGGGGCTAACGAAGTAGAGCTCGGCAAGCAATGGGCAAGCAATAAGCTGATCTCAAGCCTTAAAGAAGGGTGTAAGGCGATAGGTTGTTTAAGAAGAGGCTTGTATGTAACTGTTATCTATAAACAAAACAGTACAGAGATACCCGGAGACTTTTTAGGTCGACTTGTCCTTGGAGAAGAGGGAGACGAGGTCAAAGTCTTTGGGGCAACTATTTTTTAAATATAATTAAATATTATTTGCATTTAATAAAACTTGTGGTAATTCGCAGATATGCTTCAAGTTTTTAATCAAAATATTAAGAAAATTCCTTTATTATTTTCAAATCAGCTTTCAAAAATAATTAAATCTTTTCTTTATCTTTTTATATTTTTTACTTGGGCAATTATAATTCTAGGAACATTTCAAAATTTTATTTAATTTATTCTTATAATCATTGACTTTAGATTATGAGAGGAATAGTTAGATTATATGGAATATTTTCTTCCAATAGCTCAAGTCGAGATTAACATACTCTTTATATTTGGTTTAAGTTTAGCAGTTGGTATTCTTTCAGGATTATTTGGTGTAGGCGGAGGATTTTTAATGACACCATTTTTAATATTTTTAGGTATTCCACCTGCTTATGCAGTACCAAATGAAGCAAGTAATATTTTAGGAACATCAGTTTCAGGTTCAACCACCCATTATTTAAAAGGAACATTAGATTATAAAATGGGTTTGATGATTGTATTGGGAGGAACAATTGGAACTTTACTTGGGATCTTAACTTTTTCTTATTTTCAAGATATTGGAAAAATAAACATCGTTATCTCTTTAGCCTATATGTATATATTAGCTATACTTGGAACTTTAATGCTCATTCAAGGAGTTTCAGAAATTGATAAGGCTAGAAAAAAAATTGTTGTAAGAAAAAAATTACATACACATTATTGGATACATGGACTTCCTTTTAGAATGCGTTTTAAAAAATCAAAGGTTTATGAAAGCGCATTTACTCCAATTATTATAGGTTTAATTGTAGGATACATCGCTGCAATTATGGGAGTAGGTGGTGCATTTATTTTAGTTCCAGCAATGATTTATATTATTGGAATGCCAACCAAACTAATTCCTGGTACATCTTTGTTTGTTACAATATTTGTAAGTGCAATCGTAACCGTTCTGCATGCCTTTAATTATGGAACAATTGATCTTGTTTTAGTTTTTGTACTTATACTTGGCTCAATTATTGGCGTTCAGTTTGGTCAAAAAATTGGTGAAAAAGTTGATAGCTCAGAATTTAAAACAATCTTAGCAGTACTTTTATTATTAGTTGGAATTGCAATTGCTTATGACACTTTTATTAAAGAAGATGTAATCGTTGAAACCGTAGTTAATGGAACTAAAAACCTTGGTAACATTGGACAGTTTATTTTAGATTATTCAAAAGACCTTCCAGTTTTTTACGGACTTACATCAGTTGTATTAGCAGTAGTTCTTGGAATAGGAGCTGCAATTTTAAGAAATTATATTTCTAAGTGGAACAAAGCAAGAGAAGCTAAGCTTAAAGCTTAGGCACTTCTGTATAATTTAGTCATAACAAATTCTTTATGACCTAGTGCTTCAGCACAAGTTAATCTTCCGTTTGCAACTCTTATCGTAGCTTTAATTAATTCGTCACCTGCTTCATCTAAATTCATTTCTCTTGATAAAATTTTAGAAACATCAACATCAATATGCTCACTCATGGTTCTAGCAGTTAAAGGATTAGCAGTTAGTTTTACTACTGGTTCAATTGGGTTTCCAATTATATTTCCTTGTCCTGTTGGAAATAGGTGAAGATTAAATCCTCCTGCCGCTTGTAAGGTAACACATTCAGCAGCAGCTGATGAAGTATCCATAAAGTATAAGCCTGGACCTTTGGTTGGTTCTTCTGCTGGCTCTAGCACATCAATAAATTTACATCCTCCAATTTTTTGAAAGTTTCCAAATGCTTTTTCTTCAATTGTAGTAAGTCCACCAGCTATGTTTCCAGCTGTTGGTTGACTTTCGGAAAGATCGTCTGTTGCTTCTTTTAAGATGAAATCATTATACGAACTCCAAGTTTTTCTAAACTTTTCTTGAGCCTCAGGAGTATTTCCTCTTTTTTCACACACAATTTCAGCACCTGTTAGCTCAGATGTTTCACCAAAACATAAATGAACACCTAGGGGCTCTAATTTATCCATTAAATTTCCAACTGTAGGATTTGATGCTAATCCTGATGTTGTATCAGACTCTCCACATTTAACTGATATCCATAAATCACTTATAGGACGTTCTTCTCTTTGTTTCTCAGATGCCCAAATTGAAAATTCTTGAGCTTTTTTTGAAACTCTTGCGATAGTATCTATATCTCCCACACCTTCTATACTAAAACCTTCAACTGGTTTTCCAGTCGTTGCAATTGCATCAACAATTCTTTTTGTCCATTTAGGCTCAATACCAATTACTATAACTGCTGCAACATTTGGATTTTTTCCTGTTCCAATCATTGTTCTAAAATGAAGCTCTAAGTCTGCTCCAAATTGTAATCTTCCATAAGAATGTGGAAGTGCAATCGTACCTTTAATATTATTAGCTACAGCTTCAGCGCAAGCATTTGAAATATCATCAACAGGAAGTATTATTACGTGATTTCTTGTACCTGTTCTTCCATCTTCTCTTTTATATCCTAAAAACGTTTTTGGAATTTCCATTTTACCACTTTTTAGTTTTTACGTTGTGAACATGAACATGCTCACCTTTTTTAATTGATTTTACTACTTTGCCAATATCATGCCCGTACTTTAATATTGTATCTCCCTCGTTAAGATCAGTCATTGCAATTTTATGACCCAAAGGTATTTCATCCATCGATTGAATTTTTACTGATTTATCATTTTCCATAATCCAGCAATCACAGTCTTGTTTAGGAGTAATTTTTTCAATAACTACAACACCTACATTGTCTTTTTCATCGTGGATTATAATATCTGTGCCGGCCATTGTGACGATTTCTTTGTTTGAAATTCGATCCAATTTATATATGAATTGGGCACTTTGACAATTAAAAAATAGAATTAAGAAGGATTTGATATGGCTAAAATGACAACAGAAGAAGCTTTTGTAAAAGTTTTACAAATGCATGGTATCGAACATTCGTTTGGTATTATTGGTTCTGCATTCATGCCTATTTCTGATCTTTTTCCAGATGCTGGAATAACTTTTTGGGACGTTGCTCATGAAACAAATGGTGGATTGATAGCTGATGGTTATACAAGAGCAACTGGAAAAATGTCAATGGTGATTGCTCAAAATGGTCCAGGTATTACAGGACTTGTTACACCAATAAAAACTGCTTACTGGAATCATACTCCACTACTTTTAGTTACACCACAAGCAGCAAACAAAACTATGGGCCAAGGTGGTTTTCAAGAAGTAGAGCAAATGAATTTATTTAAAGACATGGTGTGTTATCAAGAAGAAGTTAGAGACCCATCAAGAATGGCAGAAGTTTTAAACAGAGTAATAGAAAAAGCATTTAGAGGTTCAGCGCCTGCGCAAATAAATGTACCAAGAGATTTTTGGACACAAGTTATAGATATAGAATTACCTCCAATTGTAAGATTTGAAAGACAAGGTGGTGGAAAAGATGCTGTTGATAGAGCGGCGAAATTATTGTCAGAAGCAAAATTCCCAGTAATTTTATCTGGAGCAGGAGTTGTTATAGGTGATGCGATTGATGATTGTAAAAAATTAGCAGAAAAGCTTGATGCACCTGTGTGCAATGGATATCAACATAACGATAGCTTTCCAGGAAGCCATCCGTTAGCTGTTGGTCCATTAGGTTACAATGGATCTAAAGCTGCAATGGAGTTAATTTCAAAAGCTGATGTAGTTTTAGCATTAGGAACAAGACTAAACCCATTTTCAACATTACCAGGATATGGAATTGATTACTGGCCAAAAGATGCAACAATTATTCAAGTAGATATGAACCCAGATCGTATTGGCTTAACTAAGAAAGTTACAGTTGGTATTTGCGGAGATGCTAAAATGGTAGCTCAACAAATATTAGAAAAACTCTCATCAAATGCTGGAGATAATGGCAGGGAAGATAGAAAAAATCTAATTCATCAAACAAAATCTGCATGGTTGCAAACTCTTACAAGTTTAGATCATGAGGATGATGATCCAGGAACTGTTTGGAATAAAGAAGCAAGAGAAAGAGATAAAGATAGAATGTCTCCAAGACAAGCATGGAGAGCTATTCAAGCTGGGATGCCAGAAGATGTTATAATTTCAAGTGATATTGGAAATAATTGTGCAATAGGTAATGCATACCCAACATTTGAGAAACCAAGAAAATATTTAGCACCAGGTTTATTTGGACCTTGTGGTTATGGATTTCCATCTATTCTTGGAGCAAAAATTGGGTGTCCAGATACTCCAGTTATAGGTTTTGCTGGGGACGGAGCATTTGGAATAAGTATGAATGAAATGAGTTCTTGTGCAAGAGAAGAGTGGCCGGCAATAACAATGGTAATTTTTAGAAATTATCAATGGGGGGCTGAAAAAAGAAATTCAATTTTATGGTTTGATGACAACTTTGTTGGAACAGAGTTAGATCCAGAATTAAGTTATGCAAAAGTTGCTAATGCATGTGGTTTAAAAGGTGTTATTGCAAATACAATGGAAGAAACCACTAAAGCTATCAAACAATCATGTGAAGATCAGAAAAAAGGTATTACTACATTTATCGAAATAATTCTAAATCAAGAATTAGGTGAACCATTCAGAAGAGATGCTATGAAAAAACCAGTTAAAGTAGCTGGTATAAGCAAGAGTGATATGAAACCTCAAAAGTCTCTTGTTAGTTGAGATTAGTAAAATTTCATTATAAAAATAATTATTGGATTTAATAAACAACAATTTCTGTGGATGGACAAGACAACTTCCTGAGAGAAGTAATTTTAAATTACTAGATCAAGACATTTACTGTGATTATTTAATTGTAGGAGCTGGGTATACAGGATTATCAGCTGCTAGAAAACTTTCAGATATAATGAAAGATAAAAAAATTATTCTCATTGATGCACAGTTAGCGGGCGAGGGTGGAAGTTCAAGAAATTCAGGCTATCTAGTAGATACTACATTGAATGATGGTTTTACATCTAACAGCGATAAAGAGAATTATGTAAAAAAAACAAAAATATATCACTTGGGTATAGAAGCTGTTAGAAAATTTATAAAAGAATATCAGGTTGATTGTGATTGGAATGAATGTGGAAAATATTTTGCTTCCTCTAAAGAGCAAGATGAGACAAAAGCTCAATCGTTCAGCAAATTATTAAATAGTCTTGGTTTTAAAAATAAAATTTTATTAAATAAAGAGTTAACTGAAAAATTGGGAACGCCTTTTTATAAAATTGGAGTTTTTACCTCAGGAGGAATTCTTTTAAACCCTGGTAAATTAGCTAGAGCAATGGTTGATACATTGCCAGATAATGTAAAATTATATGAAAATTCTCAAATTTATAATTGGAAAAAGATTAATAACAAAATTGAATGTTTTACAAAAAAGCACAAAATAACTACTAAAAAAATTATTTTTTGCACAAACGGTTTTTTGAAATATTTGAATGTAAAAAAAAATTATAGTTTCCCAATCACATTAACTGCTAGTCTCACGAGAAAACTCACAGATAAAGAATTTAAAGATATAGGTTCTCCAAAAGAGTGGGGTGTTCTTCCTATAAGACCAATGGGTGCTACGATAAGAATGACTAAAGATAGGAGAATACTTATAAGAAATACTGCAGAGTTAAGAAACCCTTTTTCAATGAATAGAAATGAATTAAATAAAAGAGCTGCAATTCATAAAGAAGGCATCAAGAAAAGATTTAAACAATTACCTGATAATATAATAGATAGCAGTTGGTCAGGGATTGTGTGTAGAAGTGGTAATAGCTCTCAAATATTTGAAAAAATTGATGATAATATTTTTAGCGCAGGCTGTTACAATGGATCTGGAATTGGAGTAGGAACACTATTCGGTGAACAAATAGCTCTAATGGCCTCTAATCAACAATCTAATGAAATTGAAGTAATACAACAAAGAAAAAAACCAAACTGGTTACCACCACAACCCTTTTTAAATTTAGGAATATACACTAGATTAGCTTACGAAAGGATAAAAGCTCAAACTGAAATTTAATGAAAAAAAATTTAAAGCTTATATTTTTTTTAGTATTAGGAATTATAGCTCTTTACATCTCAACTAATTATTATAACGATTTTAATAGAAGCAAAACTATTAAAGCATGTATAATTGGAAAAGCTGAATTAGATTCTAAAAAAACTAAAGAGGACAGATTATCAAACGAACAAATTAAAAAATTTTGTGAAGATCAAATAAAATGATGAAAAAATCAAAAAGATCAGATGTTGATCCATTTATAGTAATGGATGTAATGGAATCTGCTAGAATTGCAGAGGAAAAAGGTAAAGATATAATTCATATGGAGGTAGGGCAGCCAGGAACACCGGCACCTAAGATTGCTAAAGATCATATTACTAATGAGATAAACAAAAACAATCTAGGTTACACAGTATCGCTAGGTCTACCTGCTCTAAGAACAAAAATTTCAAAGTTATATGGAGATTGGTACAATTTGGATTTAAATCCAAATAGAATAGTAGTTACAACAGGGTCTTCCGGAGCCTTTATATTATCGTTTTCTGCATTGTTTGATAGTGGAGACAGAGTTGGAATTGGATCTCCAAGTTATCCTAGTTATAGACAAATACTAAAATCACTAAGTTTGGAAACTGTAGATATTCAAACTAAACTTCAAAATAGATTTCAACCTGTTCCAGAAGATATTACAGATAATAATTTAAATGGAATTCTTGTTGCATCACCTGCAAATCCAACTGGTTCTATGCTGGATAAACAATCTTTAGAGAATTTAATTAATACTGCAAATGAAAACAATGTAAGCTTTATTAGTGATGAAATTTATCATGGAATTCAATATGAAAATAATCCAACTTCAGCTTTAGAGATTACAGATAATTGTTATGTAATTAATTCTTTTTCAAAATACTTTTCAATGACTGGTTGGCGAATAGGTTGGATGGTTGTACCAGATGATCATGTTAGACAAGTAGAAAGACTTTCACAAAATTTGTTTGTTTGTCCTCCACACGCAAGTCAAGTTACAGCTCTTGCTTCTTTAGATGCAAATGAAGAGTTACAATCAAATGTAGAAGTATATAAAAAAAATAGAGAGATACTATTAGAGGAATTACCGAAGGCAGGATTAAAAAAGTTTTCACCACCTGATGGAGCTTTTTACATCTATGTTGATATATCTGAATATTCAAATGATAGCTTAGCTTTTTGTAAAAAAGTTTTAGATGAAGCAAATGTTGCTATAACACCAGGAATTGATTTTGATCAAAAAAGAGGAAATTCTACTATCCGATTCTCATATGCCAGAAGCACAAAAGATATAATTGAAGGTGCTAAGAGAATTAAAGATTTTATGTCTAAAAATTATTAAAAGGGGTCAGCTCAATTGGTTATTACCAAAAGAGCTCCCCTTTTTTATGCCATTTTGGCCAAATCCATTAAATGGATTTAGTTTGTGTTATTTTTAATATGTGATATCTCACCAGCTAAGTGTCAGGTGGCGTTATTCTAAGCATTTGCACCTCCTTCACTTATAAAAATAAGTTTTAGGTAGGTTGTATTCAACAAATTTATTTCTATTTTTTATAAATATATTATTTGAATACAACCTATCTCTTTAGTAGATTCTCGATATCAAAATAATCAAAATATTCCCAAACTCTTAAATGAAACTTATGTCACAGAGACAGACAATAAATATATTTGTAATTAAAATCTCATGAAAACGATATTTGTTATTGGATCAAAAAAACATACCCTAAAGTACACAAGAAAAATGCCTGAGGGTGAAGTTAAGAAAATGAAATCTTTTGTTACAAACAAAGGGCAAAAACTTGAAAAAACTTCAAAATTTAAAATTTTAAAAGTATCGGACGACAAAACTTCAAGAACTTTCAAAATCAGTCTTTAATTATTTAAAATGAACAAAATCGTATGGTTCAGGAACGATCTACGTGTATCTAATAACGATGCATTTAACAAAGCGGCAAAATCAGGAAAGATTTTACCAATTTACATATTTGATAAAGAA
>CACGUE010000022.1 GCA_902576115.1 uncultured Pelagibacteraceae bacterium
GAGTATTCTTTTCATTATTTTAATACTATCATCATCTAAAGTTTTTGCGGGAGTTACATATGTTGATAGTATCAACGTTTACATCTTAAGCGGTTATCAAGGAGGATACCCACAAGACATAAAATTTAACAACGATGGTACAAAAATGTTTGTTGTTGGAGATAATTCCAATGCCATTCGAGAATACCATCTCACTACAGGCTTCGATATTTCAACCGCTTCCTATGATAGTTTATTTAGTGTTCATTCCCAAGATACCAACCCAAGAGGCTTAGCATTTAACAACGATGGAACAAAAATGTTTGTAGCAGGGTGGAAGAATCAAAGAGTTTTTGAATACCATCTCACTACAGGTTTCGATATTTCTACTGCATCCTACGATAGTAATTTAAGTATTTCTTCCAATGCAGGTGGTTCAAATGGTTTAGCATTCAATTCAGATGGTACAAAAATGTTTGTTAATGCTGCAAATTCTTCTGATGAAGTTGTTGAATACACACTATCGACCGGCTTTGATGTTTCCACCGCCTCCTATGATAGTAGCTTTGTAACCCAGTCCCAAGATACTTCACCTCAAGGCCTAGCATTTAGCAACGACGGAAAAAAAATGTTTGTTGCCGGCGATACGGGAGATGATATTAACGAATATACGCTCTCTACGGGCTTTGATGTTTCCACCGCTTCTTTTGTGGGTAGTTTTGATGTGAGTTCTCAAGGTACTAATCCTACAGGCATTACCTTTAATAATGATGGAACAAAAATGTTTATTACGGACAAGACAGCACCTCTTGGCACACACAGTGTGGATGAATATACATTAACTACAGGTTTTGAATTAATCAATACCGCACCAACTCTATCTTCTTCTTCCCCTAGTGACGGCGCAACTAGTGTTGGAGTAAATGATAATATTGTTTTAACATTCTCTGAAGCTGTTGATGCTGAAAGTGGAAATATATTAATTAAAAAATCATCCGATAATTCAACCGTTGAGACAATCAATGTTGCAGGCGGATTGGTATCCGGTTCTGGTTCAACCATTATTACAATTAACCCCTCAAGCACACTAGATGGGGGAACTGGTTATTATATTACTATTGCTGCTACCGCTTTCGATGATGTTGATAGCGCGTCTTATGCAGGGTTTACTAATTCTACCACTCTTAACTTTACAACAGCTGAAACTACTTCATCTATTGATCCATTGACCGATAAAGATGTTGTTGGATCAATTGAAGCACAAACAGAAGCACCAAAGAGAATTTTGCAATACGTTACAACTCCAGTAATTAATCGTATGCAATGGTTAAGACATCATAGAAAAGAAACTAATTTAACCAACCAGAATATTAAATTTCAATTTTCAAATGCAATGCTTGCATCATTATCAAATGTTATTACGGCATCGATTGATATAAATGAAAATTTAAATTTGTCTGATAATTGGTCTACTTGGTCAGAAGGCTCAATAAGTGTTACTAAAATTGGTGATACTAGCACATCATCTGAAAAGGAAATAGATAGCCAAGGTATTGCTTTTGGATTTGATAAAAAAATAAATGATAATGATATTTATGGTTTTGCTATTCAATATGGGCAAAGCGATACTGATATAGGATCTAACGGAAGTGGTATCGATAGCAAAAATTATAATATTTCAATGTACAGAACAAGACCATTAGACGATAATAATTTTATCGAAGGATCAATCGGAATTGGAAAAATTAAAAGCGATATTGAGCGAAAGTCTGATTCTAATACATTAACTGCTTCAAGAGATGGAAATCAAATATTTGGATCAGTTAATTTTGGAAAAACAATTGACAAAGGAAACTTTAATTTAGTTCCAGCTTTAAGAGTAGATCTTGGATATACAGAACTTGAGGGATACCAAGAGGTTGGAACGAACGCTCTTTCTTATGATGATCAAGAAGTAAAAAGTGGACTTTTATCTTTAGAATTTGGTGTAAATAATCTTGTTAAATTCAATGACAGTAAAATAAAACCATTTGGCTTAATTGAATTTGGGTTAGATTTTTCCGACTCGTCTGTAACCAAATTAAATTACGTGTCTGATACCAGCACAACTTATACCTATACACAAGATACAATATCAGATTATATGTTAACATCTGAAGTTGGTTTTAGTTACGACTCCAAAAATAACTTATCAATCAACACTAGCTACAAACGTATTCAAGGTGAAAAACACGAACATACGGATACATTTTCATTTGGTTTAAACTTTAAATCTAAACGTGAAACAGAATATGCAATGCAATTTGGAGGAACTGAAGATTTTTCTGCTGGACTTAATGTTGCAAAAAATATTTATGGCCTAGATTTCAATTTCAAATTAGACCAAGAATTTAATGAAAATCTTGATAAAAACGCTAAAATCTCAATGATTAAAAAGTTTTAAATTAATTTTTTGATTTAAAATTTATTCCTTTAGACTCAAAGAGTTTAGCAAGTTCTCCGCTCTCATACATTTCTTTTACGATATCGCATCCACCAATAAACTCATTTTTAACATATAATTGAGGAATGGTTGGCCAATCACTAAATACTTTTATACCTTCTCGTAGCTTTTGATCTGCTAAAACATTTACACCTTTAAAATTTACTTCAAGAACTTTTAAAATGTTTGATGTAGCCATTGAAAACCCACACTGTGGTGCATCAGGTGTACCTTTCATAAAAAGACACACATCGTTATTTTCAATTTCACTTTTTATTAAATCATTTGTTTCTTGTTCCATTTAAATTTCCTTTGTTTTAATTGCTAAAGCGTGAAGCTCATTTCCCATTTTACCTTTTAAAGAATTATACACCATTTTGTGTTGTTCTATTTTACTTTTACCTGAAAATTCAGTTGATGTCACTGTAGCAGAATAGTGATTTCCATCACCTGCTAAATCTTGAATTTCAACTTTTGCGTCAGGTAATCCCTCTTTAATTAAGCTCTCAATTTCTTTTAAATCCATTGCCATTAGCTATCCATGTACTTCTTTAACCAATATTTATGTGCATCTTCTAATTCTTCAATAGGCAAATTGATATCAGCATTATATTTGATGGAATTGCCACCTATTATTCCCAAATCGTCAAAATGTACTGAATATTTGTTTAAAATCTCGTTTACTTTCTTCAAACTAGCTTTAGGTATTTCGATAATATAACGAGCCTGATCTTCACCAAAGAAATATGCATATTTGTTTGTTAAACCTTTAAGTGAATTAATTTTTATTCCTTTTTTTCCTTTAATACACATTTTTGATACTGCAGTTAAAATTCCACCTAACGAAACATCATGACAGCTCACAATAAGATCTTTTTTAGATAAATCTAATACAGTTTCGCCAATGTTTTTTTCATTAAATAAATTAACAGTTGGTGGGGGACCTTTTTTTTCATTTAAAAGCTCTCTTGCAAAAATACTTTGATCTAAATGTCCATCGGTTTTACCAATTACGTAAACTAAGTTTCCATCAGTTTTAAAATCCATTGTAAGCATTTGTTGATAATCAGAGATTAGTCCAACACCTCCAATTGTCGGTGTAGGTTTGATACCTTTATCTTTTGTTTCATTATAAAATGATACATTTCCAGATACGACTGGAAAATCTAGATACTTACTTGCTTCTGTAATTCCTTCAACACATTCTACGAATTCACCCATATTTTTTTCTTTTTCTGGATTTCCGAAGTTTAAACAATTGGTAATAGCAATAGGTTTAGCTCCTACCGAAATAAGATTTCTATAGCTCTCACAAACTATTTGTTTTCCTCCAGTTAATGGATGCGAGAAACAATATAATGCAGACGAGTCTACTGATGCTGCTACCGCTTTATTGGTCCCGTGTACTCTAACAACACCAGCATCACCACCTGGTTTTTGAATTGTATCACCCATTACAGTATGATCATATTGATCCCATATCCATTTTTTATCTGAAATGTTTGAATTACTTAAAATCTTTTTTATACAATCTGATAATTTTAATGATTTAAATTCATCTTTATCAAATTTTAATTTTTGAGGTAACTTAGTTTTTTTCCAAGGACGATCATATATTGGAGCATTTTCTGCAAGAAGATCTATTGGTATCTCAGCAACTTTTTTATTATCAAATATTAATTCTATTTTTTTTGTATCTGTTGTTTTACCTATAACTGCAAAATCTAGGTTCCATTTATCAAATATTTTCTTCGCGTGTTCTTCTTTTCCTTTTTCAAGAACTATAAGCATTCTCTCTTGACTTTCAGACAACATTATTTCGTATGGTGTCATTTTTTCTTCCCTACAAGGAACCTCACTAAGATTTAATTCAATTCCAAGGTTTCCTTTTGATGCCATTTCTACACTTGAAGATGTTAATCCTGCTGCACCCATATCTTGAATTGCAATGATTGAATTATCAGCCATTAATTCTAGGCACGCTTCAAGTAATAATTTTTCAGTAAATGGGTCTCCGACTTGAACTGTTGGTTTTTTTTCCTCAATTTTGTCATCGAAAGTTGCTGAAGCCATACTGGCACCATGAATTCCATCTCTTCCAGTTTTAGAACCTACATATATTACTGGTTTATCTAAACCGGCTGCTTTTGAGTAAAAAATTTTATTTTTATTTACTAAACCAAGGGTCATGGCATTTACTAATATATTACCATTGTAAGACTCATCAAAAGTAGTTTGGCCAGCAATTGTTGGAACTCCAATACAATTACCATATCCACCTATACCCTTAACAACTCCTCTTAATAAATTTCTTGTTTTTTTATGTTGTGGTGAACCAAAATGAATTGAATTTAGATTTGCTATTGGTCTTGCTCCCATTGTAAATACATCCCTCATAATTCCACCAACACCAGTCGCTGCTCCTTGATAAGGTTCAATAAACGAAGGGTGATTATGGCTTTCAATTTTAAATACAATTGCATCGTCATCTCCAATATCAATGACACCCGCATTTTCTCCAGGTCCTTGAATGACCTGTTTTCCTTTGGTGTGCATTTTTTTTAAGTGTTTTCTAGAAGACTTATAGGAGCAATGTTCGTTCCACATTGCAGAAAATATTGCAAGTTCAGTTAAATTAGGTGTTCTCTTCAGAAGTTCACATATTTTAGAAAACTCTTCTTTTTTTAATCCGTGATCTATTGCAACTGCTTCTGTAACTTCCATTATTTAAAATTATCTAAAATATTTTTGAAAAATAATGAACCATCTTCACCTGATAAATATTTGTCTATCATTCTCTCAGGATGAGGCATCATTCCCAATATATTTTTGTTTTTATTAAATATTCCAGCTATATTTTTAATTGCTCCGTTAGGATTAGTTTTTTCATTTTCTGTGCCATCTACTCCGCAATACGTAACAGCTATTTGACTATTATCCTCTAACGATTTTAATTCATCATCACTACAAAAGTAATTTCCTTCATTATGGGCAATATGAAGTTCTAAGACATCTTTTTTCAAATCTTTAAAATATTTATTTTGTTTATCTTTAACTTTTACATAAACATTGCTGCATATAAAATTTAGAAACTTATTTTGTTGTAAAATTCCATTTAGTAGGCCAGTTTCAGTTAAGATTTGAAATCCATTACAAATACCTAGTACTAGACCTCCAGAATTAGCAAAATCAATCACTGATTTTATAATTTTTGATTTTGAGGCTATGCTACCACATCTCAGATAATCACCATATGAAAAGCCACCAGGTAGTACTATTAAATCTGATTTTGGAATAGATTGATCATTGTGCCAAACCATTTGATTTTTAAAACCAAATTTTTTTAGAGCCACATCCATGTCTCTGTCACAATTTGATCCTGGAAATATAATGACTGATGATCTCATTAATTAAACTATTTTGTAATCCTCAATCACAAGATTGGCCAATAGCTTTTTACACATATCATCTACTAAAGACTTTGCTTTCTTTTCATCTTTCTCTTTAACCTCAATTTCAAAATATTTACCTTGTCTTACATCCTCAACATTACCAAAGTTCATTCCGTTAAGAGTTTGCTGAATTGCCTTTCCTTGAGGATCTAAAACTCCATTTTTAAGAGTTACAATTACTTTAATTTTCATTACTTCTTTTTAATCTTTACTGCTTGTGGTTTAGTGTATTTTAACGGTCTTATATTTGATTGTTCATGAAGAATATCCAATCTTCTTGCAACTTCTTGATAAGCCTCAATTAGATTACCAAGACCTTTTCTAAATCTATCTTTATCTAATTTTTTATCACTATTTACATCCCATAATCTGCATGTATCTGGACTTATTTCATCAGCAAGCATGATCTCTTTTTTTCCATTTTTCTCATATCTTCCAAATTCCACCTTAAAATCTACAAGTTTAATTCCAACACCTCTGAACATACCTTGAAGAAAATCGTTAATTCTATTTAATTCTTTATTAATTAATTTTAGTTCATCTTTTTCCATCCATTTAAATGCTAAGATATGTTCAGTGCTTACTAGAGGATCACCCAAGTCATCATCTTTCAAGCAATACTCTATTAAAGGATTATCTAAAACTGTTCCGTCTTCAATGCCTAATCTTTTAGTTAATGATCCAGTTGCAATGTTTCTTACAATAAATTCAATAGGTATAATTTCAACATGCTGAACGAGTTGTTCTCTCATATTTAAACGTTTTACTAAATGATTTTTGATACCAACATTGTTCAACTGGGTTAATATATGCTCAGATATCCTATTATTTAAAATTCCTTTACCATCCATAACTGCTTTTTTTTGATTATTAAATGCAGTTGCGTCATCTTTAAAATGTTGGATAACATATTTTTTATCATTACTTGCAAAAATTATTTTTGCTTTACCTTCGTATAATTTTTTTCCTTTTTTCATTATTTGAATACTCTTTTAAATATATAATTTACATTTTTTAAGTGTTTGTCATATGTAAAGATTTTATCTAATCTTTTTTCACTTATTTTACTAGTGATCGATTTATCATTTTTTAAAAGTGTTAATAAATTTGTATTCTTTGCAAAACTAGCTTTTGCATGAGACTGAACCAATCTATACGCTTTCTCTCTAGCAAAGCCTGATTTAGTAAGTTCTAACATTACCTCTTGAGAAAAAACAAGACCTCTTGTTAAGTTTAAATTTTTTATCATCGTTTTTGGATAAACAATCATTTTGTCTAAAATTCCTGACAATCTAACTAAAGCAAAATCTAAAGTTATATTTGCATCTGGACCAATATTTCTTTCAACACTAGAATGAGATATATCTCTTTCATGCCACAAAGAAATATTTTCTAAAGCTGGAATTACATAACTTCTTACCATTCTTGCAAGTCCTGTAAGATTTTCACTTAATATTGGATTTTTTTTATGAGGCATAGCAGATGAGCCTTTTTGATCTTTTGAAAAATATTCTTGCAATTCATAAACTTCAGATCTTTGCAAATGTCTTATTTCTGTAGCTACTCTTTCAACAGATCCAGCAATAATCCCAAGAACTGCAAAATAATGTGCATGCCTATCTCTTGGTATAATTTGAGTTGAAACTGGCTCAGGTTTCAATTTTAATTTTTTTGCAACATAAGTTTCAATTTTAGGGTCAATATTAGCAAACGTTCCTACCGCTCCTGAAATTGCGCATGTTGATACATTTTCTATTGCATCTTTTAATCTTAATTTGTTTCTTTTAAATTCTTCATAAAATGATGCTAGTTTTAGTCCAAATGTAATCGGTTCTGCATGAATTCCATGACTTCTTCCAATACATGGAGTTAGCTTATATTTTTTTGCTTGTTTTTTTAGAACAGATAAAATTTTATCAATGTCTCTTAATATAATTTTTCCTGATTGAACCAATTGAATATTTAAAGTTGTATCTAAAACATCAGATGACGTCATTCCTTGATGAAGGTATCTTGCTTTAAGACCGGCTTGTTCTGTAATTGATGTCAAAAAAGCAATTACATCATGCTTAACTTTTGCCTCTATATCATGAATTCTTTTAACTTTTATTTTACCCTTTTTTTTTACTAATGATGCAACTCCTTTAGGAATAATTTTATATTTTTCCATTGCCTCAGCTGCAGCGATTTCTACATCCAGCCAAATCTTATATTTGTTTTCTTCAGACCAAATACTGACAAGTTCTTTTCTAGAATATCTTGATATCATTAATTATATGGGGGCCTCGTATAACCTTTAACAGATTCTGTGAAAATTTCATATGAATCTTCAGTGATACCAACAGTGTGCTCAAATTGTGCTGATAACGATTTATCTTTAGTTACCGCTGTCCACCCATCATTTAAAACTTTTGTGTCATATTTCCCGTAATTTATCATTGGTTCAATAGTAAAAGTCATACCAGGTATTAGTTCTTTGCCAGTATTTTTAGATCCGTAATGAAGTATATTAGGAGGTTCATGAAATACATCGCTTATTCCATGCCCACAAAAATCTCTTACAACTGAATAGCCTTTGCTTTCAACATAAGATTGAATTTCAAATCCTATATCACCAAGTTTTTTACCTGGCTCTAAAATAGATATTGCTTTCATTAACGAGTCATAAGTTGCTTCGATTAAATTTTTTGCCTTAACTGGAACATTTCCAACTTCATACATTCTACTTGTATCTCCATAATGATTATCAATGACCGCTGTCACATCAATATTAACTGCATCACCATCTTCCAAAATTCTATTAGAAGGTATTCCATGACAAACTACATGATTTAAAGATGTACAAAGTGATTTTTCAAACCCTCGATAAAATAATGGAGCTGAATAACCTCCATTATCTTTTATAAATTCGTAACCTAATTTATCAATTTTATCTGTTGATACTCCTGGTTTAATATAATCTGTAAGCATGTCTAAAGTTTTAGATGCAAGCTTTCCAGCAACTCTCATCTTTTCAAATTTTTCTTTATAATCACTCATCTATAATATTAATTTTTTTTTCAATTTTAATCTCTTTAGAACTAAGTTTGCATCTATAAGCGAGAAATTTTACTCCAGCTTTTTTTGCTTTTTTGTAATTTTCAAAATAAATGTGGTCAATATCTTTTGCAATTCTAAAATTATTTATATTTTGAATTTGCGTTAAAAATAAGACATATGGTTTATATCCTTTTTTAATTGATTTAATTAACATATTTAGATGTTTTGTTCCTCTTGATGTTACTGCATCAGGAAATTCTGCAATATCTTTTTCTCTAAATAATGTTACATTTTTTACTTCTATTAAATTGTTGTCACATAAAAAGTCAAATCTTGTATCATCACTGAATTTAAATTCTGGTTTAATATTTTTAATAGTTTTAAATTCTGATATTAATTTATTTTCTAATCCGTGATTAACGATTTTGTTAGCTCTATGAGTATTTACCCCAACATATCTTTTTTTTGCTTTTATTATCTCTAAAGTAAATTTCAGTTTTCTTTTTGGATCATTTTGTTCAGTGAGCAAAACCTCATTACCTTGATCTAAAAGACCCTGCATAGATCCAGTGTTAGGACAATGTGCCGTTACAATCTTGTTATTTACTTTTATATCGGCGAAAAATCTCTTATATCTTTTTAATAATTTTCCTTTAATAAGGCTATTTGTAAATTTCATATAAATTTACTTATATTTACATATGCAAAATAAAAAAGAGATAAATGCTGGTATTTTAATTATCGGTAACGAAGTTCTATCAGGCAGAACGCAAGATGTTAATACAAGCACTTTAGCAATTTGGTTAAATTCATTAGGTATACCTGTTGCTGAAGTTAGAGTAATTCCTGATGATGAAAGTATAATTATCAATACAGTTAATGAACTTAAAAAAAAATATTCATATATATTTACTACAGGGGGAATAGGGCCAACCCACGATGATATTACTGCAGAATCTGTATCTAAAGCATTTAATATTGAATACGGTTTTCATAAAGAGGCTTTTTCAATTCTAGAAAATTATTATAAGCCAGGAGAATTTAATGAAGGTAGACAAAAGATGGCTAAAATGCCTGTTAGTGCGAATTTAATTTTAAATCCATCGAGTGGTGCACCAGGTTTTTATGTTGAAAATGTATTTTGTCTTCCAGGAGTTCCATCTATTATGAAGGCTATGCTTGGAAGTTTAAATAACCTTTTAGTTGGAGGGGAACCAATATTAAGTGAAACTATAAATTTAAGAACAGTTGAGAGTGAAATAGCTAAA
>CACGUE010000023.1 GCA_902576115.1 uncultured Pelagibacteraceae bacterium
TTACGTTTTTCCTCAGCTATTTTTTTTGCTTCAGCAATCTTTTGTTCATTCTCTCTTCTTTTTTTTGCAAATAATTTTTTCTCATAACTTAAAAAGTAATTAATTGTTTTATCTTTGG
This sequence comes from uncultured Pelagibacteraceae bacterium, assembly GCA_902576115.1. Lineage (GTDB taxonomy): Bacteria > Pseudomonadota > Alphaproteobacteria > Pelagibacterales > Pelagibacteraceae > Pelagibacter. The sequence continues at coordinate 119 of CACGUE010000023.1, forward strand.
AGAATTTTATTGATAAAGCATTAAGGTCTTTCGATATTCTCCACGTTGTTTTTTTTCCATCCATGAATACTCTAAGTTGACCGGTTTTACTCCATCTCCATCCATCAGTTGACTTTGTTTCTCCTAAAGAATCGTAACGAGTATATCCATTTACTTCAAATACAAATCTTCTTGATGCCCCTCTAAATCCATCAACAGAAATTGATATTTCATTATTAAGTAATAGATCTTCTACTGCATTTTTTTTTAAACTATTTCCTACTGTAGGTTTAATAACTTTTAAAATACCAGTGTAAGTACAACTTAAAAATGCTTTCTCATTTTTATGATCTATAACTTTTTCACCGTTATTATTAGTTGTAATTATTATATTCTCTCTACCAAGAGAATCTCTTCCTGTTTCTTTTATGCATTTATTAATTATTCTTTGAGCAACATCTCTGTTGTTTACTTTATATTTAGTAAAAATAGCCACATACTCTTTTTCTAAAATTTTAGCATTACTATTTAGGGGAAATAATATTAGTAAGAAAAAAATTGTAGAAATGAATTTAAGCATAGTTATTTAATTTAAAAGAATACTGAAGAAAAAAATAAAATACTATAATTTAAATCTCAATTTTTGGTTGAAAATAAAAGTTTATTTCTCTTTTTTTGTAAAAGGTAACCACTTTTCAAATGCTGATTTACTAGGTCCATCATATGGAATTGAGTAAGAGTTTGTTCTTGTCAATACTTCAATTCCTTTAGAGAAAACAAAAATAAAAACTATAACAAAAACAATTGTCATGATTTTAAATGGATCAAAGTTTTTTGTCTTAAAAACACTAACAGCTTTTGCTTCAGCTCTATGAAATTGTTTAAACGTATAATAAACAGCAAATATTAAACCTATATGAGCAACATAGGTCCCCGCCCAACCAAATGCAAAAGTAGCATATGAAAATACGTATAAACTAAATACTGTTGTCCATATAAAACTCAAAACTAATAATATTTGTAGTCTCACAGTTTTGGGAAGTGCTCTTAAATCATTTTTACTATCGTCAAATAGTATATTTGCTGATTCTTTCATCCAATTTTTTATAGACATAATTTATACTTACAATTTTTATTCAATATTAACAATCGACTAATTGTCCACCAAAAATATTTTACTTCGTAATTTTATCCACAATATAAATTCCTAAAGCTACAGCAGGGCCTATCCCAAATGCAAATATTATAGTGCCCAAACCAACAGTTCCTCCCAAATACCAACCAGATATAACAGCTGAAATTTCTAAAGTAGCTCGAATTAAAGCAATAGGAAGTTGCGTTTTTTTTGTTAGACCTGTCATCAATCCATCTCTAGGACCAGGACCTAAATTTGCAATTAAGTATATGCCGCTTCCTAAACCGACAAGTAAAACAGAAAATACAGCAAGAATATATTTTGAAAAAGTAGCTAAAGGAGGATCAAAAAGAAAAAGCGTCAAATCAATTATGGCTGCTATAATTAAAATATTTAAAATTGTACCAATTCCTGGTTTTTGTTTTAGTGGAAACCAAAACCCTAAAACAACAATACTTATTATTAATGTAGATAAACCAATCGAAATATTTAATATGTTTGATAACCCTTCTGCAAGAACAGACCATGGAGAATTACCGGTAGTCGAAACTAATAAAAGGCCCTCACCCAACCCAAACAAAGACAAACCAATACATAAAAGTAAAAAAGTTGTAAATTTAGGTTTTAAATTTAAAGGTTTTTCTGAGCTCCAGGATTTTGAGGGAATATTTTTAATGGTTAAAAACATAATTCTTTAGACTATTTATCTTTTAAACATAAAAATTCTATATAAAGTTCTGACAAGTTAGTTAAAATAATATGAAATAATGAGAAAATTCTTAGTAATATTATTAGTTTTATCTCCTCTTTTTTTACAAGCACATACTGATCACTATAAAAATTATTCAAACATAGAAATGGAGATATTTAAAGATGATGAAAAAATTGGAGAAAGTATTTTCACATTTAAAAAAGATGAAAATAAATTTATTGTAAAAAATACAACCAATTTTGAAGTGAAACTATTGGGTGTTACAGTATTCTCTATAAATAGTAGAGGTACTGAAGAATATATTGGAGACCAATTAATTTCATTTAACTCAGAAACATTTCAAAACAATAAGAGAAAATATGTAAATTTAATTTTTGATGAAAAAAAAGAGAAGTTTATAATTGATGGATCATCATATAAGGGTGAGGCGGATAGAGAAAATATAATCGGTCATTGGTGGAATCATAGAATTTTGCAAACTGAAACACAAATAAGTCCATTATCTGGAAGTGTAAAAAAAACAAAACATAGAATTTTTAGGAAAAGGAAAAATTAAACTTTATAATAAAGAATATGATGTAGAACATTTTAGACTTTTTTCTACCAATCCAAATCTATCTGATGATAAAAAATTAAATTTTGAAATATGGTACGATAAAAAAAAAGCATTGATTATAAAAGTGGCTTATAAAAGAATGGGTCTATGGGAATATAGACTAAAAAAAATTCAATAATTATTTTCCCGCTACTGTCATTTGATTAATCAACAAAGTAGGAGCATTTGTTGAGTACTTCATCTCTAAATCATTTGCCAAAGTAATATTCTTAAACATTTCCTTAAAATTTCCAGCTATAGTTATTTCACTTACTGGGTAAGTTAATTCTCCATCCTCAACCATAAATCCTGACGCTCCAACTGAGTAATCTCCTGTAATAATATTGCCTCCATGGCCTATAGTCTCTGTTATATATAGAAATTTTTTTTCTGAATTTAGCAAATCCTTAAAACTTAAGATACCGTTTTCAAAATATAAGTTTGTTGTTCCTCCAGACCTACCATTAGATTTTAAATTTAACTTTTTACCATAATAAGTATCAATTAAATAATTTTTTAAAATACCATTCTCAACTAGTTTCAAAGAATTGGTTTCAACCCCTTCGCTATCAAAGTTTTGGGAACCTAATCCTTTTTCAATTTTTGGATCATCAATGATATTAATTGAATTTGGAAAAACTTCAGAATTGATTTGATTTTTTAAAAAAGAAGTTCCTCTTGCAATAGCACTCGCACTAATTGCACTTGCTAGTGTGCCTAGTATTCCTTTGGAAATTCTTTTATCAAATATAACGCCAATTCTTTCACTCTTGATTTTTTTTGGACCTAACTTTTTTATTGCTTTGTCGGCAGCTATTTTTCCAATTTCTTCTGGTTCCATCATATCTTCCAAGAATCTTGTGCTACCAAACTCATAATCTCTTTCCATTGCACCGTTAATTCTTGATACAGCTACACATGAAGATGAAAAATTTGAGGTTTTGTATCCACCTAAAAAACCATTGCTGTTTGCGAGTATAAAATTATTTTTATTTTCGGTAAAACCAGCTTCAGTATTAACTATTTTTTCGTCCTTTGATGCTGTCTCTTCAACTTTTTTTAAAAATTCAATCTTTTTATCATTTGGATAATGTGTTTCATCATAGAGATTAAGGTCTCTTATCTCTTTAGACATTAAATCTTTATCCGGTAACGAATTATTTTCATCTGATGGAGTAATTTTTGTAGCATCAATACAACGTTCTATTAGTTTTTCTAAGTTTGATTTAGATAAATCTGATGAATTAATGCTTGATTTTTTTTTCTCTACATAAGTAGTTAAATTGACAGCAAAACTATCTGCTCTATTTGACTCGTCTAACTTTTTGTTTCTAAAACTAACATTTTCTGAGACAGAGTGAATTACTTTTACACCCACATCTGTTGCTCCTAGTTTTTTAGAGTTTTCAATACAATAAGACGCTATATCTTTTAAAAATTCCTGATCCCTTATCATTTAGATTAAAGTTTTGTTCCACCAACAGTCATCTTATTTATAAGAATTGATGGCTGAGCTACTCCTACTGGAACACCTTGTCCAGCTTTACCACATGTCCCAATACCTGGATCTAATTTCATATCATTACCAACTAATGAAACTTCTTTTAAAATTGACGGTCCATCTCCAATTAATGTAGCACCTTTGATTGGTGATCCTATTTTGCCATTATTGATTTCATATGCTTCCGTACAGTTAAAAACAAATTTTCCTGAAGTTATGTCTACTTGTCCTCCCCCAAAACTTACAGCGAAAATACCTTTATCAACTGAACTTATCATTTCATCTTGTGAATATTTACCTGACAACATCATTGTATTTCTCATTCTTGGTAAAACCACATGTTTATAACTTTCTCTTCTTCCACTACCTGTTGACTTAGTTCCCATCAGACGAGCGTTTAAACGGTCTTGCATATAGTTTTTTAAAATTCCATTTTCTATTAAAACTGTATTTTCAGTAGGCGTTCCTTCATCATCTATCGTTAAACTTCCTCTTCTTTGATGTAAGGTCCCGTCATCTACAATCGTAACTCCTTCGCTAGCTACTTGCTGCCCCATTAAACTATGAAATGCTGAAGTTTTTTTTCTATTAAAATCTCCCTCAAGACCATGTCCGATTGCTTCGTGAATTAAAATTGCTGGCCATCCAGGACCTAAAACAACTTTCATTTCTCCTGCTGGCGCTGGTTTGCTTTCTAAATTGACATTTGCGATTCTAAAAGCTTCATCACAAACATCTTTCCAGCTTCCATCTTTTAGATAATCATCATAACTTTGTCTTCCTCCAACTCCATAAACACCTGTTTCTTTTTTTCCATCTTTTTCTAAAACAACGGAAACGTTGAATCTGACTAATGGTCTATCATCTTTCAAAATTTGATTATCAGACCTAATAATTTCTATTGATTTATGTTCACCTAAAAAATTTGCGGTTACTTGATTTACAATTGAGCCTTTTGATCTTAAATAGTTATTAACACTTTTCAGCAAATCTATCTTTGAATCGAAAGTCTTGCTTTCAATAGGATTAATATTTTCGTAATATTTGCTGTTAGTTTTGGGAATTTCATGGTTGTAGGTTCCTTTTTTTGACTTTAACGTATCTTTTAAATTATCGCTTGATTTTCTTAGTGACTCTTTTGAAATATCATTAGAATGGGAGTATGCAACAACTTCGCCTGTCACAGCTCTGAAACCATATCCTTGATCAGAGTTATAAGTTGAACTCTTTATTTTATTATCATCTAAAACAATAGACTCAGATTTATGATTTTCTAAATATAATTCTCCATCATCACAATTTTTTAAGGTTTCAGTAACAATTGCTTCAGCCTGTGATGTATCTATATCTGTTTCTTTGAAGAAATTTGACATTCGAAGAATGTAGTAGTGATTATTAATATATCAACTGCTTATTTGGCACATTTGTAAAAATAAAATATTCAAATATAGTTTAATTATGAAGGTTTTTTTTAACAATTCATGCAAAATCTGCAGAGCAGAAATTAATATTTATAAAAAAGAAAACATAGAAAATTTGAATTGGATAGACATAACTAAAAATAAAAATGCTGAATTAGAAACAAAAAAAACTGATAAAGAGCTTCTAAGAAGACTTCATGTAGAACAAGGTGGAAAAATCTATGTGGGTATTGATGCTTTTTTACTTATTTGGAAAAGTATTCCAAAATACAAGTTTCTTTATAAATTTTTTAAACTCCCTGTCATTTACCAGTTATTTTATGTTGGATATGAAATTGTAGCGTTCTTTTTGTATTTAAAAAATAAACACCAACTAAACTAATGTTGAATAGCGTATAAAATCTGGGTTACAAAAGATAAAAATATAAAAAAAGAGAAAAATAAAATAAAATACATAACTGTAACTGCTCTATTTCTCTTTCTTCTTAAAATAACAAATTTTTTATCATCAAGAAAAGAAATGTCTCTATCACCTGGCACTGGATAATCATAACTCCATCTCCATAAAGACGAACCAAATCTTTTATCTAGTTTATTGTAATAATTTACCCAGGCTAATGACCACATAAACATTAAGAATAAAAATGTTAAAGCTAAAAAAGTTGAGAACATAAATATATTAAATTATATTAAATTTTTTTTATATGTCTATCTGGGGAAGTTTAATTGGTGGGATGATCGGTTTTTCTTTAGGAGGACCGTTTGGGATGCTATTGGGTTCCTTAATTGGTGGAAAAGTATCAAGATCAAGATCAACATTTAAATCTTTTGCACAACCTCAACAAGTTTTTGCATTAGCTCTTATAGTTTTATCAGCTAAACTGAGTAAAGCAGACGGTCAGGTTAGTAGAGAGGAATTAATAGCGGTAAAAGATAAACTCAAAATTCCAGAACATGAATTAGATCAAGTTGGAAAAATTTTTAATAAAGCTAAAGAAGAAAGCACTGGTTACGAACCATATGCAAAACAAATAGCTCAGATCTATCAAGGAAATATAAATGTTTTGGAAGAAGTCATTAATATATTATTTTATATTGCAGAAGCTGATGGAAATATAAGTAATCAAGAATTTAGAATGATACAACATGTTTCCCAATTATTTGGTCTTAGTGATGCTCAGTTCAATGGAATAGTTGAGGGTAGAAAATCATCAGATAAACTCAATCCATATGTGGTATTAGAGAGCAAACCTGATGATAATCTTACAGATATTAGAAAAAGATATTTAAAATTAAGTAAAGAACATCATCCTGACTTACTTCTAAGTAAAGGAGTTCCTCAGGAAGTCATTGAGGAAAGTAAAAAGAAAATGAGAGCTATTAATTCAGCCTGGGATCAAATCCAAAAGCTAAAGAGTAATTAAAATTGCTCAGATTCTGTCGAGCCTTCCATTGCTGTTGTGGAGCTCTTTCCAGAACTTATTGTATTGGAAACTGCATCAAAATAAGAAGTACCAACTTCTCGTTGATGTTTAACACTGGTATATCCGTCTTTTTCTCTAGCAAATTCATTTTGTTGTATTCTAGAGTAAGCAGTCATGCCTTCCTTTTTATACTTTTCTGCAAGCTCGAAAATAGCAATATTTTGCGTATGGAAACCTGCTAAAGTTATAAATTGAAATTTATATCCCATCATTCCAATTTTAGTTTGAAATGTTGCAATCTCATCATCAGATAAATGTTTCTTCCAATTAAATGATGGAGAGCAATTATAAGCCAACATCTTTCCAGGAAATTTTGCATGTATTGCATCAGCAAACTTTTTTGCTTCTTCTAAATTAGGTGTTGCAGTTTCACACCATATTAAATCTGCGTAAGGTGCATAAGCTAACCCTCTTGAGATTGCTTGATCAATACCATCTTTTACATAATAAAAGCCTTCAGGTGATCTTTCTCCAGTTAAAAACGGTTTGTCATTTTCATCAAAATCGTTTGTTATTAGTTTCGCAGCGTTGGCATCTGTTCTTGCAAGAATAATGAGAGGAACGTCGGCAATATCAGCTGCCAATCTTGCTGCTTTTAGATTTCGGACCATGGTTCCAGTAGGAACAAGTACCTTACCACCCATATGTCCACATTTTTTTTCACTAGCTAGTTGGTCTTCAAAATGAACTCCGGCTGCGCCAGCTTTTATAAATTTTTTTGTTAGCTCAAATACATTTAACGGCCCGCCAAATCCTGCTTCACCATCTGCAATAATTGGCAACATGTAATCAGTTCTTTCGCTGCTATTCATATCTCCATCTGCTATTTCCATATGCTGAATTTGATCAGCTCGAATTAAAGAATTATTCATAGACTCAACTAATTTAGGTGCGCTGTCGTAAGGATATAAAGATTGATCAGGATACATTTCACCAGCACTGTTTGCGTCTGCTGCAACTTGCCAACCACTTAAATAGATCGCTTTTAAACCTGCTTTTGCATGTTGAACAGCTTGATTTCCTGATAAAGATCCAAG
>CACGUE010000024.1 GCA_902576115.1 uncultured Pelagibacteraceae bacterium
AAAAATTGTCTCCTTGTTCAATAAATTTCCAACGATATAACCAATTACAATCCCACCCATAGCTGGTGATAAAATTATATCAATTTTTTTGAATTTTTTTTTTATTTTGGAGCTTAAGGATTTACAAAATTTTTCTGATTTTTTTGGATAACTTAATAATTTAGCACACTGAACATATTGAGGAGAATGTAACCCTGAAGATAAAACAAAATGTCCCTCTAAAAGTGCCTTAGTTTTTTTTAAAACCGCTAAAGAATCTTTTAAAGAAAGCATATTTTTTGTTTTTATGTCTAATTATTTTGAAGTTATATTCTTTCTGTTTTAGCTCACTAATAAGTTTTGTAAAGTTTTTCAAATCTTGAATAATTAGGTTGAACCTAAAATTTATAGTTCTTTTAGTCTTTTCTACCATTTCAACACTTGAAATGTTTACATTATTTGTTCCAATCATTGTTGTAACATCACCTAATATTCCAGGTCTGTCAGGTAAAGACATCCAAAGGGTAGTGTTGTATTTTTTTTCTGTAGGCTTGCTGTCCTCTTTATATTGCCAATATCTTCTTATAGCAGCTCTAGCTTTACCAGTTTTAGCGCTTGTTATCCAATGCAAAGATGGTGAATCTTTTTTTGATGTTAATATTTTAACTACATCTCCATTTCTCAATATCGATTGTAAAGGACTTTCCTTTCCATTTATTTCACATCCAATCGCAGTATCACCTACTTTAGTGTGTACAGCATAAGCAAAATCAATTGGACTTGCTTCTTTGGGTAATTTTATGACTGACCCTTTTGGTGTAAAACAAAAAACATTTTCTTGAAACATTTGAAGTTTTGTATACTCAAAATAATGTTCGGGATTTTCATTTTTATCTATAATTTCTACCAGATCTGCTAACCAATCATATTCCTTCCAAGTTAAAGAGTTAAACTTTTCTGACGATTTATATTTCCAATGAGAAGCTATACCTCTTTGCGCAAATTCATGCATTTGTTGTGTTCTTAATTGTATTTCAATAGGTCTTTTATTTGGACCGATCACTGCTGTATGAAGAGATTTATAATTATTTATTTTCGGAGATGAAATGTAATCTTTAAATCTACCGGGTATGCAATTCCATTTATTATGAATTACGCCTAAAGTTTTGTAACAATTTTCAACGTTATCTAAAATTATTCTAAAACCAATAATATCTGTAATTTGCTCTAGTGAAGTTCTTTTTTTTTGTATTTTTCTCCAGATAGAAAAAGGAGTTTTTTCTCTAGAATGAATTTTAAAATCGATATCATTTTCATTTAATAAATTTTCAAATTCACTAAGAACTGAATTATAATTAATTAAATTATTATCTTTTATTGTGTCTAATCTATCTTTGATCATTTTTCTTGCTTCAGGATTTAAAATATCGAAAGAAAGATCTTCAAGTTCATCTCTTATTCTATTCATTCCCATTCTATCAGCTAGAGGAGCATAAATTTCCATAGTTTCTTTAGCAATTCTTTTTCTTTTTTCCTCTTTATCAATAGCCTTCAAGGTTCGCATATTATGCAAACGATCTGCAAGTTTCACAAGAAGGACTCTGATATCTTTAGATGTTGCTAAAATGAGCTTTCTAAAATTTTCAGCTTTTGAATTAGAAATAGCCTGGTTTTCAAAAACTGAAATTTTTGTAACTCCATCAACTAAGTCAGCAACTTCTTTTCCAAATTGTTCTTCTATAGTTTTGTAAGTTGCATAAGTATCTTCTATAGTATCATGAAGTAAACCGGTTGCTATCGTTGCACTATCCAACTTAAGTTCGGTTAAAATATTTGCAACAGCAACAGGATGAATGACGTAGGGATCTCCTGATTGTCGTTTTTGATCTTTATGAACTTTTACCGCAAAATCATATGCTTTACTTAGAGTTTCTGGGTTAAGAAACTTATTGTATGATTTAACCTTATTTATTAATTCGTCAGAATTTAGCATAAATTTATTATATCACTTATTTAGATAACTTTAATACTTGTTAAATTATTTTTTTTTAAGGAAGATAAGAGTTTTACTATATTTTTTTTTAATTTTGGGTGAGACCAATTCTTACATATTTCAAACAGTGGCATAAGTACAAAGTTTCTATTATGCATTCTTGGATGTGGGATCTCTAAATTGATCAATTTTTTATTTGATTTAGTTATCTTTCCATTAAAGTCTAATATATCAATATCACAATTTCTTGGATGATTTTGAGGAGCTATTTTTCTACCTAATTTTTTTTCTATAGACTTAATTATTTTAAAGAGTTCAAATTGATTTAATTTTGTTTTTATCAGTAATACAGCATTAATAAATTTTGGAAAACTAGGATCTGGCCATGACTCAGTCTCATAATAACTAGATGTTTTGATAATTTTAATATCATGAGTTTCCAATAAATATTTAGATTTTTCTAAAAAATGTATTCTATTTCCTAAATTAGAACCTATTGATAGATATACATATTTAACTTGAGCGTCTGAAATATCTCGCTTTTTCACGGTTCCAATCTTTAGTTTTTTTGGTTTGTCGCTTATCGTATTGTTTTTTCCCCTTTGCAACAGCTATTTCAACTTTAGCTTTACCTTTTTTGAAATACATTTTAGTTGGAACTAAAGTCAGACCATCCTCATTCATTTTACCAATTAGTTTGTTAATTTCCTTTCTGTTAAATAATAATTTTCTTTCTGAGTAAGGATTGTGATTTGAATAACTGGCTTGTTTATATATGGGTATATGTGAATTAATTAAAAAAATTTCTCCTTCTTTTTCTACTGCGTATGAGTCTGCAATATTTACTTTTCCGTCTCTTACAGATTTAATTTCAGAACCTTTTAGCACAATTCCTGCTTCTAAGATTTCCTTAAAGAAAAAATTAAAAGATGCTTTTCGATTTATTGTAATGATCTTGATGCCAGACGTAGATTTATCACTCATCAATAAGTTTTGCTACTTTCAATGCTTTCTCGACTTCCTTTTTTGTATTTTCAGTTATTTTTACCAAAGGTAATCTCACAGCATCATCGCATAGACCAAGTAATTTAGCGGCATACTTAACTGGTGAAGGATTGCTTTCTATAAATAAATTTTTATGCAATGGTTGCAACATATCATCAAGTTGCTGAGCTTTTTTTAAATCATCCTCATTTGACGATTTTGATAATTTTTGAAATTCAGAACATAATTTAGGAGCTACGTTTGCGGTTACACTAATTGTTCCAACTCCTCCTCGTTTATTAAATTCAAAAGCATTATCATCGTTTCCAGTAAGTTGAATGAAATTATTACCCATTTTTTCTTTTTGTTGATCAACACGATTTAGATCACCAGTTGCATCTTTAACTCCAACTATATTTTTTAGTTCATATAATCTTGCCATTGTTTCAACGCTCATATCAATGACTGAACGGCTCGGTATATTATAAATTATAATTGGAATTCCACAGTTGTCGTTAATTGATTTATAATGTTGATATAATCCTTCTTGAGTAGGTTTATTATAATATGGTGTAACAACTAAAGCACCATCCGCACCAGCTTTTTCAGCATGTTTAGTTAATGATACAGCTTCTTCCGTAGAATTAGATCCTGTGCCGGCTATTATAGGAAGTTTACCGGTTGCTTCTTTTATACATAATTCAATTGTTCTCTCATGTTCATCATGTGATAATGTTGGTGACTCGCCTGTTGTTCCAACTGGAACTAACCCATTTGTTCCATTTTCCAGATGATGATTTATTATTTTTATGTAACTTTCTTCGTCAAGTTTGTTGTCTTTAAACGGTGTAATTAATGCTACATTTGATCCTTTAAACATAATTATTTATAACATAAGTTGTTTGATTTAATAAAATGTATTTAAAATTATTAACAACAATTATCCTTTTTTTCTTATCGTTTCAATCTGCTTTTTCAAATGAAACTATACTTCCTATTAAAAAACCAGATTTAAATGAAAAAAATACAACAAAAAAAATAGCTGAAATCATTCCTCTACCAAAACCATCTGAAAAAGAAGATGAAATTCAAAAGAAAATAAAAATTACTACCACGGAGATATTTAAGAAAATTGATGGTGTAATAATTCCAAAAAATAAGCCTCTAATAGTTAAAGAAAAATTAAGAAAGATAAAAAAACAAAAATTTTATAGCGATAGAGATTTGAGATATGCAAAACAAGCTATTTCATTTATGGAGAAAAGTAATTGGAAAGATGCAAAAAAAGCTGCAAGTAAAGCAAGAGCAAAATCTATTTATGATTTTATTCAATGGAGACATCTACTTACAACTGGTAACAGGGCTACATTTACAGAATATAAACAGTTTATCGAAAGAGTAAAAGATTATCCAAGGATAGATAGAGTTCGTTACTTAGGAGAGCATAAAATAAATTCTAAAAATCATACTAAAAATGAAATTATACAGTGGTTCGATAAACACCCTCCTTTAAGTGGATTTGGAAAAATGATGCTAGGCGATGCTTTGTTATCAAAAAATAAAGAGACAGCTATAAATTATATAAAAGAAGGGTTTATTACAGCTGATTTAAGTAAAAATGATCTTATTTTTTTTAGAAAGAAATTTAAAAAATATTTGAACAGTAGTGATTATATTAAAAGAGCTGATTATTTAGCTTGGGAGAATAAATATTGGGACCTCAAAAGAATGTTAAGATATCTACCTAAAGATTATCAACTTTTATATACTGCAAGGCAACTTTTAATGAGCAGATCTTATGGTGTTGATAGCGCTATATCGAATGTACCTGCAAGTTTAAAAAAGGATGCAGGTTTAAATTATGATAGACTCAAATGGAGAAGGAAAAGAGGAAGAGTTGATAGTTCTTTAGAAATTTTACTAAGTATCAAAAATAATAAAGACTATATGGTTCGCCCAGATAAATGGTGGGTTGAAAGATCAATAATTGCGAGATCACTTATTTATAAGAAAAGATATGAGCAAGCTTATAAAATTACAAGTAAACATGGTCTATCAGAGGGTGCCGAATTAGCTGAAGCTGAATGGATGAGTGGATGGATTGCTTTAAGTTTCTTAAAAGACCCAATATTAGCAAAAAGTCATTTTACTAAATTTTATAATAATGTTGGATATCCAATTAGTTTATCAAGAGGTGCTTATTGGCTTGGAAAAGTGAATTTAGCACTAAATAATAAGGAGGAAGCAGATAAATGGTTTAAAGAAGGTTCAAAATATCTAACAACCTATTATGGTCAATTATCTCATATGAAAATATATCCAAATAAAACTTTTGAACTTAAAGAAAGTACTCAAGTTGATAAAAATTATGCTGAAAGTTTTTACAAAAATAAATTAGTAGCAATAGTACATTTATTAGATGAAGTAAAAAAAGATAAATATACGAAACATATTTTAAGATTTCTAGCAAATGACAATGTTTCAGCAGGGAGTGAAATATTGGCAGCAAAACTAGCAACTGACATCTCTAGATTTGATTTTGCTATTCAGGTTTCTAAAATAGCATCTTATCAAAAAAGGTTTCATAACAAATATAATTATCCAGTAATAAGCACTCCGAATAAAGTTGGATCAAGAAAAATACCAGAACAAGCTTTAATTTTATCTATTATAAGACAAGAAAGTGAGTTTGATATATCTGCAAGAAGTAGAGTTGGAGCACAAGGTTTAATGCAGTTGATGCCTTACACTGCAAAGACAGTTGCTAAGCAGGCAAAAGTTTCTTATTCAAAATCTCGTTTAACAACAAGTCCTGAGTATAATATAAATTTGGGATCTTTTTATATTGCAGGTTTAATTCTTGATTATGATGGATCCTACCCTTTCGCTGTAGCAGCTTATAATGCAGGGCCAAAAAGAGTGAAGTATTGGAAAAAAATAAATAAAGATCCTCAAAAGAAACAAATCGATTATGTTGATTGGGTAGAACTTATTAAGTTTAAAGAGACCAGAAACTATGTTCAGAGGGTTATGGAGAATTACAATGTTTATAGATACATTTTGTCTCAAAAACCAATATTTTTAAAAGATTTTTTTAGAAATAATCCCCTCTATTAGTGGCGGAAGGAGAGGGATTCGAACCCTCGGTACACCTTTTCAAGCGTACGGCGGTTTAGCAAACCGCTGGTTTAAACCAGCTCACCCATCCTTCCACGATAATATGTGTAACTTGAAATCATTGAATATTCAATCATATTCAAGTAATTTCTCAAAAATATGAAAAACAAATATTCAGTATTCTCTCTAATAAAAAATGCTTTATCACAGCATGAGAATTGGCAACAAGCTTGGGGAAATCCAGAGCCAAAAAAAGAATACGAAGCTATTATTGTGGGTGGTGGTGGACACGGTTTAGCAACTGCTTATTATTTAGCAAAGAAACATAATTTAAAAAATATTGCAGTCTTAGAAAAAGGTTGGATTGGTGGTGGAAATACAGGGCGTAACACTACAATCATTAGATCAAATTATTTATGGGATGCTAGTGCTGGTTTATACGATCATGCGCTTAAACTATGGGAAAATTTATCTCAAGAGCTAAACTACAATGTGATGTTCAGTCAAAGAGGTGTAATGAATTTAGCTCACAATCTTCAAGATGTAAGAGATTTAAAAAGAAGAACACATGCTAATAGACTAAACGGAATTGATGCTGTTTGGTTAAATACTGAGGAAGTTAAAAAATTTTGCCCAATTATAAATACATCACCTGATATCAGATACCCTGTTTTGGGTGGAACGTTACAAAGAAGAGCGGGAACTGCAAGACATGATGCTGTTGCCTGGGGTTATGCAAGAGGCGCAAACGAAATGGGTGTTGATATAATTCAAAACTGTGAAGTTAAAGGAATAAAGAGAAATGGAGATAGAGTTGAAGGATTAGAAACCACTAAAGGATTTATAAAAACTAATAAAATTGGAGTTGTTGCAGCAGGCCACTCAAGTGTAATTGCAAATATGGCTGGATTAAAACTTCCTCTTGAGAGTAAACCATTACAAGCGTTAGTTTCAGAGCCAGTAAAACCAATTATTGATACTGTTGTAATGTCAAATGCTGTTCATGCTTATGTAAGTCAATCGGATAAAGGTGAATTAGTTATAGGTGCGGGAACAGATTCATATGTTTCATATACTCAAAGAGGTAGTCATAATATTGTAGAAGAAACTTTAAAGGCTATTCTAGAGCTCTACCCTATTTTTAGTAGAATGAAAATGTTAAGACAATGGGGAGGAATTGTTGATATATGTCCAGATGCAAGTCCTATTATAAGTAAAACTAATATAAAAGGTTTATATTTTAATTGTGGTTGGGGTACCGGTGGTTTTAAAGCTACTCCAGGATCAGGAGATTTGTTTGCGCACACAATCGCAAATGATGAGCCACATAAATTAAATGCAGCATTTAATTTAAATAGATTTGTAAGCGGTGATCTTGTTGATGAACATGGTGCTGCAGCAGTTGCACATTAGTAATGTTTTTAATTAATTGTCCATTTTGTGGAGAGAGAGATCAAAGTGAATTTTCTTCAGGCGGCGAAGCTCATATAGTTAGACCAAAACAACCAACTGAGCTTAGCGATGATGAATGGGCGGAATATCTATTTATGAGAAAAAATATTAAAGGTATTCAATTTGAAAGATGGAATCATATTCACGGATGCAGAAAATGGTTCAACGTCGTTAGAGACACATCGAATGATAAAATATTATCTGTTTATAAAATGGGTGAAAAACCTCCTGTTAATTATAAGTAATGCCCAATTATAGAATTCATAAAACCGAATATATTGATGAAACTAAGAGAGTTTCATTTAAATATGATGGCAAGACTTACTTTGGATATGAGGGTGATACCTTGGCATCTGCACTTTTGGCAAATGGTATTCATTTGGTCGGTAGAAGTTTTAAATATCATAGACCAAGGGGTATAGTTTCTTGTGGA
>CACGUE010000025.1 GCA_902576115.1 uncultured Pelagibacteraceae bacterium
TGGGTTTTAATTGTTCAAAAATAGATAAATTGCTTAATTTTTCTTTAACAGTAATTTTAAAAAGGTGTTATCTAGAATAATATTCGATTACTAGATTTGGCTCCATCACAACTGGGTATGGAACCTCTTCGAAAGATGGAATTCTTACAAATTTAACTTTTTTATTCTTTTCATCTAATTGTAGATATTCTGGAACTTCTCTTTCTTTGTTAGCAAGTGCGATATCAATTAAAGCAAGTTGTTTAGATTTATCTCTAATTTCAATCGTATCTTCTTCTTTGACCTGATAACTTGCTATATTAACTTTTTTCCCATTCACTTTAACATGACCGTGGTTAATCAATTGTCTTGATGAAAAAATAGTGTTTGATAACTTTGATCTATAAATGACAGCATCCAATCTTCTCTCTAATAATCCTATTAAGTTTTCAGCTGTATCGCCTTTTTTCATAATCGCTTTCTTATAAACATTTCTGAACTGTCTCTCATTCATGTTGCCATAATAAGATTTTAATTTCTGTTTTGCTTGAAGTTGGACACCATAATCTGATGGTTTGCCAGCTTTTGTTTGTCCATGCTGTCCTGGAGGATAGGCTCTTGTATTAAAAGGACTTTTGGGTCTCCCCCATAAGTTTACTTTTAATCTTCTATCTACTTTATGTTTAGAGTTTAATCTTTTTGTCATTAGTATGAGGTCTTATAAGCCTAAGTTATGTTTTGTCAATCAACCTTTTCCTTGCTTAAACCAGCAAATACACTCGATAAAATACGAGTTTCTTTTTCTGAAAGATTGAGTTTATAGAAAATACTTCTTAAATTTTCCATCATGATCGGTTTTTTTTCAGGTGGGTGAAAAAAATTCTTATTTTCTAAATTATTAATGCACAAATTTAACATTTTTTGAATATCAGTTTTATTTGCACTTTTAATTTTTTTTGACTTTTCAAAGGAAAACTTTTTATTTGAAATTAGTCCGCTTAATATTTGAGCTACTATAATTAGACTATGAGACAAATTTAAAGATCTAAAATTCTTATTACTTGGAATTTGTAAAGTATAATCAGCATAACTAACTTCATTATTTGATAATCCAGATGCCTCTGATCCAAAAAGAAAACCAACCTTTTTTTTGTAATTAATCTTATTTAAATCAGTTATTGATATATGTTTAATATTTTTATTTCTAAATCTTGCAGATGTTGCAACTAATATATCCAAATTACTTAATGATGTTTCTAAATTTTCATATACTTTTGCTTTTTTAATAATATCCTTTGCACCTACAGATGTTGCAATAATTTTATCATTTGGAAATGAGGGTTTTGGATTAACAATTGATAGATTATTAAAATTAAAGTTTTTTAAAGCTCTAGCACAGGCTCCTATATTTTCTGATAATTGAGGTTTATGTAAAATGAAAGTTATATTTTTAAATGACATCAAGTACTTGCAGGAGCATTATCCTTAAATAGCTTGTAATCCAAACTATCAACAAGGGCTTTAAATGATGCATCAATAATATTTGGAGAAACTCCTATAGTAAACCAATTACCATGTTTCGAGTCTGCACTTTCTATAGAAACTCTAGTAACTGCTCCAGTTCCTGTATTTAATATTCTAACTTTATAATCAACTAATTTTAGATCTTTTAAGTATTCAGAGTATTTTTCTAGTTTGTTTACATTTTTTCTAATTGCATTATCTAAAGCATTAACAGGTCCGTTGCCTTCTCCTTCACATAATATCTCATGACCATCCACCTCAAGTTTTGCTTTTGCAAATGATATTACTTCTCCAGTAGAATCTTTCTTAACTGAAACATCATATTCATTAATTGAAATATATCTTGGTATTTCACCCATTAATCTTCTAGCTAAAAGCTCAAAAGATGCATCAGCACCATCGTAACTATATCCTATGAACTCTCTATCTTTTACTTCGTGAAGAAGTTTTTTAATTTTTGGATCGTCTTTTTTAATATTAATGCCAATTGCATTTAATCTAGACATTATATTAGATTGACCTGATTGATCAGAAACAACAATATTCCTAGCATTGCCTACTTCATCAGGATTAATATGTTCATAAGTTTTTGGATCTTTTTGGACAGCTGATACATGCATTCCACCTTTGTGTGAAAACGCAGAAGCGCCCACATAAGGTAAATGTTTATTTGGCTTTCTATTCAATATTTCATCTAATAATCTTGAACATTGAGTTAAATTTTTAATGTTTTCTGGTTTAATATTAATTTCATATTTGTCTGAAAAATCTTTTTTTAAAAAAAAAGTTGGTATCAAAGACATTAAATTTGCATTACCACATCTTTCACCAAGTCCATTTATTGTACCTTGAACCTGTCTAACACCCGCTTGTACGGCTACTAAACTATTAGCAACTGCATTTTCTGTATCATTGTGAGCGTGAATTCCGAGGTTTTTTCCAGGTATATGCTTTGTTACTTCTTCAACTATTTTGGAAATTTCGTGAGGTAATGTCCCACCATTAGTATCACATAAAACAATCCATCTTGCACCGTTGTCATATGCAGCTTTTAAACATGATATTGCATATTCAGGATTTGATTTATAACCATCAAAAAAATGTTCAGCATCAAACATAAATTCTTTACCTGAATTAACTATATGCTTTGCACTCTCGCTTATATTTTCTAAATTTTGATCATTTGAAATGCCTAAAGCCACATCCACATGAAAATCCCAACTTTTGCCAAATAAACAAACTGATGAACTCTTTGAATTAATCAGAGATGACAACATAGGGTCATTTTTTGCACTATGCTCTGATTTTTTAGTCATACCAAAAGCTGTAAGATTTGCATTTTTAAAGTTTTGATCCTTGTTAAAAAATTCTGTATCTGTTGGATTTGCTCCTGGCCAGCCGCCTTCGATATAATCAACTCCTAAGTTATCTAAAGATTTAGCAATTTTTTCTTTTTCATTTAATGAAAAGTCAACGCCTTGAGTTTGTGCCCCATCTCTAAGTGTTGTATCAAATATATAGATTTTTTCTTTACTCATTTTAATTTCCACGAGGTTGTACCATTTTTATCTTCAATTAAAATACCCTTATCTAAAAGATCTTTCCTAATTTTATCAGCTAATTGATAATTTTTTTCATCTCTTGCTTTATTTCTCTCAGCTATTTTTGAATTAATTTCATCCTCTGAAAGAGAAATTGTATTTTTTTTTGTTTGTAGCCACTCTTCTGAAGTATCAGTTAATAGACCTATAAAATTGCAAGCTTTTACAAAAGTTGCTTTATCCTCGTTCGTTCCAGTTGAAGCTTTATTATATAAAGAATGTAAATTAGAAATATAGCCTGGAGTGTTTAAATCGTCATATAAAGGATCTAATAATTCATCTGGTAATATTGTATCTTTATGAACATCAGAATAGGCTGAATACCATTTACTTAAAGTTTTCTCACATTCTGATATTAGTTTTTCATTCCAATCTAATCCTTGTCTATAGTGAGCACTAATTAATGCTAATCTTAAAACTTGGCCATTATATTTTTTTTTAAAATCTTTAATTTTTAATATGTTTCCCTGAGATTTTGCCATTTTCTCATTAGAAAGAGTTATAAATCCGTTATGAACCCAATAATTTGCAAACGAATTTGTTTCATTTGCACACCTTGATTGAGCAATCTCATTCTCATGATGAGGAAAAATCAAGTCTCTACCGCCCCCATGGATATCAAATTCTTCCCCTAAATATCTTTTTGACATAACCGAACATTCTAAATGCCAACCTGGTCTACCTTTGCCCCAAGGAGAATCCCATGAAGGCTCTTTATCTATTGACGGTTTCCATAATACAAAATCTTCAGGATTTTTTTTTATTTCTGAGACTTTTACTCGAGAACCAGCTATTAATTCATCTAATTTTTTATTAGATAATTTACCATAATCACTAAATTTTTTAACTTCAAAATAAACATGTTTATCCTTTGAATATGCAAACCCTTTTTTCTCTAGTTCTGTGATCATTTCAATCATTTGTTTTATATTTTCTGTTGCCTTTGGTTCGCTGTTTGGTGTTTCACATTTTAAGTAATTACAATCTTTATGAAAATTTTCAGTAATTTTTGAAGTTAAGTCGTTTATAGAAATATTTTGATCATTAGATGCTTTGATTATTTTGTCATCTATGTCTGTTATATTTCTGATATATTTTACCGATGTTGATCCATATCTATTTTTTAAAATTTTATACAGAATATCAAAAACGACTAATGGTCTAGCATTACCAATATGTGGATCATCATAAACAGTAGGACCACAAACATACATGCCTATGGATTTTTCATTTTTGGGAGTAAATTTTTCTTTCTTACCACCTAGACTGTTAGTTAAAAATATATCTTTAGCCATACAACTAGGAATATACTTAAATTATAGATTTGTGAATCTATTTGATTAATTAGGAATTTTGCATACTGGAATTGGTTCCATTTTATGCAAATTTGCACTTCGAATTGAATTATATTTATCTCTATTTACAGAATTTTCATTATCCATTGCTTCTTCTAATTCTTTATATGACAAACCAAGTTGTCCCTCATCAGTACGACCATCATCCCATAAACCATCTGTAGGGGGAGCATCAATAATCTCTTTTAAAATTCCAAGTTCTTTACCAAGTTCCCATACCTCAGTTTTATTACAATCTGCTATTGGAGAAATATCTACTCCACCATCACCATATTTTGTATAAAAACCAACTCCAAAATCTTCTACTTTATTTCCTGTTCCAACAACAATTCCATTATTTGCGGCAGCTACTTGATAAAGCGTTGTCATTCTTAATCTTGCTCTAGAATTTGCCATGCCGTGTTCACTACCAAAACTGTTTAGTGTTCCTTCAAATGTTTTGAATAAACTATCTAATTCTAATGTGTGTCCCTCTACATTGCTAAAATTCTTCTTTAACCATTCTTGATGTGCCAAACTTAAATCATGTTGTGCAGATTTTTGTTTAATAGGCATTGATAAAACAATTGTTTTTAAACCAGTCATTGCACTTAATGTACTTGAGACAGAAGAGTCTATTCCACCAGAAATACCAATCACTAAAGATTGAGCTTTTTTTGGCATAGAATTCACATAATCTGAAATCCAATTTTTAATGTGATTCACTTTATCTTTGGGTGTCATAATTTGAATATAAGAAAAAAAATTTATTTTTAAACTGCTAAGATGCCGCTTTAATTGCAGTTTTAGAATACAAACTATTCTTTTTTATCTCATCTGAAATTAAAAATGCTAATTCTATAGCTTGATCAGAGTTTAATCTTGGATCACAGTGTGTATGATATCTGCTTGATAAATCTGCATCAGATATTTTTTTTGCTCCACCTGTACACTCTGTCACATCTTGTCCAGTCATTTCAACATGAAGACCTCCAGCATACGAACCTTCAGCTTGATGAACTGTAAATACATTTTTAACTTCACTTACAACATCATTAAATGGTCTAGTTTTAAAACCAGTAGTTGATTTAATTGTATTGCCATGCATTGGATCACACGACCATACAACATTTAAACCTTCCTTTTTAATCCCTCTAATTAATTTTGGTAAGAATTTTTCAACATTCTGATGACCGAATCTTGAGATTAAAGTAATTTTTCCTTTTTCATTTTTAGGATTTATAACCTCACATATTTTTGCAATCTCATCTGGTTTTGAAGTTGGACCACACTTGATACCAATTGGATTTTCTATTCCTTTACAAAACTCAACATGTCCTCCATCTAATTGTCTTGTTCTATCCCCTATCCAGACAAAGTGTGCTGAAGTATCATGATATTCACCTGTAGTTGAGTCTACTCTTGTCATGCTCTCCTCAAAAGGTAAGTGTAAAGCTTCATGAGAAGTCCAAAAATTAACTGTGTATAATCTATTATTAAAATCAGATGTAATTCCACAAGCATCCATAAATGCTAATGCATCTGCTATTTTATCTTCTAGTTCTTTAAATTTCTTAGCTTGAGGACTTTTCTTAATATAATCTAAATTCCATAAGTGAACCTTATTTAGGTCAGCAAAACCACCTTTTGAAAATGCTCTTAAAAGGTTTAAAGTTGATGCAGATTGAGAATAAGCCTTAAACAATCTTTTTGGATCAGGTCTTCTAGCTTTTTCATTAAAATCTATTGCATTTATATTGTCTCCTAAATAACTTGGTAATTCTTTATCACCTTGTTTTTCAGTTGGAGCACTTCTTGGTTTTGAAAATTGTCCAGCAATTCTTCCAAGTTTTACAATAGGTAAAGAAGCTGAGTAAGTCATCACTAAAGCCATTTGAAGAATAACCTTAAAGGTATCTCTTATATTATCTGGATGAAATTCTGCAAAACTTTCTGCACAATCACCGCCTTGCAAAAGAAAAGCTTTTCCATCATTGACCATTGCCAACTGATCTTTCAAATGTCTTGTTTCACCTGCAAAAACAAGCGGAGGAAAGGTTTTCAATTTATTTAAAACCATCTCCAATTCCTTCTCATCATCATATTGAGGAATATGTTTGACGGGATATTTTCTCCAGCTATTTATTTTCCAATTTTTCATTTCAACTCAGAATTGTTTTAACAGACTTTATTATTTATTCAACAGTGACAGATTTAGCTAAGTTTCTTGGTTTATCAATATCGTATCCTTTATCTAATGCAGAGTAATAAGCTAACTTTTGCAAAGGTATAGTGGTCAAAAAAGGAATGAGTTCATCAGATATGGCATCAACTTCTATTTGCTCCCAAATATTCTCTGAATAAATTTCATCAGTACTTTTGTTTGTTATTAGTAAAACTTTTGCACCTCTAGATATAACTTCTTGCATATTTGAAATAGTTTTTTTGTAATGCTCGTCTCTTGGAGCAATTACCACTACTGGCATACCTTCTTCTATAAGCGCAAGAGGTCCATGTTTCATTTCCCCAGCTGGATAACCTTCAGCATGAACGTATGCGAGCTCTTTTAATTTTAAAGCACCTTCAAGTGCAATTGGATATGAATATCCTCTACCTAGAAACATTGATCCTTTAGAATTAGCAAAATCTTTTCCAAGTGTTTGAATTTTATCTTCAATATTAAGAGTATTTTTTGCAGATTTTGATAAAGACAGTAAATCTTTTATCTTTTTTTGGTAATCTTTTTTGTTAATTGATTTTTGTTCATAAGAAAGCTTGGTACATAATAAGTAAAGAACTAACATTTGTCCTAAGAAAGCCTTTGTAGATGCAACACCAACTTCTGGTCCACAATGTATAGGTAAAACTAAATCAGCATCTCTTGCAATTGAACTTTCAACAACATTCACGACAGCGCATGTTTTAACATTATTTTTTTTGCACAAATCTAATGCAGCAAATGTATCTGCAGTTTCTCCTGATTGTGAAACAAACACATAGAGACAATCTTTTTTAAATTTAATTTTTCGGTATCTAAACTCAGAAGCTATATCAACACTAACATCTAAACTTGTATTTTGTTCAAACCAATATTTGGCAACAAGGCATGAGTGGTATGCGGTTCCGCATCCAATTAAAACCACTGATGAAATTTCACTTATTTTCCAAGGAAAATTATAAATATTTATCTCTTTATTATATTTGTCGATATACTCATTAATACAATTTTTTAAAGTGATCGGCTGCTCGTCTATTTCTTTGGCCATATAGTATTTGTAATCTCCTTTTTCATAATTTTGATCATCTTTAGAAAGATTTAAAATTTTTTTATTAACTTTGGTTCCATCAGCATCAAAAAATTCAACTTGGTCTTTTTTTAATATGCAAAACTCTCCATCATTTAAATATGAAATTTTATTAGTCATAGACTTTAATGCATAAGAGTCTGAGCCAAGATAGTGTTCATTTGGAC
>CACGUE010000026.1 GCA_902576115.1 uncultured Pelagibacteraceae bacterium
AACTTTAAGTAAGACTGGTAATGCAGGAATTTTTGCTGGATCTTTAGAGCTTGCAAAAGAAGGCAATATATCTATTAAACAAGATAATTTATTTGAGGACATATATATTAAAAAAATCTAATGAATAAATTAAAAAAAAATAATGTTGTATCATTTCCATCTAAATTAAGTGATGTTGATAAAGAAATAGAAGCTATTGTTTTTGCAGCTGCAGAGCCTTTAAATATTGAAACTATTGAAAATAAAATTTCAAAAAAGACAGATGTTGAAAAATCTTTACTAAAACTTCAGAATTTTTATTCTGATCGTGGAATAAATTTAGTCTGTATATCCAATAAGTGGTCTTTTAGAACTTCACCAAATTTATCCACATTAATGTCTCAACAAAAAACTGTTGAAAAAAAATTATCAAAGGCTGCGATAGAAACACTTGCAATTATTGTTTATCATCAACCAGTCACTAGAGCTGAAATAGAAGAAATTCGTGGAGTTGCTTTCGGGAATAATACACTTGAGATATTGATGGAATTGAACTGGGTTAGACCTCAAGGTCGAAAAGATGCCCCTGGTAAACCTATTCAATATGGAACAACAGATGACTTTTTAAGTCATTTCAATCTTCAAAAATTGTCAGACCTTCCAACAGTAGATGAATTAGGTACTGCAGGTCTTATTGATACATCTAGTGTAGATGCATCTATATTTGGAACAGGCAAATTCTATAAAGAAAAACAAGAGGATAAAAAGGAAAATATATACTCTGATATAGATGAGATGCTTAATAGCACTCTTAATACCGATAACGATAAATAAAAAAATAGTTTTAAAACTAAAATTATAAGGTTATAAGTAATTATGAGTATAGGATTTTGGCAAATTGCAATTGTAGTAATTTTAGTAGTATTACTTTTTGGTAGAGGTAAAATCTCTAGTCTAATGGGTGATGTTGCTAAAGGAATTAAAAGTTTTAAAAAAGGTATGGCTACAGATGCTACAGAAGATAGCCAACCAAAAAATATATCTGAAAATCAAGACTCAGACAAAAAAGAGTAATCAATGCCACAGATCGGCTGGTTTGAAATATTAATAATAGTATCTATTGCAATAATAGTTGTAGGACCAAAAGACTTTCCTGTAATGTTAAAAAAAGTTGGATCATGGATAGGTTCAGCCAAAAGATATTTTTCAGATGTTCAAAATCAAGTTACAGAAATAACGGATGTTTCAATTAAAGAAGAATTAAAAAAAAACACTGAAATCATGAAAGAGGACAAGCCTAAAGATGACAGCTAAAAAAAAAGAAACAGGTTTTATAAGTCATCTTACCGAATTAAGACAAAGACTAATACATTCATTTATCTTCTTAGCAGTATTATTTGTAGTTTGTTACTATTTTTCTGAATACATATATGGATTTTTAGTTGAACCTTATGCCAATGCTGTAAAGGATGATAATGTTGATAGAAGATTAATTTTTACCGCTCTTCAAGAAACATTTTTAACATATCTTAAAGTTTCTTTTTTTGCAGCTTTCTTTGTGACCAGTCCATATATCCTTATTCAAATTTGGAAATTTATTGCACCAGGATTATACACTCATGAAAAGAAAGCAATTATGCCTTACTTAGTAATTACACCAATACTTTTTTTATTAGGAGGTATGCTTGTTTATTATCTAATTATGCCACTAGCATTTAAATTCTTTTTATCATTTGAAAGTGCGGGACTTGGAACTAGCTTACCAATTCAATTAGAAGCTAAAGTAAATGAATATTTATCTCTTGTGATGAAGTTAATTTTTGCATTTGGATTAAGTTTTCAGCTACCAGTTGTATTAAGTTTGCTTGCAAGAATCGGAGTTGTAAATTCAACTTATTTAAGAGAAAGAAGAAAATATTTCGTTGTAATAATATTTGCCGCTGCTGCAATATTAACTCCACCAGATCCAATTACACAAATAGGTTTAGCAATACCTTTGTTAATTTTATATGAATTATCAATTTTTTCTGTAAATATTATCGAAAAGAAAGCTCAAGAGAGAAATGCACAATATTAAGGATATTAGAAAAGATATCGATAATTTTAAAAATACAATTAAAAATCGAAACGTTGATGTAGACTTTGACCAAATATTAAATCTTGATGAAGAAAATAGAAAATTAATTCAAGAAAAAGAAAAATTAGAAATGGAAAAAAAATCTATTTCTAAATCTAAAGATGAAACCCTTTTTGAAAAGTCTAAAGAAATTTCAAATAAAATAGATGATTTAAGTAAAAATCAAAAAAATGTTAAAGATCAACTTGATCAGATATTAAGTAATATTCCTAATTTACCATTGAATGATGTCCCCGTAGGCAAGGATGAAAATAGCAATAAAGAGGTTGTAAAATCTGGTGAAATTAAAGAAATGAGTTTTAAACCAAAATCTCATTATGAAATTGGTGAAAAACTAAATATGTTGGATTTTGAATTAGCAACAAAAACAACTGGATCAAGATTTGTTTTTGTTAAAGACAAATTAGCATCATTAGAAAGAGCAATTTCTAATTTTATGATTGATACACATGTCAATAATAATGGTTACACTGAAATCTCTCCACCTTTAATGGCAACAGACAACACTATGTTTGGAACTGGCCAATTACCTAAATTTGAAAATGATCAATTCGAAATTAAGTTTGATGATAAAAATGATAGAAAGTTTTTAATCCCTACTGCTGAAGTGATCTTAACTAATATGGTTAAAAATCAGATATTAAATCTAAAATCTTTGCCAATGAGATTAGTTGCATCAACACCTTGTTTTAGAAAAGAAGCTGGAAGTTATGGTAAAGATACAAAGGGCATGATTAGACAACATCAATTTTATAAAGTTGAATTAGTCAGTATTGTAGAAAATAATAAATGCATTGAAGAACTAGAGAGAATGACTAATTGTGCTACTAAAATTTTAGATGATTTACAATTACCTTACAGAAAAATTATTTTAAGCACTGGTGATATGGGGTTTAGTGCAGAAAAAACTTATGACATAGAGGTTTGGCTTCCATCTGAAAATAAATATAGAGAAATATCAAGCTGCTCTTCATGTGGAACATTTCAGGCTAAAAGAATGAAAGCTAGGTATAAAAATAATAATAACGAAAATGAATTTGTTGGTACATTAAACGGGAGCGGACTTGCCGTTGGTAGAACTTTAATTGCGATATTAGAAAATTATCAAACTGAGGATGGTTCAATAACTATTCCTGAAAAACTAAGACCATATATGAACAATATGGAGAAAATAGGTATCAATTAAGAGTTGTCTTCTAAAAGTATATAGTATAAATAATCGTTAACTTTTAAGGACTTTACATGGACGCAGGAATTGGACAATTTATACCCCTAATTTTAATATTCGTAATATTTTACTTTTTCTTAATTAGACCCCAGCAGAAGAAAGTTAAAGAACATAAGGCTATGGTTGAAGCTTTAAAGCGTGGAGATAAAGTTATTACTTCTGGTGGTATCGTTGGCACTGTAGAACGAGTTATCGATAATGAAAAAGTAGAAGTTATGATAGCTGATAATGTTAAAGTGGAAATTGTTCGAGCTACAGGAATACAAGGACTAGTTACTAAAGCTGAACCAAAAAAATAATAACTTCCTAAAGTGTTATATTTTTCTAAATTAAGAGTTTTTAGTGTTTTAATTTTTACACTTATTATTTCATATTTTACTATTTCCAACTTTACAAAAGTTGATGATGAATTTTTCTCAAAAAATATAAAATTAGGATTAGATTTACAAGGTGGCTCTTATTTATTGTTAGAGATAGATAACGAACCAGTCATTACCCAAAGATTGCAAAGTAAAGTATTAGAGTTTAAAAAATTTTTCAAAGATAAAGATATTAAGGTTAGAAATTTTGTAATTGAGGATAAGTCAATTATATTCGATGTTGAAAATTCTAAGATTGAGGATGTTAAATCTCTTTTAGATGATGATAAAAGTGAGATAAATCCTTATTTTCAACAATATAAATCCCATCAATTTAACTTTGAAAACATGGATACCTCATTCAAGTTAGAATTTTCTGACTATGGATTAGTATTGTTAAAAAATTCCTCATTAGATCAAGCAATTGAAATTGTAAGAAGAAGAGTTGATGAAGTGGGAACTAATGAGCCAAATATTTTAAAAAGAGGTAATGATAGAATTCTTGTTGAGTTGCCAGGATTAGACGATCCTGGTAGAATTAAATCTTTATTAGGTAAAACAGCAAACCTAACATTCCAATTTATATCCAGTAGTTCTGAAGAATCATTTGGAACAGAAAAACTTTCTTTTGAGGATGGCTCTAGTGAAGCCATTGTTAGTAAACGAATTGTTTTAAGTGGTGATAATCTTATGGATGCCAAGCCAACTATGAATAATCAGACTAATGAGACAGTTGTTTCATTTAGTTTGGATAGGGTAGGAGCAAAAAAGTTTGGTAAGGCAACTTCAAATGGTGTTGGAAAAAGGTTGGCAATTGTTTTGGATGGAAAAATTATTAGTGCTCCTGAAGTCAGAGAACCAATTATTGGAGGAAATGGACAGATATCTGGTAATTTCACCTTTAAATCTGCAACAGATTTAGCTTTACTATTAAGATCAGGTGCTTTGCCAGCTCCACTTAATATTATCGAAGAAAGAACTGTAGGTCCTGACCTTGGAAAAGATTCGATTAATGCAGGAATTATGTCATTAATAATTGGATTTATCTTAGTCGTTGCATTTATGTTTTATAAATATAGATTTTTCGGCTTAATTGCTAACTTAGCTTTAATATCTAATTTATTTTTATTAGTTGGGATTTTAACTTTATTTGAAGCAACTCTGACACTCCCCGGTATTGCGGGTATTATTTTAACAGTAGGTATGGCTGTTGATGCAAATGTTTTAATTTTTGAGAGAATTAAGGAAGAATTAAAAAATGAAAATAATTCAATTGTAGCTTTTGATTCTGGGTATACAAAATCACGAACAACAATTTTAGATGCCAATATTACAACTTTAATCGCTGCAGTAATCCTATTTTTCATGGGCTCAGGTCCAATTAAAGGATTTTCTATAACACTTGGAGTTGGAATACTTACAACACTATTTTCAGTATATTTTATTGCTCGTTTGATTACTGCTTACTATGTCATCAAAAATAAACACAAGGAAAAACTAATTTAATGAAAACAATTTATTTTAATAAGTTTTATAAAAGTTTTAATATACTTTCAGGTATATTAATCATTGTTTCCTTAGTTTTCTTAGTTTTTAAAGGATTGAATTTTGGTGTTGATTTTAAAGGGGGTACTTTAATAGAGCTAAGAACTGATAAATCTTCTGCTAATATCACAAAAATAAGAGATAGTTTTAATCAAATGAATCTTGGTGATGTTTCAGTGAAAAATTTTGGTAATGAAACAGATTTTGTAGTTAAATTTGAAAAACAAAATTCAAATGACCCTCAATTTATAGAAGAGATAAAAACTAAGCTATCGAATTCTATAGGTACGGTTGATTTTAGAAGAGTAGAAAATGTTGGGCCAAAAGTTAGTGCAGAACTTTTAAGATCAGGTGTAATAGCTATAGCTTTATCTTTGGCTGCTATGCTTTTATATATTTGGATCAGATTTGAGTGGCAATTTAGTCTTGGAGCTATTTTAGCTTTATTTCATGACGTTATAATTACATTAGGAGTATTTTCTGTATTTTCATTAGAAATCAATCTTTCTATTGTTGCTGCTGTTTTAACAATAGTTGGATATTCAATGAATGATACAGTTGTAATATTTGATAGAGTTAGAGAAAATTTGCGTAAATATGCAGATATTAAAATATTTGAACTAACAAATATCTCAATAAATGAAACTTTATCCCGAACAATAATAACTTCAGTTACTACATTATTGGCACTCTTATCTATATTTATTTTTGGTGGAGAAATATTAAAAGGATTTTCATTAGCAATGATATTAGGAGTAATTTTTGGAACTTATTCATCAATTTATATTGCAAACCCAGTGTTAGTTTCTTTAAAAGTTAGCCAAAGAACGATTGTTAAGGAAGAAAAAGAATAATTAATAAAGATTTTGTGCCGCTACCATTGTTAATAACATTGGTAATGATAAGAGTGTGTTTGTTCTAGAAAACAGCATTGCAGTCTTTGCTGACTTAGCTTTAACTTCTGGTTCACACTCAACCATACCTAAAGCTCTTTTTTGATTAGGCCAGATAACAAACCAAACATTGAATGCCATTATTAATCCTAACCACATTCCAATTCCTATTGCAGTATTTTTTCCACCACCTGACCCAATTCCTAATGTCATCGCTTGATGAACGTATCCATTAAAATAGGCTAATAATAATCCTGATATGATTGTAAATAGCGCTGCCCATCTAAACCAAAATAATGCTGCAGGAGCTATAACTTTGCCAATAGCTGGCTTTTGTTCGTCTGGAATTTTAGCCATGTTAGGAATTTGAACAAAATTGAAATACCACAGTAAACCAATCCACATAATACTTACAGTTACATGTACGTATCTTAATAACCAGCTCCAAAATAAAACATCAAAATCAAATCCACCATTACCTATGTAAAGACCAATGAATAGTAATATTGCAATAGCCAATGATAAATGAACAGTTTTTGATAATGATTGTAAAATCGAAGTCATCTATAAGATGATTTTATATTATTTTTCTATAAAGATTAAGCGGTTTTTTTAAATTTTGTATCTAATAAAGGCTTTAAAAATTTACCTGTATAGCTATCTTTCACTTTTGCAACTTCCTCGGGTTTGCCTTCAGCAATAATATTTCCACCTTTAACACCGCCCTCGGGTCCCATATCTACAATATAATCGGCAGTTTTAATAACATCTAAATTATGCTCAATAACTACAACTGAATTACCTGTTGCAACAAATGTGTGTAAAATTTCCAAAAGTTTTTTTATATCATGTTGATGCAATCCAGTAGTTGGTTCATCTAATATATACATTGTTCTTCCTGTAGATCTTTTAGATAATTCTTTAGCAAGCTTTATACGCTGAGCCTCTCCACCAGAAAGAGTTGTAGCTTGCTGACCAATTTTTATGTAGCCAAGACCCACTTTCTTTAACGTTAGAAGTTTAGTTTTGATGTTTGAAATATTTTCAAAATACTCA
>CACGUE010000027.1 GCA_902576115.1 uncultured Pelagibacteraceae bacterium
GACAAAAAAGATCCAATTACAAAAATTACTAAAGTTGCCTGAAATATATTTGCAGTTACATCTCCTAACGCAGTCCAAACACATTTTTGAACACCATAATTCATTGAGTAAGAAATAATTACAATTCTGGGTGTTCCAGGAGTTATAAACATAAAAATAATGATCTGTAAAAAAAGGATAAAGTCTAAGGGAAGCATTTTAAGGATAGTCCTAAAAAACCGGGAGCTAAAGATGGCTAGATAGGACTATCTAAAAATGATAATATCATAGCTTTAAGTATTTGCATTAAAATAATTTTAGTAATTTGTTGAATTTTGATGAAAAAAAGTCACAGACCAACAACCAGAGTAAAAAATCCAGAACCCCCTTTGGAGAGTCCAGATTGGGTTATATGGGCGGCGTGGGCTGACCGGATTACTTTTGAAGAAATTGAAAAAAAAACCGGAAAGACTGAAGGTGAAGTTATTAAGATTATGAGGAGATCTTTAAAACCTTCTTCATTTAGGCTCTGGAGAAAAAGAGTTAGCTCGCAAAGTATAAAACATAGAAAAAAATTTGAATATTCAAGAAAACAGATTAAGTCAAAAATAAATAAAAATGATTACTTACTATAGTAATTTATGAAACAACACTTATATATTGCTTAATGAAAAATATAACTGTTTACTCTGGTCCAATGTGTAACTTTTGTGATGCAGCAAAAAGATTATTATCAAGAAATAATCTTAATTATAACGAGATAGATATATCAACAAAAGAAGGTTTAAGAGACGAAATGACTAAGAGAGCAAATGGAAAAAGAACAATTCCTCAAATTTTTTTTGATGATTATCACGTTGGAGGTTATCAAGAATTAAGAGAATTAGAGAAAACTGGAAAGCTTTTAAGCTCTTTAGAATAATTTTTTAATCGACGAATGATATAGTCATTCCAGGTTCATTTGCATACATAACATTGCCAGTGCACGCAGCCGCACCACCAGTAGCTTCACCAACTGCATTTGAAACATCAAATGCTACTTTTACTGTAGGAAAATCACCAGCTTTAACTTTTAAACCACCTCCTGAAATAATTTTTCTATATTGAAAATACTCGTCACTACTTCCTATTACACCGTCATTTGAAACAGTTGCTCCCAATGAGTCTACTGATCCATTCATGTGATCATTATAACTACTTCCATCAGGAACATATAAAGTTGAAGATCCAGGAGTTCCTCCAGTCTGTCCTTTTGCATCTGTAGTTTTGCTTCCTGATTCCCCTGCTTTAGTTGCACAACTTCCTGCTGTTCCGGTCATTGAAAATTGTCTACTCATAGTAATTTGAATAAAAGTATATAAAGTTCCTATTTTTGCTTTTGCAATATTTCCATAAGATCCAGCTGTGACTCCTGCGTCCACTGATGCGATATCTACAGCACCCGATGTTCCTGATGGTGATATAGTTAATGCATTTAAACAATTTGCTGTAGTACTTCCAGTTTCGCACAGTTCAAGTTTTGTCATTGTTACCTTATATTCGGTAGCTGCTCCTGTTGCTGCAAATGTGTTAACTGAGTAAAATGAGATAAACAAAATTAAAATAAATTTGATTAGATTTTTCATAAATTATTGCTTAGTTAATATTACTGATCCTTGAACCTCTATTGTCATTGCATTTCTTCTTTTTACTTTATCTTTCATTTTAGTTTCAACGTCACCTTTTTCAAAAGCATTCGCTGATAAAAATCCATCTTGAAGTGATGCTTTATTTCTTGGAGGATTATAATACATAATTTTAAACGAATTCTCATCTTCAACACCATTTGTGTCTATAAAGTTTCTAGAAACCTCAAATTGTATATTAGGTGATAAATTCATTTCTAAAGAAACCAGATTTCCGCCAGTATTTTCGGATGCTTTATCTTTTTCAAAGTCATAATTTTGGACATTAATTCTTGTCCAGGGCATAAATGGCAATTGAGATGATAAGTTTAGTTCATAACCATCTAATACTTTTTCATTTGTTCCATCTATTTTCTCTACACCAGATAAACCGAGATAATAATTTCCTATTAATTCTAAAATTGGGGCTTTTGCCTCAACTCCCAAACTAGTTCTTGCATGACCTTCTGTGTCATAGTCAACGAATGCATTTATTCCTGTGATCATTGATTTGTCTGAAGATATATATCTTTGGCCATAACCAAGGTTCAAGATAAATCTAGTATCATCATTTACTTCTTGAGTATGCAAACTCAATTGTGAAAATGAATTTTTGTTTTCAGAACTATCTAATTCTTTAAATTTAAGTAATTCTAATTCCACTTCATCATTTTCTGGAAACTCTAAAGAGAATTCAGTGTCTCCCCCTAAAGTATTCTCAACAAATGATGAAACTTTGTCTGAAAGTTTATTTATTATATCATTACTTGTATCTGCGTATGCAAAAGTTGTGAATAGAGACAAGCAAGTTATAAATATTAATTTATTTAATAAATACATGCTTATAGGTTTAGTTTATTTTTATTTTGATTACAATTAATTATCCGGCTTAAAAACTAAGCATACTCCGTTATTGCAGTATCTTTTTCCTGTTGGTTGTGGCCCATCATCAAATATATGTCCGTGATGTCCACCACATTTTTTGCAATGATATTCTGTCCTAGCGTAACCAATATAATGATCAGTTTTAGTATCAAATACATCTGGAAGAGATTTATAAAAAGATGGCCATCCTGATCCACTTTCATATTTTGTTGATGATTTAAATAATTCGGTATCACAGTTAGCGCAGTGATATGTGCCATCTCTTTTTTCATTGTTTAATTCACTTGAACCAGGGGGTTCGGTTGCTTCATTGAATAAAATATTTTCTTGTTCTGAAGTTAAATTTGAATTTTTTTTCATTATAAAAATTTAGCACATGTTTTGTGTAAACTAGAATGTAATTCTACTAGTTTGTTAAAATCTTCGTTATATCCACCTCCTAATACTCCACATATAGGAATTTTATTTGAGAAAAAATTTTCAATAACTAATTCATCTCTTTTAAATATACCATTATCAGAAATTTTTAGTTTACCCAACCTGTCATTATAGTGAATATCAACTCCAGCGATATAAAAAACAAAATCAAACTCTTCTTCATTCAAATATTTTAGGTTATTTTTTAAAATATCAATATATTCTCTATCTTCTAAATTTTCCTCTAATTCAATATCAAGATCACTTACTGATTTTCTTGCTGGATAATTAACTTTCGAATGCATGCTGAATGTAAAGACTTGATTGTCATTTTTAAATATTTCAGAATTGCCATTACCCTGATGAACATCTAAATCAATAATTAATATTTTATTTGCTAATCCTCTTGAGGTTAAATATTTAGCTGCTACCGCAACATCATTAAAAACACAAAATCCAGCTCCTTCATTAGATGTTGCATGATGACTACCTCCTGCAGTATTACACGCTATGCCATAGTTTAAAGCTAGCTTTGTAGCAAGGACAGTTCCTCCGGTTGCAATAAAAGACCTTCTAACTACGCTGTCAACTAAAGGAAAACCAATTTTTCTAATCTCGTTTTTATCTAAAGTTTTGTTTTTTATTTTATTTATATAATCTTCTGTATGTGCTTCTTTTAAAGTTTCTACTGAACATGGCTCTGGGATATAGAAATTTTTAACTATCTTATTTTTAATTAAAACTTTAGCTAATTCTCCAAATTTTTTTATAGGAAATTTATTGTCATCATTTAATTGAGCTTCATAATCTTTATGATTGACGACAGGCAATTCCATAAAAAATTAGTAGGGACTATATTTCCCAAGGATTATTCTTGTTGTTGTTGAGATTATATTTACTAATCGCTTCTTCTAGTGTCTGTAATGAGACTTTCTTATCTTCATAAAGTGTATACAAAGAACTGACGACTATATGTTTGCTATCTACTTCAAAAAAATCTCTTAAATTTTTTCGTGTATCACTTCTTCCAAAACCATCTGTCCCCATTGCTAAAAACTTATTATTTATGTGGCTAGAGATTAATTGTGAGTATGCTCTTACATAATCTGAGGTAGCAATTATAGGGTCGTCATTAGAAATTAGCTGCTGCAAATAATTTTGTTTTTTATTTGCGGGAGACAATGTGTTTTGTCTTAAAACTGATTTAGCATTTTTTTCTAACTCTGAATAACTTGTTATGCTGTATAATCTTGAACCAATTCCATATTCCTCTTTAAGTATTTTAGAAGCTTCAATACATTCTCTAAAAATTGGTCCAGATCCTAATAAATTTATGTTTATTTTTTCATTTGATTGATCTTTGAAAAGGTAGCCACCTTTTATTATTCCTTCTTTATTTTTTATATCAATTTTAGGATGTGAGTATTTTTCGTTATTTACAGTAATATAATAAAATTCATCTTTACATTCTGTCATCATTCGTTTCATTCCTATATCAAAAATAATTGCAAGCTCGCTTGCAAAACAAGGATCGTAGGATTTTAAATTTGGAAATGTTGAAGCAATTATATGACTTTGTCCATCTTGGTGCTGCAAACCTTCTCCAGCTAAAGTAGTTCGGCCAGCTGTTGCACCAATTAAAAATCCTCTTGGCATTTGATCGGCTGCAGCCCAAATCAAATCTCCTATTCTTTGAAAACCAAACATGGAATAAAAAATATAAAAAGGCATCATCGGAAAATTATGATTGCTATAGGATGTGGCTGCTGCTAGCCAAGAAGATATAGCTCCAGCTTCATTAATTCCTTCCTCCAATAATTGTCCTGTTTTTGATTCTTGATATTTCAAAATGGAAGTCGCATCTTCTGGTTCATATAACTGACCTTCTGGTGAATATATTCCAATTTGTGAAAATAAATTAGCCATTCCAAAAGTCCTAGCTTCATCAGCAACTATTGGAACGATTCTTTTTCCAAACTCTTTATCTCTCATTATGTTTCCTAAAGACCTTACTAGTCCAGTCGTTGTTGAATATTCTCTGTCACTTTCTTCAAATAAAAAATTTGAATGTTTTTCAATTTTTGGAGTAACTAATTCAACTTCTTTAAAGCTTCTTTTAGGTAAAGATCCTCCTAAAGCTTCCCTTCTTTTTTTTAAATATTTTATTTCCTCAGAATTTTCATCTGGTTTATAAAACTCCATATTTTCAAGTTTATTATCTGGAATATCTAATTGAAAACGATCTCTAAACTCTTTTAAAGCATCAAGATTTAATTCTTTTTGCTGGTGGTTAGTCATTTTTGACTCGCCAGCTTTACCCATTCCATAACCTTTTTTTGTTTTAGCTAAAATAACTGTAGGTTTACCCTTAGTTTTAACTGCAGCATTAAAAGCAGCATAAAGTTTTTTAAAATCATGACCTCCCCTTTTAAGTTTATCAATTTCATCCTTACTGAGTGAAGAAACCAATTTTAAAACTTCTGGATCCTCTGCAAAAAAATTTTTAAGATTATACTCACCATCTCTTGCGCCTAATGTTTGGTATTTTCCATCTACGGTTTTAGCAAAACGCTTTAACAACAAATGATCTTTATCTTGTTGAAAAATTTTATCCCATTCAGATCCCCAGAGAACTTTAATTACATTCCATCCATTAGCTTTAAAGATTGTCTCCAGTTCTTGAATTATTTGTCCATTACCTCTTACAGGTCCATCTAATCTTTGGAGATTACAATTTATAATAAAAGTTAAATTATCTAATTTTTCTCTTGAAGCGATAGACAATCCAGCCAAACTTTCAGGTTCATCCATTTCACCATCTCCAAATAAACCCCATACTCTTTTATTAGTTTTTAATAAGTTTCTATTTTCTAAATATTTCATGAAACGAGCTTGGTAAATTGCATTAACTAAACCTATTCCCATGGATGATGTGGTAAATGTCCAGTAATCTCTCATTAAGTATGGATGGCAGTATGAAGACAGTCCTTGCTCATTTAATTCTTGTCTATAATGTTCCAAATGATTTTTAGTTAACCTTCCCTCTAAAAAAGATCTTGCATATATCCCAGTTGTACACTGTGATTGATAAAAAATTAAATCTGCTTCATCACCACCTTTAAAAAAATGATTAAATCCAGTTTCAAATACTTCAGCAAAAGATGCATAGCTTGCTATATGTCCTCCAAGCCCACCATAATTTTTATTTGCTTTCATAACCATGGTTAAAGCATTCCATCTTAAAATTGCTGTTATTTTTTCCTCAATTGCTAAATCTCCAGGATAAATTCCTTGATCATATTGAGATATCGTATTTCTGTATGGTGAATATGGAACTGGTGAATATAATACTCTTAAATCTTTTGCTCTTTTCTCAAGTTTTTCTAAAACTAGTTTGGCGCCCTCTCTACCATGATTTTCAACTACTGCATCAAGAGAGTCTAACCAATCATTTAACTCTTGATTATCTAATTTTTGATTTTGATTAGCTTTAAATTCTTTGCTCATCAAATTAATTATACACAAAAAATTAAAATTTATATCTGTAAAAATTGTCTTAATTTAATTTACTCGATGACCCTTTTTGCTTTACCAGATATAAAACTATCAAGATTCTCTATCATTTGAGTGTAGAAAGTTTCATAATTTTCGGCAGTTACATAACCAATGTGAGGAAGTAAAAGAGCATTATGTACAAATCTAAGCTTATGGCTTTCAGGGAGTGGTTCT
>CACGUE010000028.1 GCA_902576115.1 uncultured Pelagibacteraceae bacterium
TCGTAATTTTTACTTTTCCTTTTTTAATTTGTTTTAATATTGAATGTCTGGCTAAATTAAACTCATATTCATTAATAAAATTTACTAATTGATCAATATTATTTTCTTTTGAAACTATTGATATTCTAGAAGTTGAATTTTCATTTTTGAGGTACCTTAAAATATTCAAGTCAAAATTTATTCTCTCTAAATCAATTTTCTTTTTGTTTATTGATATTGTTGGATTTAAAGTAATTACCTCAAATACAAATTTTGAAATGTTTAATTTGAAATTTACATCTTTCAAATTCAATTTAATTTTTGAATTTAATTGATTTACTTTTTGGTCAATCAAATTATTAAATTTATTTGTTTTAATTCCAATTGTTGAAAAAAAAATTATAAAACCAACAAAAAGTACAATTACTGATATTGTAGAATTTAAAATTATTTTACGCATTTAATTTATATAAAGAGCTTTCTATAAAATTGTCTAAATCACCATCTAATACTTTTTCAGGATTAGAACTTTCAAAATTTGTTCTATTATCCTTGACCATTTTGTAAGGGTGTAAAACATATGATCGTATTTGATGTCCCCATCCAATTTCTGACTTTGAATTTTCCAAGTTTTCATTCTCTTTTTCTTTTTTCTTCAATTCAAAATCATAGAGTCTGGCTCTTAACATGTTCATACAGGTTTCTTTGTTTTTATGTTGTGATCTTTCATTTTGACACTGTACCACAATTTTTGTTGGTAAATGTGTAATTCGAACAGCGCTATCTGTTGTATTAACATGTTGCCCTCCAGCTCCACTGGATCGATAAGTGTCGATTCGTAAATCTTTTTCCAATATTTCTATATCAATGTTGTCAGATATAACGGGATAAATCCATACACTCGCAAAACTTGTGTGTCTTCTGGCGCCAGAGTCAAATGGAGAGATTCTAACGAGTCTATGTATGCCTGACTCGTTTTTTAATAATCCATTTATATAATCTCCACTAATTTTTATTATTGATGATTTAATTCCTGCTTCATCCCCTTTATGTTCACTTATTATTTCAGTTTTGTAATTTTTTTTATTTGCCCATTTCATATACATTCTTCTTAAAATATCTGCCCAATCTTGACTTTCTGTTCCTCCTGCTCCTGCGTGAAATTCTAAATAACTATCTAATGTATCGTTTTCATTTGACAGAAAACATCTTATTTCAATTTGTTTAACTTTGTAAAATAATAACCTAATGTTAGTTATTGTTTCTTTTATTATTTCACTATTATTTTCCTCCAAAGCCAACCCATAAATATCAAATAAATCTTTGGTTTCATTTGATATTGCTTTAAAACTACTTAATAGTTTTTCAAAATTATTTTTTTGTTTAAGAATTTTTTCAGCATTTTTTTTATTTTGCCAAAAATCTGGTTTTTCAATTAATTTTGAATAATTAGATATTTTTTCTGAAATATTAATCTTTTCAAAGAAACTCCTTAATTCTTTGATTTTTTTTTTCTATATCTGATCTAATATTTATGACTTCCTGATCCATTAATAAAATTTTAATATATTTGT
The DNA here is from genome assembly GCA_902576115.1 of uncultured Pelagibacteraceae bacterium. GTDB lineage: Bacteria > Pseudomonadota > Alphaproteobacteria > Pelagibacterales > Pelagibacteraceae > Pelagibacter. The sequence continues at coordinate 1,554 of CACGUE010000028.1, forward strand.
TGAATTTAATCTACTATCAATATTTTCTGATAACCTTTCCGTTTTAATATCTGGTATTTTAAATGCTTCAATTATTGACTGTTTAGTTTTAGAATTGACTTTTTTGCCAGTTTTTGCATCTACTAACATCATTTTTATATTATCTGCTACTTTAAAAGGTCTGGCATTATAGGTATTTGCGGTTTTTTTTATAAATTCTTTGAAAACAGGCATTGCAGTTTTTGATCCTGTTTCAAATTTGCCTAAACTTTTAGGGGTATCGTAACCTATATAAACACCCACAACTAAATTTGAGGTATATCCAATGAACCAAGTATCTGTATTTTTGTTAGTTGTTCCAGTTTTACCTGCTAACTCTAATTTTAAATCTTTTAAACCTTTGCCAGTTCCTCTTTCAATAACACCCTTCAACATTGAGGTTATTTGGTAGGCAGTTTGTGGTGAGAAAATCTGTTCATATTTGCTCCTAATTATTGGATTACTAGTTCCATCATGTGAAATTAAATCACAGTTTTCACAATATCTCTTTTCGTTATTAAAAATTGTTTTTCCTTCACTATCTTGAATTCTATCAATTAATATTGGATTTACTAATTTTCCACCATTCAAAAAAGAGCAATATGCAGAAGTTATTTTTAGCAGTGTAGTCTCTGCGGAGCCTAGAGACACTGACATAAGCTCATCAGGGTTTTCATATATATTTAATTTTTTTGAAAAATTTAAAATTTTATCAATACCTAATTCTTGGGCAATTCTTACAGTCATTAAATTTCTAGATTTTTCAATTCCTGTTCTAAGTGTTGATGGTCCATAAAATTTTTTTCCATAATTTTCTGGTTTCCACATTTTTAAATCATTGCCTTGATCCAAAACGATCGGGGCATCCAATACGAGAGTTGTTGGTAAAAAATTATTTTCTAAAGCTAAGGCATATATAAAAGGTTTAAATGCAGATCCAGGTTGACGTTTTGCTTGTGAAGCTCTATTGAATTCACTTTTTTTGAAACTAAAACCACCTGATAATGCTAAAACTCTCCCAGTATATGGATCCATAACCACAATTCCTCCATTGGCTTTGGGAATTTGTTTTAAGCTATAATTACCATCAGATATTTTTTTTACGTAAATTATATCTCCTATTTTAAATAATTTATTCAATTCTTTACGTGTCCAAATAACATCATTAAAATTAATAACACCATTATTTCCATTACGTGTTTCAATAACAGTTTCGAATTTATCAATCCTATTTATGATAGCCAATTCCCATCCTAAAGAGTTCTCTAAATTTAATTTTTTAAGATCTGTCTTCCAATTATTATGTTTTTTTTTGTTTGATAAAGGTCCTCTCCATCCTTTCCTTTTATCAAATTCTTGAAGTCCTTTTCTCAATGATTGTGTGGCTATTTTTTGTAATTCTAAGTCTAATGGTGTTTTAATATTAAAACCTTGCTTATAAACTTTATCAAAGCCGTATCTATCAATTACATCCTTTCTAACATCTTCAACATAATATCTAGAGTCTTCTAAATATATTCTTTTTCTTTTTTTTAATTTAATTTTTGAGTTAATTAGATCAATGTGTTGATCTTTATCAATGAAACCATTTTCTAAAAGATTATTCAAAACCAAATTTCTTCTAAATTTCGCTAATTTTATATTTCTGTATGGATTGTATTTGCTTGGTGCTTTAGGTAGAGCCGCCAACAGAGCGGCTTCTCCATAATTAAGTTCACTAATAGGTTTATTAAAATATCTTAAACTTGCTGAAGCTATACCATAACTACCTTCTCCTAAATAAATTTGATTTAAATATAATTCTAATATTCTTTTTTTTGTTAAAACTCGTTCAATTCTAAAGGCTAATATTGCTTCTTTTATTTTTCTATCAATACTTACTTCATTAGTTAAAAGAAAGTTTTTTGCAACTTGTTGTGTAATTGTAGATGCACCCTCCAATCTATTTGAATAAATCAAATTAAAAATATTGTTTTTAACAGCTCTTATCACTCCTTTGGCATCTACCCCTGGATGGTCAAAAAAGTTTTTATCTTCAGCTGATAAAAAAGCGTTTATTACGGTTTGTGATATGGCGCTGTAAGGAACAAATATTCTTTTTTCAGTTGAAAAATCACTTACTAATACACCATCCCCAGAATATAACTTACTTGAAACAGGTGGTTTATAATTTTTAAGAAATTTGTAATCTGGTAATTTATTAGAATATGTCCAAAGAACCGATATTAATATTGCGAAAATTAAAATTGAGGATAAAGATCCAAATATTAACAATCTTTTAATAATCTTACCCATTTTAGTTTAATTATCTTATGAATTTGTTATTGTTATGGCACAGAATTTATTAAATTAACTTATGAAAATATTAACTATATTATGTCAAAAAATTTATATATTGATGCATCGCATCCTAATGAAACAAGAGTCGTTCTTAAAGACAATAATCATATCGAAGACTATGAATATGAAAGTATAAATAATACTTTAATTAAGAACAATATTTATCTCGGAAAAGTAAGTAGGATAGAGCCATCGCTACAAGCAGCTTTTGTGGATTTTGGAAGAGATAGACATGGATTTCTATCTTTTAACGACATTCAATCAGATTATTATCAATTACCATTAAGCGATCTGGAAAAAATTAAAGAGGAAGAAGAGAAAGTTCGAGAAGAACTATCAAAAGAAAGTGAAAACATAGAGGATAAAATACTTGAGGGTAAAGAAGAATTAAAAATTGATGACCCTGTTGAAAAAAAAGAGGATGACGAAAAAAATAAATTAAATAATCAAAAAAAATTTCCATCTAAAAGATATAAAATACAAGAAGTTATAAAACCAAATCAAGTGATACTAGTTCAAGTATTAAAAGATGAACGAGGATTAAAGGGAGCTGCTTTAAGCACCTTTATATCAATTGCTGGAAAATACATTGTGCTTATGCCTAACACTGCAAAAGGAGGGGGTATTTCAAGAAAAATATTTAATCCTGGGGAAAGAAAGAAAATAAGAAATATTTTAAACGAGATTACAATTCCAAAAGAAATGGGAATTATTGTAAGAACAGCGGGATCCAACAAAACAAAAAATGAAATAGATAACGATTTAAAAAATTTAATAAAGGTTTGGGATCAAATAAAAGAAAATGCTTTAAATTCTATTGCGCCATCATTAATTCATCAAGAAAGTGATATCATTAAGAGATGTATAAGAGATATGTATGATGATGAAACACAAAATATTTATGTTGAAGGAAACGAAGGATATCAAAAAACTAAAAATTATTTAAAATTGATGATGCCCAATCAATTAAAAAAAGTTAAAAAGTATAGAGACAAAATTCCTCTTTTTTATAAAGAAAATATTGAAAAAAAATTATTTGAAATATTTGAAACTCAAGTCAAATTAACATCAGGTGGATATCTTGTAATTAATCCAACAGAAGCATTGGTATCAATAGATGTAAATTCTGGGAAATCCATAAAACAAAAAAATGTTGAAAGTACTGCATTTGATACGAACATTGAAGCAGCTGAAGAAATTGCAAGACAAATTAAAATTAGAGATTTGTCTGGTTTAATAATAATCGACTTTATAGATATGTTGAATTTTAATAATAGAAGACAAGTAGAGCGAAAACTGAAAGAAAAATGTAGAAATGATAGAGCAAGAATTCAAATTGGTAGAATAAGCAATTTTGGATTGCTAGAAATGTCGAGACAAAGGTTAAGGGAAAGTAATGTTAAATGGCATATGAAATTGACTGATGAAACCTTTGTTCTAAAAATATTAAAATTAATAGAAATCAAATCATTGGAACATAACGCTAAATTAGTTGAATTAATTGTAAATGATAA
>CACGUE010000029.1 GCA_902576115.1 uncultured Pelagibacteraceae bacterium
TAAGAAATTTTCCAAGCTCTCTAACTATTTGAGCTTCAGCATCAAATGACATTGTTGAATAGTAATTTTCCCAATCACCGATTACCCCAAGTCTTGTAAATTCTCCCTTATGGACGTCTATCCATTTATTTGCAAATTCTCTACATTCTTTTCTGAATTCAATAATTGGAACATCATTTTTATTTTTTTTATTCTTTTTGTACTGTTCTTCAATTTTCCACTCAATAGGCAAACCATGGCAATCCCATCCAGGAACATAAACTGAGTCTTTACCATCCATTTGATGAAATTTTGTAATTATATCTTTTAAGATTTTATTCAAAGCGGTACCCATATGAATATTTCCATTTGCATATGGGGGCCCATCATGAAGTACAAATTTTTCTTGCCCTTTACTTTTTTGTCTCAACAAATTGTAAAGGTCAATTTTCTTCCAAAATTCTATGTAATTTGGCTCCTTAGTTGGCAAATTTGCCTTCATTGAGAATTTTGTTTTAGGTAAATTTATATGTTCCTTGCTCATGAAATTTTATCTTTTAGCAACTTTGATATCTTTATTTATTTGTTTTTTCAAAGCATCAATATTTTTAAATTTTGTCTCTCCTCTAATAAATTTTGTAAAATTAATAGTTAGATTTTTATTATAAAGATTTCCAGAAAATTTAAATAAATTTACCTCTAATAATAATTTTTTTTGATTAAAAGTAGGTCTATACCCAATATTTGCTATTCCTTTGATCTTTTTTCTATTTTTTTCGATATAAACATCAACTGCATAAACTCCTACTTTTGGTATTACATAATTTTTTATATTTATGTTGCATGTAGGAAAGCCAATTTTTCTTCCCATCATCCTACCCTTTTCTACAACACCTTCTATTGACCAATTTCTTGACAAAAGTTGATTTGCAATTTTTAAATTACCATTTTCAATTAATTTTCTAATTAATGTTGAGGAAATAATTTTATTTTTTTTATATAACGGTTTTGGATTAATTAATTTATAATTATATTTTTTTTGAAATCTTTTTAATAAATTTACGTCCCCCTCTCTCCTATTTCCAAATCTAAAATTATTACTAACAAAAATGTAATCTGCACTTAACTTTTTGCATAAAATATTTTTAATAAAGTTATGACAAGATATTTTAGAGAATTTTTTATCAAATTTTTTATTTATTAAAAAATCTACATTATAATCACTAAAATATTTACTTTTTTGATTAAGATTTGAAAGTCGATAATTTGTGATACCTTTATTAAAATACATTTTTGGTATTGGATCAAAAGTCACTACTCCAATTTTTGAATTATATTTTTTTTTATATTTTTTTGCTTCTTTAAATAATCTCTGATGGCCTAAGTGTAAGCCATCAAAATTACCAATTAATATCATTGCATTTCGATGTTTTCTTAAAATTTTGAAATTTTCGTAGATTTTAATTTTGTTCACCATTTTAATTTTGTTTGAGTGTAATTCACGCTTACTCCATATTTTTCTTCTAACTTATCAATATTAAAACTGCTTAATTCTTTTTTATGTATACCACTCGTTATTAACAAATTGTCAAAATTTTGAATATTAGCTCCTTTTATATCTGTATTCATATTATCTCCGATACATAAAACATTTTTACCATTTATGTTAGCAGATAAATTATAAACTGGAGGATAAGGTTTTCCAAAGTAAATTACTTTTCCACCAATTTCTTCAAATATTTTTGCAACTGATCCAGCACAAAACTCCCTAACATCTCCTCTATCAACAATTAAATCTGGATTGGTACACACAAATTTTTTATTTGAAAATTTCTTAAGTAAATCTTTATAATATTCAAGTTTTGTCTCATGATCTTCAAATAATCCTGTACAAATAAAATAATCAGCTTGATTAATATTGCTAACTTTATTTTGTCCAAATCTTTTAAATAAGTCAAAATCTCTTGGTGGTCCAATGTGATAAAATTTTGCATTTAGAAAATTTTCCATTAAATATTTTAATGAAGCTTCTCCTGAGGTGTATACATCTTCATAAAATTTTTTGAGCCCCATTTTTTTCAAAAAATCAATGACTGTAGAATTTGGTCTCGGTGCATTGGTAAGTAATACAAACTCTTTATTATTTTTTTTTAAATTTTCTAATACTTCAACTGAGTCCTCAAAAATTTGTAAGCCATTGTGGATCACTCCCCATATGTCGATAAAAAATAATTCGTAACTGTTTATTTTTGATCTTAATCCATCTTCGTCTAAGTTTTGGGGCATACTTGAGGTATAGCTTAAAAATGAGCTTAATTCTTGAGTTTTTTAGACCATAATTTTTATTCAAGATCTTGAAAATTATTAAATATGTCTCTATATGACTGCTAATTTAAAGGAGAATTTGTATGAAGTTTAAACCGTTACATGACCGTGTTTTAATAGAAGTTTTAGATAGCAGCGAAAAAACTGCTGGTGGCATAATTATTCCAGATACAGCTCAAGAAAAACCTCAAGAAGGTAAAGTTGTTGCTGTCGGAGGAGGTGCAAAAACTGAAGATGGAAAACTAATACCTATGGATGTTAAAGTAGGTGATAAAGTTTTATTTGGTAAGTGGTCAGGAACAGAAGTTAAAATTGATGGTAAAGAGTACAGCATAATGAAAGAATCTGACATTATGGGTATTGCAACAGGTAAATAAATAATAAGGAGAGTTTAGAATGGCTAAAATAGTAAAATTTGATTCAGATGCTAGAGCATCAATGTTAAAGGGAGTTGATATACTTGCCAACACTGTAAAAGTTACTCTTGGACCAAAAGGAAGAAATGTTGTTATCGACAAATCTTATGGTGCTCCAAGAACAACTAAAGATGGTGTTTCAGTTGCAAAAGAAATTGATCTTGATGATAAATTTGAGAACATGGGCGCACAGATGGTAAAAGAAGTTGCAAGCAAAACCAATGATGAAGCCGGTGATGGAACAACAACTGCAACAATTTTAGCTCAAGCAATTGTTAAAGAAGGTTGTAAGTATGTAACAGCAGGAATGAACCCAATGGATGTTAAAAGAGGGATTGATGCTGCTGTAGATCATGTAAAAAATAAATTAATTTCGTCAGCTAAAAAAGTAAAAGATAGCGATGAGATTGCACAAGTTGGAACAATATCAGCTAACGGTGATAAAGAAATTGGTGCAATGATTTCAAAAGCTATGCAAAAGGTTGGTAATGAAGGAGTAATTACTGTTGAAGAAGCAAAAGGAATTGAAACAGAACTTGATGTAGTAGAAGGTATGCAATTCGATAGAGGTTATCTTTCTCCTTATTTTATTACAAATGGTGATAAAATGACTACAGAGTTAGAAAATCCACTAATTCTTCTTCACGAGAAAAAACTAACAAATCTTCAACCGATGGTTCCGTTGTTAGAGGCTGTTGTACAAGCGGGTAGACCATTAATGATAATTTCAGAAGATGTCGAAGGAGAGGCACTAGCAACACTTGTTGTTAACAAACTTAGAGGTGGTTTAAAAGTTGTTGCTGTTAAGGCACCTGGTTTTGGAGATAGAAGAAAAGCAATGTTAGAAGATATTGCAATTCTTACAGGCGGACAAGTTATCTCTGAGGATTTGGGTATTAAACTTGAAAATGTTAAACTCAATGATCTTGGTTCTGCAAAACGTGTAAAAGTTGATAAAGAAAATAGTACAATTGTAAGCGGAGCAGGGAAAAAATCTGATATTGAAGCAAGATGTGCTCAAATCAAAGCTCAAGTTGAAGAAACAACATCAGACTATGATAGAGAAAAACTACAAGAGAGACTTGCTAAACTAGCAGGCGGTGTAGCTGTAATTAAAGTTGGTGGTGCTACAGAAGTTGAAGTTAAAGAGAGAAAAGATAGAGTAGAGGATGCATTAAACGCTACAAGAGCAGCAGTTGAAGAAGGTATTGTTGTTGGTGGTGGATGTGCATTGCTTTATGCTTCAAAGGAACTTGATAGTCTAAAAGTAAAAGGCGATGATCAAAAAGCTGGTGTAGAAATTGTCAAGAGTGCTTTGCAAGCGCCTATTAGGCAAATCACAACAAATGCAGGTGTTGATGGATCAGTAGTTGTTGGTAAATTATTAGAAACCAACAAGCCTAGCAATGGTTATGATGCACAATCAGAGCAATATGTTGATATGTTTAAAGAAGGTATTATCGATCCAGTTAAAGTTGTTAGAACAGCACTTCAAGATGCTGCTTCTATATCCGGATTATTAGTAACAACTGAGGCCATGATTGCAGATAAACCAGATGAAAAAGACGCTGGTGCAGCTGGTATGCCCCCAGGAGGAATGGGTGGTATGGGCGGCATGGGTGGAATGGGAATGTAATCCTAATTTTACTCAAGGAAAAATTCAAAAAGGGCAGTTTTTACTGCCCTTTTTTTTTGAATTGAAAAAAAATATTTTGAATATATAAGAACGCGCAAATGACAACATCAATACGTAACATTACTATAATTGCTCACGTTGACCATGGCAAGACTACTTTGATTGATAACTTAATGAAACAGAGTGGTTCTTTTAGAGAAAATGAAGTTGTTGATGAAAGACTAATGGACTCTGGAGAACTTGAAAAGGAAAGAGGCATCACAATTCTTGCCAAACCAGCTTCCATAAATTGGAAAGATTCTAGAATTAATATTATTGATACACCTGGACACAGAGATTTTGCTGCAGAAGTTGAAAGGGTTCTTAGTATGGCTGATGGTGCATTATTATTAATAGATTCAGCCGAAGGGGTAATGCCTCAAACCAAATTTGTATTAGCAAAAGCACTTAAACAAGGCCTTAAACCAATAGTAGTTATTAATAAATTAGACAAAGCTGACCAAAGAGCCGATGAAGTTTTAAATGAGACTTTTGACTTGTTTGTCAGCTTAGATGCCAACGAGGAACAATTAGACTTTCCAGTTATTTATGCAAGTGGAAGATCTGGTTGGGCATCTAAAGAAATAGATGGCCCAAGAGAGAATTTAAACCCATTATTAGATTTAGTAATAGATCATGTTAAGCCAGCAGAATTTGACAAGACCAAGCCTTTTGCAATGCTTTCGACTCTTTTATATGCAGACAGTTTTTTGGGTAGAAGTTTAGT
>CACGUE010000030.1 GCA_902576115.1 uncultured Pelagibacteraceae bacterium
TATGCAAAAAAAAATAAAATTGAAATACCTAAAGACAAGAAAGGAGCGCCACCCTTTTCAGTAGATGATAATATTTTTCATACATCAACAGAAGGAAAGTTGTTAGAAAATCCAAAAAACTCTGCACCTGACTTTATCTTTCAAAGAACGGTATCTCCAGAAAAAGCACCTAATAAATCTTCAATTGTAAAAATAGATTTTAGAAGTGGAGATCCGATTGCAGTGAATGGGAAAAAATTATCTCCATCTAAATTGCTTGGAAAATTAAACGACATAGCTGGAAAAAATGCTATTGGAAGAGTTGATCTAGTAGAAAATAGATTTATCGGTATAAAATCAAGAGGTGTATACGAAACACCAGGCGGAACTTTATTAATGCACGCTCATAGGGCTATAGAGTCCGTTACACTTGATAAAGATACAATGCATAAGAAAGAAAAAATTATGCCTAGATATGCGGAACTGATTTACAATGGATATTGGTTTTCTAAAGAGAGATTTAAATTACAAAGAATTGTTGATCTTAAGAGAAGTAAAGTTAATGGATCAGTTAAATTGAGGTTATATAAAGGGAATGTTATTATTCATTCAAGAATAACTAAAAGTTCAGCTTATTCTATGAAAAAAGTTTCATTTGAGGAAAATAAAACTTTTAATAAATCAAATGTTGAAAGATTTATTAATTTTCACAAGAAAAAATTAAAATAAAATATCATGAATTTTGAACCAAGTCGGGCGCAAGCCACTAATAAACTAGATAATTTTATTGAAAATAATCTTTCTGAATATTCAAGATTGAGAAATTTTGATTTTGGTCCAGATAAAAGATCAAATATATCTTGTATTTCTCCATATATATCTCATGGAATATTAAATGAGTTAGAAGTTATAGATAAATCCTTAAAGAAATTTTCATTTTCTAAAAATGAAAAATTTATTCAGGAGGTTTTGTGGCGTACTTATTGGAAAGGATGGTTAGAATTAAGACCTAATGTATGGACAGATTACATAATAGAACTAAAAATTATAAGAGAAAAATACAAAGATAATAAAGATTATTTAAATGCCATTGATGGAAATACAAATATAGAATGTTTTAATGAATGGGTTAAAGAATTAAAAGAATTTAATTACCTTCATAATCATACAAGAATGTGGTTTGCCAGTATCTGGATTTTTACTTTAAATTTACCTTGGCAATTAGGAGCTGAATTTTTTATGAAGCATCTCTATGATGGAGATGCAGCATCTAATACATTGGGATGGAGATGGGTTGCTGGGATTCAAACACAAGGTAAGCATTATTTGGCAAGTGAATGGAATATAAAAAAATTTACTAATAACAGATTTAATAACATTAATTTAAATGAAAATGCACCACCTAAAGTTAGCGAGAAAATATACAAGGCTGTCTTAAAAGATTTTAGTAATCCAGTAAGTTTGGATGAGCAAAATTTAATTATTTTTGATAATAATCTTTCTTTTGAGTTGACTGATTTCAAAGACCATAAATTTAAAAAGATTTATTTAGTTAATAATAATAACGACAGTAGAAATATTAAACTTAGTGAAAAAACAATGAAATTTAAGACTAATTTAATTCAGGATCAAAAAAGAAGGTTGGATGAAAAATCTTTGGATTGTGAAATTATTGATATTGGTAACCTTAAAACAATTGAGAATAGTTATTTTTTATATCCTTGTGTTGGAGAAAACTTAGATTTTTTAACTTCTCAAGGAATAAATAATATAAAATTTCTTTATCGTAATTTAGACCGAAGTTCTTGGAAATATTGCAATAAAGGTTTTTTTAATTTCAAAAAGTATATACCAACTATAATTAAAGAATTTTTTTAAAGAACTATTGTAAATTATCAAAATTATGAGATAACAATAGTATGAATAACCCTCAAGTTCTTGAAATTATTGAAAATCTTAAAGGCAGAAGGAATTACGAAGAAAAGAAAGCTTCAAAATTAGGTTTCAACTCTCTTTACGCATACATTGAAAATAAAATATTAAAAGAGAAAGAAGCTGAAGCAGCAAAAATTCTTGAACAATCAGCCCCTAAAGAAGAAGTAATTGAAGAAAAAAAACCAGAGAAAAAGAAAAGCTGCTCTTGTTGCTAATTAGTTATTTTTTGAACATTTCTTAGAACAATATTTCACTTTATCCCAGTTTAATTTCCATTTTTTTCTCCAAGTAAAAGGTCTCTTACATACAGGGCAAATTTTTGTGGGTAAATTTTCTTTTCTCACTATGCAGTATTTTGTTTAATAAATTTTTCTGCCTCAGCTAAAATTAATTTTTTTCTATCAGGTTTCATTTTATCGAAAATTCTAACCATCATAGAAAGTCTAGGATTTTTTAAAAAGAAGGCTCTATTTCTATTAATGAATCTCCAATAAAGACCATCCATGGTATTGCACCATTCTCCTTTTTTAAAATCCATCATTTTCATGAAATAAGCGGAGCCGCAAATATATGGTTTTGTTGCAAATATTCCTCCATCACTGAAAAGCCCCATTCCATAAACATTCGGGACCATTACCCAGTCTGAGGAATCCACAAACATTTCCATAAACCATTTGTAAACATATGTTGGCTTAACTTCACATAAATTCATTATGTTTGATAAGATCATTAACCTTTCAATATGATGTGACCAACCATAATTCACTGCATTTTTAATAGCATAATCTAAAGGTGGTAATCCTGTTGTTCCTTCGTACCACGAGTTTTTCATTTTTCTATTTTGTTTAAAAAAATTTCTAGTTTCCATTTCTTTTGAATAGCTTTGATATATTCCCCTCATAAATTCTCTCCATCCGATTACTTGACGAATATAACCTTCTAAGGAATTTAATCTTATTTTATTTTTGTTGTGAAAATCTAAAACTTTTTTAATGGTAAATTCTGGAGTGATAAGACCTAAATTGATGTAAGGACTTAAAGCACTATGAAATAATATATTGTCTTTCTGATCAACTGCATCTTCATAATCCCCAAATAAATTTGATTTCTCTTTAATAAAAAAATTTAATAATTTAATTACATCATCATATTCCGTAGCAAACCAAAAATCTTTCGTATTACCTGGGTGACTTTTAAAATTTTTATCAATTAAAATTTTTAGTTTTTTCGTATGAACAGTCTCAGTAATTTTAGGAAATTTGGGTATAGATATATTTTTTGGAAGTTTATTTCGATTTTCTTCGTCAAAACTCCATTTACCTCCTTCTGGATTACCATCTTTTTTCATGAGTATATCCAAATCTCTTCTAGTCTCTTTATAAAAAACTGCCATAAAAGGTTTTTTTGATTTCGATAAATAGTTTTTAAATTTTTCTCTAGAATTTAAAAACATTGGTGTTTGAATAATATTCCATTTAATTTTTTCCTTTTTTAAAAAATTGGCAATTTTATTTTCAAAAAACTTATCCTCAATTTCGAAACTTGAAATTTCTTTAATTTTTTTTGCTTTAATTATTTTTTTTAATTTTTCTGTGTAATCTAGCTTGAAAGATTTATCCTCGATCGAAGAATATTCTAATTTAAATTTATTTTTTTTTAGTCTATCTGCGTGAGATCGCATGCAAGATAAGAACAATAATATCTTTTGTTTATGATGCTTTTCGTACGTACAAAGCTGATAATCTTCAGCCATAAAGAAAAAGTGGTCTTTTTTGTAATTTTCTAGATATTTCTCTGAGAAAAGCTGATTTCCAAGTAGAAAAAATAATTTCATTAACTATATATAACTCTTTAAAAATTTATGTCAGAAAAATATTTAGTAGTAGGTGCGACAGGATCTATCGGATCTAATTTAGCTGAACAGTTACATGCGGCCGGTAAAGAAGTACATTTAATTGGTAGGGATGAAGAAAGAACAAAATCTTTGTCTGAAAAACTAAATTGTAAATTTACAGTCTCTGATGTTTTAGAAAATGGTTTTGTTGAAAAGATTAAGTCCGAAATAGATGATATCAAAGGTATAGCTTATTGTGTTGGTTCAATTGATTTAAAACCTTTGAGAATGGTTTCAGAACAAGATTTTACAAAATGCATGAAACTAAATTTATATTCTGCAGTAGATTTAATTAAAGGTTATCAAGAAAGTTTAAAAAAAAATAAAGGATCGATTGTTTTGTTTTCAACTGTTGCTGCTCAAAGGGGTTTTACAAATCATGCAATTATAGCTTCAACTAAAGCAGCTGTTGAAGGATTAACTGTTTCTT
>CACGUE010000031.1 GCA_902576115.1 uncultured Pelagibacteraceae bacterium
CTGTCGAAATTAAATAAAATTGATAGAGATAAGGGTGCAATTTTTCAATCACATATTGATGGTAAAACTTTTATTTTAAGCCCTGAAGAAAGTATAAGAATTCAAAAAGGCTTGAACTCAGACATAGTGATGGTTATGGATGAATGCCCTAAAAATACCAAAGACTATGATAAAATTAAAAAATCAACGGAACTATCATCAGAGTGGGCAAAAAGATCAAAAGATGCATTTGGAATTAATGACCACAAAGGTTTATTTGGAATAGTGCAAGGTGGATTATTTAATGATCTAAGAATAAAATCTTTGAACAACCTTATTGACATTGGTTTTAACGGGTATGCTCTTGGAGGATTAGCAGTTGGGGAATCACAAGATGAGATGTTCGACGTTCTTGATGGAATAAAAGATCATATGCCTAAAGATAAACCAAGATATTTAATGGGTGTTGGTACTCCATCTGATATACTCGGAGCAGTTAAGAGGGGTGTTGATATGTTTGACTGTGTAATGCCAACAAGATCTGGCAGAACTGGATTAGCTTTTACATGGGATGGACAAATTCAAATTAGAAATTCAAAATATAAAAATGATAATACGCCGTTGGACAAAAATGTCACAAAATTCAATTTAAATAAATATTCTAAAAATTATTTAAATCATTTATTTAACACTAATGAAATGTTGGCCTCAATGATTCTTACCCTAAATAACATCAACTTTTATCAAGATTTAATGAAAAACATCAGAGACAATATAAAACAAGGTACTTTTGATGAGTTTCACGATAAGTACATCAATAAATTGTAAATTTTTAACATTGATTAATAAAAAAAAATCAATATAAAAAACGCTTTTTGGGCCGTTAGCTCAGTTGGTAGAGCAATTCCCTTTTAAGGAATGGGTCGATGGTTCGAGTCCATCACGGCTCACCACTTATGCAATAGGTGGATATTTAATAATAATTTCGTTTATCCAGCTCGTAATATTATTAATTCTATTTGTTGAAGATGGGTGAGTAGACATAAATTCAGGTGGTTCTTTACCTTTTTTTGCTTCTCTCATTCTTTCCCAAACTTTGATTGTTTCCCTTATGTCATAACCAGATAGTGATGCAAATATCAAACCAAGATAATCAGCTTCACTCTCTTGTTTTCTATTGAAAGGATTCATAATGCCTATCTGCGATAACAAACCGACAGCGTTCATGCCTGTAGTTTTGTTAATATTTGAAACAGCACCTTTTGTTGCAACGTCTAATATTCCTGTGGCAGTATTTAAAAGAACACCTCTGCTTGCTCTTTCTACTGAGTGTTTAGCAACAGCATGTGCTATTTCATGACCCATAACAGCTGCCAATCCATCTTCATTTTTAGTTATATCTAATAGACCAGTATAAACAGCTATTTTACCTCCAGGCATGCACCAAGCATTTTTAACTTTCTTTTTATCAATAAGTATATATTCCCAATCAAAATTTATAGTTGGGTCAGGGATATTATTACGGTCAAAATATTCTGATATTGAATATTCAATTTTAGATCCAATTTCTTTTATTTGATTTAATGTTTTAGTATCATCACTTAAAGTTTCTTTCTCTTTTACCTTTTCGTATAATTGAGCAGCTTTTGCATTAAGGCTGGATTCGGGAATTAATTTAAGTTGTTTTCGATCTGTTATAGGTGCACTACCACATGCAGATAGTCCAAAAGATAAGCAACTGCAACCAAATAAATGTATGAAATTTCTTCTATTCACTTTTTTTGATTAATATATTACACCTTTTTTATAGAAATTTATATGATACTTAATAACAAAATTTTAATAGTACTATTTGTACTGGCAGTCATATTCGTTTTATATGCAAGTTACAGTTAATTTATGGCAAAATTAAAAAGAAGAGGTATTTCAATTCTTGGAAAACTTAGAAACTATTTTATAGCTGGAATAGTTGTTCTTGTTCCAATAGGTATCACATTATATTTAACTAGATTTTTTATATCTATATCGTCAAAATTAATACCAAACGAATTAAATCCAAATAGTTATTTGCCTTTTGCAATACCAGGTTTGGAAATATTATTAGCTATAATTTTTATTACAATAATTGGAAGCTTATCTCTTTCATTTATTGGAAAGAAAATACTTAAAATATTTAATGATATATTAAAAAGAATACCAATTCTTAGAACAATTTATTCAGCAATTGGTCAAATGACCGAAACATTAGCACCAAAAAAAGGATCAAAGAAAAGTGTAGTCTTAGTTGAGTATCCGAGAAAAGGTAGTTGGGCAGTAGGGTTTGCAACCAGAGAAAACGATGGTGAAATATCAAAAAAAACAAATACTAATCTTATCAATGTATTTGTTCCAACAACACCAAATCCTACAAGTGGATTTTTATTAATGTTTCCCAAAGATGAAGTTATTTATTTAGATATGACTTTTGAAGAAGCGTCTAAATTTATTGTTTCAGCCGGTACTTCGGATCCAAAAAAAATTTAAGAAATTTCGTTAATTATTGAGGCTCGA
Organism: uncultured Pelagibacteraceae bacterium; assembly: GCA_902576115.1. Lineage (GTDB taxonomy): Bacteria > Pseudomonadota > Alphaproteobacteria > Pelagibacterales > Pelagibacteraceae > Pelagibacter. Next base: position 2,530 of record CACGUE010000031.1, read on the forward strand.
TCGTATAATTTTAATAATTTATTATATTTGCTGAAATTATCACCTTTCATCTCTAATTTTTTTACCTCTGCCTCAGCAAGTAAGAATAAATCTTCATTTAATATGGGATCAGCTAATCTAAAATTTTTAATTCCACTTTGCTTAAATCCTAACAAATCACCATATCCACGCAATTTCATATCTTCCTCAGAAATTACAAAACCGTCATCTGAACTTTTGAGAATATTAATTCTTTTTTTTGCATTTTCACTAAGTGAGGATTTAAACATCAATATACAGTAAGATTGTTTACTACCACGTCCGACACGACCTCGTAACTGATGTAATTGGGATAAACCATACTTATCAGCATTTTCAATAACAATTACGTTTGCATTAGGAAAATCAATTCCGACCTCAATAACAGTGGTTGAAACCAATATATCCAACTTTCTATCTAAGAAATTATTTAAAATTGTGTTCCTTTCATCCTTATCAAGTGAACCATGAATTAATCCAATTCTATTCTTAAAATATTTTTCTAAATACTTAAATTTATTTGCAACAGATTGTTGTTCAACTTTTTTCGACTCTTCTATCAAAGGACAAACCCAGAAAATTTGATTTTTATTAGAAATTTCTTTTTTAACAAATCTAATTATTTCAGATATTTTATCTTCTAACTTACTGTAAGTGACTATTTTTTTTCTATTTTTTGGTTTTTCTTTAATTAAGGTTAAATCCATATCACCATAAACTGTCATCATCATTGTTCTTGGTATTGGGGTTGCAGACATGACTAGAACATCGCAGTTATTTCCACCTTTTTCTGATAACTCTTTACGCTGACGAACACCAAACTTATGTTGTTCATCAATTATTATTAAACCCAGTTTATTATATTCAACTTTTTTTTGGAATAACGCATGTGTTCCTATCAGAAAGTCTATTTTACCGAGTTTAAGATTTTCTAAAATTTTCTTTCTATCAGCATATTTTGACTTACCTGTTAACATTTCAATTTTTACATTTTTGGGTAGATATTTTTTAGCAAAAGAAAAATGTTGCTTTGCTAGAATTTCAGTAGGCACCATAAAGCTTGTTTGATATCCAGCATTTATACAATTTACCGCTGCTATCATTGATACAATTGTTTTACCAGATCCAACATCTCCTTGTAAAAGTCTAAACATTCTACTTTTTGATTTAAGATCTTCGTTTATAATTTTTATTGCTGCTTCTTGATCATTTGTTAATTTAAAATTTAAATTTTGTATCAATTTTTCCTTACAATCTTTAAAAATTTTTTGTGATTTCTTTATTTTTTTTATT
>CACGUE010000032.1 GCA_902576115.1 uncultured Pelagibacteraceae bacterium
TAAATATTACAACAATACTGTGATGACTTATATAATGACCAAAAAAACAATTTTCAGATATCCAACTGAAAGATATCTAAATGTTGTTAAACAAGGTTATAAAGATTGTAAATTAGATCAAAAATATCTCAAAAAAGCTTTATTGAATTTTTAATTAATGCTTTCAAAATCTAAAATATTTTTTAAGGGAACAGTTGCTGTTTTACCTCATATGTTATCAGTAATTCCTTTTGGAATCATAACTGGAGCTATTGGTGTTGAATTAGGTTTTGATCCAATTTTAGTTTATGCAACTTCCTTGATTATTTTTGGTGGTGCTTCTCAGATAATATTTATGCAACTTTTGTCAGGTGGAGCCTCATCATTAGTAGCTATTACATCAGTTGGAGTAATAAACTCGAGACATTTATTATATGGGGCAGTTTTATCTGAGTATTTAGAAAAACTGAGCTTGATTAAAAAATTAATTATATCTTATTTTATCGTGGACCAAGGTTTTGCAGAGTCTAACAAGTACATTAAACAGAATAAAAATTTATCTAATCCACATTATTATGTTCTTGGCACAGGAGTAACACTTTGGTTTTGTTGGCAGATATCCACAATTAGTGGAATTATATTGGGCTCATTTATTCCTGAAGAATTGGGTTTAAAATTTGCGATCCCTCTCACTTTTTTAGCGATTATTGTAAATGACTTAAGAAAATTAGATCATGTTTATGTGATGTTGGTATCTGGATTTGCATCATTAATTTTATTTGATGCTCCATTTAAATCTTACATAATATTATCTCCTATAGTTGCTCTAATTGCCGCTTTTATAATGTTGAGATTTAAAAAATGACCTGGTTTTCAATTATAGTATCTGGAATTGTAACTTATTTTTCTAGAATGGCGATGGTAGCCTTAATTGATAGAGATATGCTTGGAACAAAAGTTAAAGAAGTTCTTAATTATGTTCCAGCAGCCGTATTTCCAGCAATAATATTTCCTGGAGTTTTTTTTAATGATTTTGGTTCGTTTGTAGAAATTACAGATCCAAAAATTTATGGTGCCACTGTTGCTTTAGTTGTTGGATTTTACTCAAGGAATGTAATTGCTACTATTGTTTCTGGACTATTATCTTATTGGTTTATTATTTTTTTCTTATTAAAATAGATTTGTGTATTTATATTCTAAACTCCAAAACTTAAAAAAACCTATCCGCATTGCTTTTATAGGTTGTGGGAAATTTGTTTCAATGTTTCTCGCTCAATATAATCAATTAAACAAAATCATTTTAGATTCTATAATAGAACTTGATATAGAGAGAGCAAAAAAAAATTGTTTAAGTAGTGGATTATCTAATGAAACTATACAGAAGATTAATTTTGCAGATAACCTAGACAAAGTTTTAGATAGAGAAATTGATGTATTTATTGAGGCAACAGGAAATCCTATTTCTGGCACTATTCACGCCAAAAAAATAATAGAAAGTAAAAAGCATGTAATAATGGTAAATGTCGAGGCAGATGTTTTATGTGGAAAATACTTATCTGATTTAGCCAAAGAAAATAATGTTATCTGTTCAATGGCTTACGGTGATCAACCATCATTAATATTAGAACAAATTGAATGGGCAAAATTAAACGGATTTGAAGTAGTATGTGCAGGCAAAGGAACAAAATACCATCCATCTTTTGAATATTCCACACCAGAAACTGTTTGGGGGCACTACGGTTTAACTAAAGAAAGAGCAGAAAATGAATCTGGTATGAACCCTAAAATGTTTAATAGCTTTTTATGTGGGGATAAATCATCAATAGAAATGTGTGCTGTTAGCAATGCTACAGACTTAAAATGTCCAGATAATGGACTAACTTATCCTCCTTTGGGAGTTTATGACATTGCTAAAAAATTAATTCCAAAATCAGAAGGCGGTTTATTAGATCATACTGGTCAAGTAGAAGTTATCTCAAGCATTGATTTAGATAAAAAAGATATTCCTAACGATCTTAGATGGGGAGTTTACATTGTTATCAAAGCTCAAAATGAATATGTAAAAAACTGCTTCAAAGATTATGGAATGGTTACGGACTCCTCTGGAAGTTATTCAGCTATTTGGAGACCTTATCATTATATTGGATTAGAATTAGGTCAATCAATTTATTCTATAGTTCTTGATAACAAGGCAACAGGTCATACAAAAAATTTTAATGCTGAGATAGCTAGTGTTGCAAAAAAAGATTTAAAGGCAGGTCAAAAACTTGATGGAGAAGGGGGTTATTGTGCAAGGGGAAGGTTGATTTCATCCAAAAGATCTAAACAAGAAAGAATTTTACCTATGGGTTATACTGATAATGCAGTTCTAAAAAAAGATATCAAGAAAGATGATTTTATAAGGTTAGAAGATGTTGAGCTTGATTTACCAAAACAAATTATTGAAGCTAGAGAATATCAATACAATTTAATTTAATAAATTTATGAAAAAAATATCGATATTTTCAATATTCTTGATTTTATTAATTTTAAATACCAATTCAAAGGCTGAAGAGTGGGATGACTTAATTGAAGTTGAAAGTGAGATAGATGGCTTCTGTTATTTTACAAAAATGATAAAGCCCGAAGAAGAATATAATTTAGAATTTGAATCAGGAGATTATAAGCAGTATAATTTAAAAACCGAGGAAAATTGTGAAGATTTTCTAAATTTTCAAAAAAAATTAAAATCAATCAAACCTAAATCTACACATTTGCCATTTAATGGTAAAATTACAGAGATAAATGAAAAGGAGTTATTAATTTCTGAATATCAAATTAAATCAGGAAAAGTTTCTCAGATTTTAATAACAAAGAAAGGCATTATCCACTTCGAATATAAAAAAGATGATAAAAAAGAGGAGAGCAATTACTATAATGAAAAAGGCAATTTAGAATTTAAAAATATTATAGAAACTAAAAATTTTTCAAGATCAATATTTTACAATAAAAATAAAATTTTCGAATTCACAAATAATTTAAAAACCTCATCTATTGATTTAATTGAAAATAATTTAAAAATAGATCCATCAGGATATTATGAAATAAATTTATCAAGTATTGATTATATATTTAAAATCAAAGACAATTTTATAAATTCTATGGTTATATATTATAAGAATAGGGAATATCCATATGCTAAAATTTATAATTATAAAAAAGGAAAACAGAATGGAATTACAATAAGTAGAATTGATAAAAGGCATTTTAAAAATAAAGATTACTACACAGCGGATCTTTACCAGAATTCTAAAAAACTATTCAAATATTCAATAATGACAGATCTAGCGTTTGAGACCCCATACAAAAATGGTCTAGAACATGGTTTAAGGTTCCAATTTCAAAATAAATCAAAATTCAAAGTAGTTAAAACGAAATGTTATCTTGAAGGCAAAGAAATTGATGAAGAAAATACTGATTTGTACGAAAAATGTTTTGAATATAAGCCAGATAGGGAAACTCACAGAAAGATATATTTCAATCCAGATCAATCACCAAATGAATATCATTTAAGTTATTTTGACTTACTAAATGAATATTTAAAAAATAAATAATTGATGCTAGAGAATATCAATTTAATTTAATTTAAATTTTTTTTTTAATCTTTCATATATTTCGTCAGTTACATCCTCCCATTGATTAAATTTTGTTTGATTTATTTTAACTAGAGAATTGTAAGGGCTTATTTTATCAAGTGCTC
>CACGUE010000033.1 GCA_902576115.1 uncultured Pelagibacteraceae bacterium
TTTCTGGTAATGATAATGACTATGAGTTTGAACCAGATGAAGATGAGATTTTAAGTAATTTATTGCCGAAAAATATTTCAACGCAAATATTTAAAGCAATGTTAGAGAATTCTGCCAGTGAGCAAGGTTCGAGGATGACAGCAATGGATAATGCAACCAGAAACGCAGGCGAATTGGTTGATAGGCTTACAATTGAGTATAATAGAAGCCGTCAAGCAGCAATAACAAAAGAGTTAATTGAAATTATATCAGGAGCAGAAAGTTTATAATTATGAGCAAAAAAGGAAACATAACACAAGTAATTGGTGCAGTCGTTGACGTAAAATTTGATGGAGAACTGCCAGAAATATTAACAGCCTTAGAGTGTGATAATGGAGGTAATAGATTAGTTTTAGAAGTTGCGCAGCACCTTGGAGAGTCAAGTGTTAGAACCATTGCTATGGATAGTACAGAGGGACTCAAAAGGGGTGATGAAGTAAAAGATACAGGCGCTCCAATTCAAGTTCCAGTAGGTCCAGAAACATTAGGACGAATTGTAAACGTTATAGGTGAACCAATCGATGAGAAAGGACAAATTTCTACTAAAGAAAATTGGCCTATACACCGACAAGCTCCTTCTTTTAATGATCAGTCTACAGAAACAGAAATTCTAGTAACAGGAATAAAGGTAATCGACCTATTAGCACCTTATGCTAAAGGTGGAAAAATTGGATTGTTCGGTGGAGCAGGAGTTGGAAAAACTGTAATTATAATGGAACTTATAAATAATATAGCTAAGGCCCATGGTGGATTTTCAGTATTTGCTGGAGTGGGAGAGAGAACTAGAGAAGGGAACGATTTATATCACGAAATGATAGAGTCAGGAGTGATCAAGCCAGAGGGAACTGGATCTAAAGCAGCATTAGTTTATGGACAAATGAATGAGCCTCCAGGAGCTAGAGCTAGAGTAGCTTTAACTGGTCTTACTGTGGCAGAGTATTTCAGGGATCAAGAGGGTCAAGATGTTTTATTCTTTGTTGATAACATTTTTAGATTTACTCAGGCAGGTTCAGAAGTATCAGCTCTTCTTGGAAGAATCCCTTCTGCGGTTGGTTATCAGCCTACTCTTGCAACAGATATGGGAAACCTACAGGAAAGAATTACAACCACTAATAAAGGATCAATTACATCAGTTCAGGCAATTTATGTACCTGCAGATGATTTAACGGATCCAGCTCCAGCAACTTCTTTTTCACACTTAGATGCAACTACTGTACTTTCAAGACAAATTGCTGAATTAGGTATTTACCCAGCTGTTGACCCTTTAGATTCTACTTCTAGAATTTTAGATCCAAGAGTTGTTGGTGATGAACACTATCGAGTAGCAAGATCTGTTCAGAAAATATTACAAACATACAAATCTTTGCAAGATATTATTGCAATTCTAGGAATGGACGAGCTATCAGAGGATGATAAACTTACCGTCGCTAGAGCTAGAAAAATCCAAAGATTTTTATCTCAACCTTTCTTTGTTGCTGAAGTATTTACAGGATCTCCAGGTAAACTAGTAGATTTAGAGTCAACAATTAAAGGGTTTGACGCAATATGCAAAGGAGAATATGACCATCTGCCTGAAGCTGCTTTTTATATGGTTGGCACAATAGAAGAAGCAATAGAAAAAGCTGAAAAAATGGCAAAAGATGCAGCTGCTTAATGAGTAATCTTTTTAATATAGATATTGTAAACCCAGAACAATCTTTTCTTTCAAAAGACAATGTATTTGAAGTTGTAATTCCTGCTGTAGAAGGAGATATTGGTATTCTTAAAGACCATATTCCAATTATCTCATTTTTAAAACCAGGAATAATTAGAGTATTTTCCGAATCTGAGGAACAAAACTTTTATGTTGAAGACGGTATTGTCGAATTTAAAGATAATACGTTATCTGTATTAACTAGCTCAATTTTTGATTTAAAAGATGCTAATAAAAATTTTGTATCTGAATCGATAAGCAGTGCTGAAGCAGAATTATCAAAAGATAATATCGATGATCAAAAAAGATTTCTTTTAAATCACAAAGTCGAAGTTCTAAAATCTATAAGTATTAATTAACTACTTTTTCTAGTTCTTTTTGAATTTCTTGGTAAACATGAAGTTTAAAATCTACAACTTTAGTTGTTAAATCTTTAATATCTATCCATTTCCAATCTAAGAATTCAGGATGTTTAGTTTTAATGTTAATTTCATTTTCCTCTCCATTAAACTTTACAATAAACCACTTTTGCTTTTGGCCTTTATATTTTCCTTTCCAAATAATTCCTAAGAGTCGATCAGGAAGATCGTAAGTTGTGTATTTGTTTATTTCTTTAATTAGTTCTACCGACTTTATGCTTGTTTCTTCTTTAAGTTCCCTCAACGCTGCTTCAAAATAATTTTCACCTTCATCAATACCGCCTTGAGGCATCTGCCAAAAATCAGCAGGATTATCAATTCTTTTTGCAACAAATATCTTATTTTCTTTATTTAAGACTGCGATACCAACACCATTTCTTAGTGGAAGTTTTTGAAATTTTTCTTTCATTCTTAACCATTTAATAATTTAAGAGCAAATTCCAACTGGTTATCAGTATCTGTATTTATTCTAAATTCATCTGAACCTTCAGCAATAACTATATCTGGATTTACACCCACTCTTGAAATCGATTTACCTGATGGGAGATAGTATTTAGAAACAGTAAGTCTTATGGCACCTTCATTTTCTAAAGGAATAATTGACTGGACTGACCCTTTTCCATATGTACTCTCTCCTACTAATATAGCTCTTTTGTGATCTTGTAGTGCTCCTGCAACAATCTCAGATGCTGATGCAGACCCATAATTAATCAAAATAACAATTGTTTCTCCATCAATAATATCTCCTTTTTTTGCAAACCATTTTCTATTTTCATATTTTCTTTTACTTTTTGTTGAAACTATTTCTCCATTTTCTAAAAAATAATCTGAAATTTTTATTGCTTGAGATAACAATCCACCAGGATTGTTTCTTAAATCTAGTATGTAATTTTTAATTTTCTTATTTTTTTTAAATTCTTTGATTTTATCTTTTATTTGTTTACTACTATTCTCATTGAATGATGTTAATCTTATATAAGCTGTTTTATCATCTTTAATTTCTGACTTTACAGATGCAACTTGTATTATTTCTCTTGTAATTGTAAATATAAGCGCTTTTCTCTCTCCTCTTCTTCTAACAGTAATCTCTATATCAGATCCAACTGGGCCTCTCATCAATTCTACAGCTTCAGAAAGAGTTTTTCCTTGGACTTGAACATCATCAATTTTAACGATGTAATCTCCAGCTTTAACACCAACCTCCTCAGCTGGCGAGTTATCAATTGGAGAAATTACTTTTACGACACCAGCCTCCATACTGACTTCAATGCCCAATCCTCCAAATTCTCCGCTAGTCTCAGTTTGCATATTTTTAAACGAGTCCGGAGACATATATGCTGAATAAGGATCCAAAGATTGCAAAACGCCGTTTATAGCAGCATCCATTGCTTCACTCTGATTTACTTCATCAACATATTCCTTATTAATTTTATCTAAGACTTCGCTGAATAAATCAATTTTTTTGTAAATATCGTTTTCATTACTCAAA
>CACGUE010000034.1 GCA_902576115.1 uncultured Pelagibacteraceae bacterium
GGAGTTATGAGCAAATGTACAACTCACTACAAATTTTAAAAAATTTAGATAAAGATACAAAAATTTATTGTGGACATGAGTATACTTTAAAGAATTCTGAATTTTGTTTAGCACAAGATTCCAATAACAATGAATTACTAAACAAAATTAAAGAAATTAAAGAAAAAATTAAACAAGGAAAAACTAGTATGCCATCGACGATTGGTGTGGAACTTAATTGTAACATTTTTCTTAAGTCAAACGATCTAGAAAATTTCAAAAAATTGAGGGATTTAAAGGATAATTTCTAAGTTATTAACCTTGACTATGATGCAACCCAGACTATATTGCTCACTATAAAAATCAGGGTCAACTATGTCATTCGCAGTAATTCAAACAGGTGGTAAACAGTATAAGGTGAAAGCGGGAGAGATTCTTAAAGTTGAAAAGCTAGAAGATACAAAAGAAAATTCAAAAATAGAGTTTAATGAAATACTAGCTTACGGAGATGATAAAAATTTAGAGTTAGGGGAGCCAACTATTAGTGGAGCTAAAGTTGAAGCTGAATTAATAAAAAATGGAAAAAATAGAACAGTTCTTATTTTTAAAAAAAGAAGAAGACAAAATTCGAGAAGAAAAAATGGTCATAGACAAAAATTCACAATGGTAAGAATTAGTAAGATCTATTCAAAAGATGGTAAAGTTATTTCTGAGGCAGAAAAAAGAAAAGAAATACCATCAAAAAAAACAGTTGAAACTAAGGAAGCAGCTAAATAAAAAGTAATTTATGGCAACGAAAAAAGCAGGTGGATCGTCAAGAAACGGAAGAGATAGTGCAGGTCGAAGACTGGGCGTGAAAAAATATGGTGGTGAGATGGTTATGCCTGGCAACATAATTGTAAGACAAAGGGGAACGAAAATATTTCCTGGAGAAAATGTTGGCATGGGTAAAGACCATTCGATTTTTTCAGTTGTTAAAGGTAAAGTAGAGTTTAAAAAATCAAAATCTGACAGAACTTACGTTTCTGTAAAGCCCAATTAATAGATACAACACTCACATAGTTGTTATATGAAATTTCTAGATCAAGTTAAGATATATGTAAAAGCTGGCAACGGAGGGTCAGGGTCTCCAAGTTTTCGTAGGGAAAAATTTGTAGAATTTGGTGGCCCTGATGGCGGCGATGGAGGTAAAGGAGGATCTGTAATTCTTATTAGTGAAAGAAATCTTAATACTTTGATTGATTACAGGTACCAACAACACTTCAAAGCTGAAAGAGGAAAGGATGGCAGTGGAAAAAATAAAACAGGGAAAGGTGGTGAAGATTTATACTTAAAAGTACCTTTAGGAACTCAAGTATTTGAGGAAGATAATAAAACACTTATTTATGATTTTAAAAGTCAGAAAGAAAAGTTTTTAGTAGCAAGCGGAGGTAAAGGAGGATTTGGAAATACAAGGTTTAAGTCCTCAACCAATAGAGCCCCAAAGAAATTTACAAAAGGGGGTCAAGGAGAGGAATTTTGGATTTGGCTTCAACTAAAAACAATTGCTGATATAGGTATCATAGGATTGCCCAATGCTGGGAAATCTAGCTTGCTTGCATCAATGACGAGTGCAAATCCAAAAATAGCAAACTATAAATTTACTACAATTAATCCAAATCTTGGGGTTGCTAATTATGATGACAAAGAAGTTACTTTGGCAGATATACCAGGCTTAATTGAGGGAGCTCATACCGGAACTGGTCTTGGGATAAAATTTTTAAAACATATAGAAAGGTGCAAAACTTTGCTGCATTTAATAGATATAACTGAAGATGATTTATTTATTTCTTACAATCAAGTCAGAAAAGAATTATCAAAATACAGTAAAGATTTAGTTAAAAAAAAAGAAATAGTAGTTTTAAATAAAATTGACTTAATAGATGAAGAGGAAAAAAAAGAGAAGATAAAAAAACTCAAGAATAAATTAAAAAAAAATATCTTTTTAATGTCAACAATAGATAAAAAATCAGTATCAGATATAAAGTCAAAGTTGGTAAACTATGTATCTTAAGGACTCCAAAACTGTAGTAATAAAAATAGGTTCATCTTTATTAATAAATGACAATAAAATTATTAGAGAAAAATGGCTTTTAGAATTTGCTAAAGATATTGAAGAGTTACAAAAACTTAAAAAAAACGTTGTTATAGTGAGTTCTGGAGCAATTGCTTTAGGGTGTAAAAAATTACAATTAAATAAAAAAACTTTAAAGCTTGATAAAAGCCAAGCTGTTGCATCAATTGGACAAATAGAATTAATGAATCTTTTTAAAAAAACATTTGGCTCAAATAAAATAAATATTTCTCAAATTCTAATTACTTTAGAAGATACTGAACAAAGAAGAAGAGCTATAAATGCTAAAAGAACTTTCGAAAACTTATTTGAGCTTAATTTTGTACCTGTTGTTAATGAAAATGATAGTATTGCAACTTCTGAAATTAAATACGGAGACAATGACAGATTAGCATCAAGAGTTGCTCAAATATCAGGTGCAGATTGCTTAATATTACTATCTGATGTTGATGGATTGTATTCTAAAAATCCAAAAATTCATAAAAATGCTAAATTGATTAAAGAAATAAAAAATATTGATTCTAAAATTGAAAATTTTTCAAGTAAAAGCACAAGTGAGTATGGTACTGGTGGAATGAAAACGAAAATTGATGCTGCAAAAGTTTGTCAAGTCTCGGGTTGCTATATGGCTATTGCAAATGGTTTAATTAAAAGACCAATTAAAGATATACTGGAACATAATTCTGGGACATGGTTTTTGCCAAAAGTATCTAAATTAGATGCAAGAAAAAAATGGATAATCAGCTCTATATCTCCAAAAGGAGAAATTATAATAGATGATGGTGCTTTAAATGCTTTAAAAAATGGAAAAAGTTTATTAGCTGCAGGAATTAGAAAAGTTTCAGGAAAATTTGTTAAAGGTGATCATGTTAGAATTTTAGATAAAAATAACAAAGAATTTGCCAGAGGATTAAGCAGTTTTACA
>CACGUE010000035.1 GCA_902576115.1 uncultured Pelagibacteraceae bacterium
TATTTTTATCAATACCAGCTTTAATTGATGCATATAATTCGCCCTTTGAAACTACATCTGCCCCAAGGCCAAGTTTTTTTATTTCATTTAATAATGAAATATTTGAATTAGATTTTACAGAAAAACAAATTAAAGGTTTAATTTCCTTAAAAGCTTTTTTAAAATTCTCTACATTTTCTCTTAAATTTTTATAAGAGTAGCAGTATAGAGGTGTATTAAATTTTTTTGTCAGACTCTCAATGTTTTTTCCTTCAATAAAAAATTTATTTTTTATATATCTCATAATACTTTTTGAGTATTCTTACTTAAGTCAGATTTATATTCTGGATCTCCTTTACGGCCACAAGCAACTACAAAATATAAACAAATTATAATAATTAAAATTTTTTTACTCATTTTTTGCTTTTTTTATCATTTTCTTAACGTTCTCAAAAGAAGTTCCACCATAAGATTTTTTTGAATTAATTGAATTTTCCAGATTTAGTATTTTATAAACGTTTAATGTAAGTTTTGGCTCAATTTGATTTATTTCTTTCAATTCTAATTCGTGAAGCTTTTTGTTTTTTTTTTCAGCTAGATTAATTATTTTTGCTGTTTGTATGTATGCCTTTCTAAATGGATATCCAAGTTCTCTTACAATGTAATCAGATAAATCTGTTGCTGTAGTAAATCCTTTTTCTGCAAGGGATAGCATACTTTTTTTATTTATTATTAAATTTTTTATTACATCATTCAACAATGACAGGGATATTTTTAATTGATCATTTGTTTTAAAAACAATTTCTTTGTCATCCTGTAAATCTTTAAAATATGATAAGGGTAAGCCCTTTAATATTGAAATCATAGAATTGATATTTCCAACAAATATTCCAGTTTTACCTCTCAAATATTCCAATGGATCAGGATTCTTTTTTTGTGGCATTATAGACGAACCAGTTACTAATTTATCGTTTAAAGTTATCATATTAAATGCATCAGAATTCCAAATTATGAGTTCTTCAGCAATTCTAGAAATGTGTAAAGAGCAAGCTAAACAAGAATATAAAAAGTCTAAAACAAAATCTCTATCAGATACAGTATCTACAGAATTGTTTGTTGGTTTTTTAAATTTAAGTTTTTTTGTGGTGTAATTTCTGTCAATTTTAAAAGAAGTGCCAGATAAAGCCCCTACACCTAAAGGATTTTCATCTAAAAACTCTAAATTATTTTTAAATTTTTTCTTATCTCTCTTAAACATTTCAACATATGCTAGTAGATAATGTGCTAAAGATAAAGGTTGTGCATTTTTTAAATGTGTAAATCCTGGCATAATTGTTCTAACATTTTTTTGCGCAAGATTTAGAATATTTGAATTTGTATTATCTAATAAAATTATTATTTTTTTTGTTGCTTCTTTTAACCATAATTTAAGGTCGGTAATTACCTGATCATTTCTAGATCTAGCAGTATGAACATATCCGGCATCATCACCAATCAGTTCAAATAATCTATTTTCTATATTCATATGAATATCCTCCAAATCATAATCAAAATTGAATTTTTTTTTTACAATTTCATTTTTAATTCTTTTTAATCCCCAGATTATTTTATTCTTTATTCTAAAATTTATAATTTTCTGTTTGTGAAGCATTTCGACATGAGCAATTGATCCTTCGATATCTTCTTTAAATAGTCTTTTATCTACAGGTAATGAACCACCAACTTTTTTAAATAAAGTTGAGGCATTTTTCTTAATTCTGGTCCCCCAAATTGGTTTATTGTTTTTATTTTTACTCATGTTATTCAATTACAAATCTATGAAATTTATATTTATATCCATTAAAATAATATTATTTTACTTCATATCATTTAGCTCTTCATATTCAATAGAAGCGCCAAATATAAAAAATCTAATAATTTATGAGGAAAAACAAAAAATTAAGTTTTTTGACTTTTTAAATGAGGCTGGAAATAAAGTTAATTTGAAAGATTTTAAATCTGAATTAATTATTTTGAATTTTTGGGCAACATGGTGTGCTCCTTGTAAAGAGGAAATGCCGTCTTTAAATAACCTTCAAATAAGTAATGATGAAAAAAAAATAAAGATTATCCCAATAAATATAGGTGGAGAAAATATTAGTAAATCTAAGAAGTTTTTTGATGACCTGTTTATAAAAGAATTACAAGTTTTTGTTGGCGATGGTGCCGGAATTGCAAAAAATTTAAAATTAAGAGGAATACCTACAACACTATTTATTGATAAAGACGGTTATGAGTTTGCAAGAATAGTTGGTTCAATAGATTTCAATAGTGATGAATTTTTAAATTGGTTAGATGAATTAAATTAATTCTTATAAAAGTAAGCTAATGCTACGAGCACAATTATAGCAACAAATTGAAGTAAAACTCTAAGCTGCATTAATTTGTTAGATGTTTTTTTATCTCCGTCTCCTTTAAAAAGAGTTCTAATTCCAAGAATTAACACTACAGCTACAGCTGCAAGCAAAACAATCGCTGCAATTTTAACAAATATTTCAGAAATCATACTTTGATTTTAGTTTCTTTTTAAAATAAAAAAACATAATTACTTATCTATGACATTTTGCCTTGAATCAACAATTATAAAACCTGAAAATAGGTCTGACATCAAAAATGCAGTAATTTTACTTCATGGATATGGTGGTGATGGAAAAGATATAAGCATGTTAACTCTGAATTGGAAGAGGTTTTTAACCAATACAGTATTCTTATGTCCGAATGGACATGAACCATGTAAAATTAATCCAATTG
>CACGUE010000036.1 GCA_902576115.1 uncultured Pelagibacteraceae bacterium
TTTTTTAATATTAAACTATCTGTTGCAACATATATTAATCTCTCATCTACACTAAGTTTACATCTGTCAATTGTTCTAAGTATCATTTCCTTGCCTAATATTTTAATTAAAGGCTTATTTGGTAAACGAAAAGATTTTAGTCTTGCTGGAATTACAACTACAAAATCAAGTGTTTTCATTTAAAATTTAATTTTATTTTTATTAAAATACATAACATCGCCCGAAAAAACTAAGCCCGAAAACATGTTATCATGAACCATGTCTATTCCCACAATTCTAAAATTATATGGGATAATATACTTTTCTATATCAATAAAATTAAGATATTTATTGTAGTTATCGTCAAACATAATTTCTGTTTTAATAATTGAAATTTTGTTTTTTTTTATTGTTTCAATGCTTCCCTCTAAAATTTTATCTTCATACCCTTGGGTATCCATTTTTACCAAATCTATATCTTCAATTTTTTGGGATTTAACGTATTCATCTAAAGTTATAACTTTTACTTTTTCAATTTTTTCTACATAATTTTTTACGTTAGTATTATTTTGCCCACTTCTTACTTTAACCCAGTCTGTATCTAAGTTAATTTTATTGAAGGAGGAATTGTCAGATTTAGCTGTAATATTAAAGTTTTTTAATTCATTTTTTTCACCCAATGCAAAATCATTTAAATATATGTTTTTATTATCTTTATATTTTTTTTTTAAAATATCTATTTCATCTTTAATTGGCTCAAAACTATGTATCTGTGGATTCTTAAAAATTTTTAAAAACTTTTCAATAGACTGACCTTTGTTAGCGCCTATATCGAAAATTACAGGATTGTTTGGTAGGTATTTTACTAATATTTCATCAAAATTTAAATCATGATCTTTTTTTTTAATTTTTCTTAAAGTGTATCCATAATTAGATAAAAATTTTTTCACAATTTGTTTAATCATAGAGATTAATCTATTAGATTTTATTTGAGTACTCTAGTTTACCTTTTATCAGGTCTACAATTTGAATTAGTATATATAATTGAGTTATTTCTATAATATTGAAAGACTTTGAATTTACAAAAATATTTTTTTTCGAATTTCTACGTAAAGGAGTATTTTTACCAAATCCTGAAAGTGAAATATATTTGATTTTGTTTTTATTACAAAATTTTGCTGCGTTAATTATATTTTTTGATTTACCTGAAGCGCTTATTAAAATAATAAAATCTCCCTTATTATAGTATTTTTCTATTGTTTTTGTAATCCAAGTTTCAAATGAGTAATCATTTGCATAACATGTTAAATGATTACCTTCGCTAAAAGATAAGCATTTTATGTTTGTATTCTTAGTTAAATCTACAGAGAAATGATTTGCTATTGATTGACCAGCACCATTACCAAATATTAAAATTTTATTTTTTTTTTTCTTAACTTTTTTGATCGAGTTTAAAAGATACATAACATCATTTTGTGATACTTTTTCTATTTGATCGAGAAGTTGTTCTTTGAATTTATAAAATAAAGAATTTTTAGTAGTCATATTGTTATATTATATTTTTATTTTAGATTTAAAATAAAATTTCTTCATATTTTTTTAAAAAGCTGGTGCAAATTTTGCCGGTTAAATGTTTACTATGTGCAGGCCCTCCATAAATATCATGAACAATTTTAGCATCAAAATTATTTAAAAATTTTGAATTAAATTTAATTTGTTCCTCGTCAATTTTGTAATCATTTTCAATATATTTTTCAAATTCTTTTGTTGCTTCTAATAATTCTTCAGGTGAATTATTGACGAAGTTAGTATCAGAAAAAACATTATTATTATCAGAGTAAATATTAGTAATTAATTTTAAGTCATTTAACAGAAGTTCCTTGATGTTCATTAAATCACCTTTTTTGTTTTTTGCTAATTTAAAAGTTGTCATAAATCTTTTTGAGCTGAGTTGTATTTTGCTTATACTTGACATATTTGTATATAAAATTGGTTTTCTAAAACAAAAAGGAACACTGTCCCAACCTGAGCCTGTTGAGATTGTAAAATTACAAACATAACCAAAATAAATATCTAAAAAATCCTCTTTAAAGCTTGTAAATGGGTAATCTATAAAGTTTTCATGATTAAAATTCACTTCATGTTTCACTTTTTTTCCCATGCGAATTACCAAATAATTTTTTGATATAAGATACTTAATTACATCTAAATAATCATTAACTTCAGCATCCCTTCTATCGTGATAAGACATGTGTTTACCAGGAAATAGATCTTTTAAATAAGCTGAATCTCTTACATTCAAACAAACAATTTTTTTTGAAAAATCTACACTATTTTTTTCTAAAATTTTCTTTGCATAATGAATCTCATCATCATTAAATTTTAAAACATTTGAATACTTGTCAAAAAGATTCATAGTATCTCTGGTATACGGTACTAAAAAAAAAGTTTTTTTATATTCTTTAATGTTTAAGACGTTAAAAAAATATTCAACAAAACTATAAATATAATGACTTATAAATTTTATCTCCCTTGAAACCATTTTAGCTAAAAATTTATTTGGCTCCTCTGCTTTGTTATGCGACCAGATATCAAATGATTTAATATTTAACTCTTTTTTTCTTGCAGCAAGAATTTCTACACTTGTTATAAATGGACCAATTCTTGATGAAGGAAATTTCCCAATTCTAATGTTAATAAAAAACTTACAAAATTGAATAATTAAAAAA
>CACGUE010000037.1 GCA_902576115.1 uncultured Pelagibacteraceae bacterium
TAAAAACATAAGTTATTAATCTATCATCAAAAATGTTTGACTTATTTATCTTATGATGACCAGCATAATATTTGGTATTAGAACTTAATACCCAATCAGCTTGATATTTTTGACCATCAAAGAAAACATCAAGTTTATTATTTTTCATAAATAAAAAATGCTGAAACCCTTTTAAACCAAATATTATCTTACCAAGTATTTTTTTTATACGTGTATCAATAGAGTGAACAATTTTAGCATCCCAACCAATACCAGCCATTAAAAAAAAATAATTTTTATTTATTTTTATAAGATTAGATTGTTTATAATTATTTGATGTTAAAATATTACAAATATCGTCTACTTTTTTATTTATCGATAACTCTGCTTGAAGTAAATTGGCTGTTCCAGCCGGTATGTACCCAATTGCAAATTTATCATTAAAATCAAAGTCATTTTTTATCAATTCATTGATAGCAAATGATACTGATCCATCTCCACCAGCAACTATCAATCTATCATAATTTTTATTTTTAAATTCCAAAAATATTTCTTTCGCCTCTTTTTCAGATTTGGTTTTGAAATAATCTACAGAGTTGTTAATTTTTAATTTTTCATAAATCTTATTTACAAATTTTATTTTTTTCCCTGTTGAAGAATTAAGGTTATAAATCAAACAATAATGCATAATTTTTTCGTAACTAATTTTTAATAAATCTTTAACATTTCAATGACATAAGAATTAAATGATTCGAGTTACAGTTGTGTTACAAAATAGGTTTTTTTAATGCCTCCGTTATTAAAATATAGGAGTATATTTATATCTGATGTGCATCTTGGCACCAAAGGTTGTCAAGCTAACAAGCTTTTAGAATTTTTTAAGAATTCAAGATCCGAGAACCTTTATTTAGTTGGAGATATAATCGATGTTTGGGCAATGCAAAAGAGTTTCTATTGGCCTCAAGAGCATAATGATGTCATACAAAAAATATTGAGAAAAGCCAGGCACGGGACAAAAGTATTTTACATAATTGGAAATCATGATGAGGTATTTAGAAAATTTATTCCAATGCATTTAGGTGATATTAAAATAGTAAATAGAGTTATTCATGAAACGCAGTTAGGAAAAAAATATTTAGTTGTTCATGGTGATGCTTGGGACGGAGTAATGAAATATGCTAAATGGCTTTCTAAATTAGGAGCTATTGCCTATGAATTATTACTTAAAATTAATGTTATTATAAATTTTTTTAGAAAATTGAGAGGTAAAGACTATTGGTCATTGGCAAAATTTTTAAAATATAAGGTAAAAAATGCTGTAAAATTTATAGGTGAATATGAAAACACACTTTCTTCATATGCAAAAAGGAAAAAATTTGATGGAATAATTTGTGGACACATACATCATGCTGAAAATTTAAATCTTGATGGTGTTAATTATTTAAATTGTGGCGATTGGGTTGAGTCATGTACAGCCTTGGCAGAAAAATATGATGGAACTTTTGAGATAATTTATTGGGATGAAAAAAGAAACGAATATATTTCAGAAAATATTGATAATAACAGGATCGGTTCATTCAAAAAAGCATCTTAAAGAATGAAAATATTAATTGTTACCGATGCTTATTACCCTCAAGTTAATGGTGTTGTAAGAACTCTCCACGAAACTGGTGAAATTCTTAAATCACAAGGTCAAACTATTGAATATATTACTCCTCAACAATTTCTTACCATGCCCATGCCAAAATATAATGAAATTAGATTGTCCTTAAATGTTTGGCCCCGTGTAAGTAATTTAATTAAATCAATTAAACCTGATGCAATACATATTGCAACAGAAGGACCCTTAGGTTTTATGGCACGAAGACATTGCATTAAAAATGGCTTAAAATTTACCACAAGTTTTCACACAAGATTTGATAAATACATGAAACTTTATATGCCTATCATTCCAGCTAAATGGTCAGAAAAATTTTTATGCAATTTTCATAATAAAGCTGAAAGAATTTTAGTGACAACAGAATCCATGCGTGAAGAGTTAATTTCTTTAGGTATTGATAACAATAAAATGGTTACATGGACCAGGGGAGGTAATCATGGTGCATTTAAAAACCCCATTAAGAAAGACTTACCTTATAAAAGACCTATATGGATATATGTTGGAAGAGTTGCTGTTGAAAAAAATATCAAAGCATTTTTAGATTTAGATCTTGAAGGTACTAAAATTATAATTGGTAAAGGTCCTGATTTAAACAATTTAAAAAAAAAGTTTCCAAAAGACATTTTTTTAGGTGAGAAAACAAATGGAGAATTAGCTTCTCATTTTGCATCATCTGATGTTTTTGTATTTCCAAGTAAAACAGATACGTTTGGTATAGTTGTCTTAGAGTCTTTAAATTGTGGCACACC
>CACGUE010000038.1 GCA_902576115.1 uncultured Pelagibacteraceae bacterium
ATAAGATAATTGGAGTTACCTGTCATAACTCGGTCAGATTAGCAAAAAAAGCTTTTTTAAATGGCGCAAATTATATTGCTTTAGGCTCTTTCTATAAAACTAGAACGAAAAAAGTGAAGTATACATCTAATATAAATACTTTAAGTAAAATAAAAAAGTTAATGAATTTACCTGTCGTAGCTATTGGAGGAATTAATGAGAAAAATTATAAAAAACTATTATTGAATAAGGCAGATTTTTTAGCTATTTCTGGTTACATTTGGAATAATAAAAAACTTAAACCACATCAAGCAATAAAAAATTTGACATGAAAATTAATGCAACAGAAATAAGAGTAGGTATGATATTGGAGTATAAAAATGATCTTTGGGAAGTATTAAAAACTAGCCACGTTAAACCTGGAAAAGGTGGAGCATTTGCACAAGTTGAAATGAAAAGTTTAATCAAAAACACAAAAATTAATGAAAGATTTAGATCTAGTGAAACTATAGAGAAAGCCTCATTAGAAGAAGTAAAATTTAATTTCTTATACAGTGACGAAAACGATTTTTATTTTATGAATCCAGTTTCATTTGAGCAAATTAATTTAGGTAGAAATATTGTTGGAGATAAAAGTAAAATGCTCACAGAAAATTTAGAAGTAACAATCAACTTTCATGATGAAAAACCATTAAGTATTTTACTTCCAAAACAAATAACCTGTGAGATAGAGGCTACCGATGCTGCATTGAAAGGACAAACGGTTTCTTCTTCTTACAAACCTGCTATTCTAAAAAATGGATTAAATATTCAAGTCCCTCCTTTCATAGAGAGTGGCGATACTATAATTATAGACACTAGAACAATGGAGTACGTGAAAAAAGTTTAAAATGAATTCAATATCTCCAAACTTAAATTTGATGATTAAAGCTTGTGAAAAAGCTTCAAAGGTTATTGTCAGAGATTTTGGAGAATTAGAAAATTTACAAGTATCAAAGAAGGGACCAAAAGATTTTGTCACTAAAACTGACAAAAGAGTTGAAAATATATTAATTGAAGAATTATCAAAGTCAAAAAAAAATTACTCATTTATAACCGAGGAAACAGGAAAGATTGTAAATAAAAATAAAAATATTTTTTGGATTATAGATCCAATTGATGGTACTACAAATTTTCTTCATGGAATTCCTCATTTTGCTATATCTATTGCTTTGAAAAATGAAGAGGAAATTATAGCTGGTCTCATTTTCGATCCAATTAAAAATGAAATTTTTTATGCAGAAAAAAATAATGGATCTTTTTTCAATAATAGTAGAGTAAGAGTCTCAAATAAATCAATTTTAGAAGATTGCTTATTTGCATCAAACAGTGAGGGTCTGAAATTAATATATCCCAAACTTAATTTAAGGAATACCGGTTGTGCTGCTTTAGATTTAGCTTATGTGGGATGCGGAAGATTTGATGGTTATTTTCACAATAAAATTAATTTATGGGATATTGCGGCAGGCAAAATTATTATTGAAGAAGCAGGTGGAAGAGTAAATGATATAAGTAATTTTCAAATTAACAATATAGACATTAGGGCAGCCAACATAAATATCTATGAAAAAATGGTAAAAAAATTAGATAACTTTTAATTGTTTTTGAAACAAATTTTGTTATAAGGCGTGCCATGAAAAAAAATATTCATCCAAAATATCATAAAATTAAAGTTGAAATGACTGATGGTTCTCATTTTGAAACAAAATCAACATGGGGATCTGAAAATGATACTTTAAAATTAGAGATAGATCCAAAATCACACTCTGCTTGGACTGGTGGAAAACAGAAAATCTTAGATAAAGGTAGAATAAGTAAATTCAATAAAAAATTTCAAAATTTTAGATCAGAGAATAAAACCTGATGTCAAAAGCCCCTTTAATGCCAATGGCCACAGCAGTTTGGCTAGTAGAAAATACTTCTTTAACATTTAAACAAATAGCAGATTTTTGTAAATTGCACGAAGTAGAAGTTCAAGGTATTGCAGATGGAGAGGTAGCGAAAGGTATTGTTGGGTACAATCCAATAATTTCAGGACAATTGACAAATGAAGAAATAGCACTTTCTTCAGCAGATAACTCTCGCTCTTTGAATATTATAGATGACGAAGTTGAAATAAAGAATTCAGAAAATAAGATAAAAAAATATGTTCCATTATCAAAAAGACAGGATAAACCTGACTCAGCTTTATGGTTGTTAAAAAATCACTCAATATTAAAAGACTCTCAAATAGCTAAATTAGTTGGAGTTACAAAAAACTCTGTAACCGCCATTAGGAATAAAAGTTATTGGA
>CACGUE010000039.1 GCA_902576115.1 uncultured Pelagibacteraceae bacterium
TCTTACAGAAAGAGGTGAGAGAGACTTGTTCGGATTTATTAAAGGAAAAAAAAATATAGTTATTAATTATCTGCACGCTAGAGAGATAATAGAACGTCTTGCAGATGGATCCTTAGATATTGGTTTTTCTGGATATGATTTATTAAAGGAAAGTGAAGTTAATATTCAAAAAAAGGTGATTGTAAAAAAAAAGTACGATTTTGGTGAAGCTACATTGGTAGTTGCAATCCCAGATGATTGGATAGATGTACAAACAATGCCTGATCTTGAAGAAATAGCTTTTGAATTTAAAGATAAAAAAACAAACAGATTACGTATAGCTACAAAATATCCAAATCTAACTACGGAGTTTATGTTCTCTAGAGGAGTTACACAATTTAAACTAGTAAAGAGCCTTGGTGCTACCGAGATATATCCATTTACAGGATTTTCAGAAATTATAACTGATATAACTTCAACAGGAGCAACCTTAAAAGCTAATAAATTAAGGGTATTAAAAGACGGAATAATTCTTAAATCCCAAGCGTGTTTAATGACCCCAAAAAAAAATAAAGAAGTAGAGCTCTTAAAACATTTTTTAAATAAACTTTAAATATTATTAAGTAAGTGTAACATACGAATCATGGATATAATTTTAATAATTATTTTAGCTTCAATTTTAATAGCAACTTTATTTATCCTTTATTTAAATATTAAATCAAATATAAAAAAAGATGACGAAAATAAAGAGTCTGAAGAAATTGCAAATCTAAATGCTGAAATAATTAAATTAAAAGATAGTTTAAATACTACTATAAATACATCTTTAAGTTCGATGTCTTCATCTTTTAATAATCTTTCAACTGGTGTTACAAAAGATATGACAGCAGCTCTTACAAAAGTCGATGAGAAAGTTGCAGCTTTTAATTCTCAAGTTGAAAATTTAAACGAAAGTCAAAAAGGTATTAATAAAATTTTAGCTGGAGTTAAAAAGTATGGAACTTTAGCTGAATTTAGCTTGGGATCACTTATTAAGGACCTGCTACCTTCATCTCAATATTATTCTAACGTTAAAATGAAAGAAGAAACAGGTGAAAATGTTGAATTTGCAATTAAACTTCAAGAGGGAGTGTTAGTCCCTGTAGATAGCCACTTTCCTGTTGAAAGATTTAAAGCTATTCAAGATGCTCATCAAGAAGACGATAAAAAAGCTATAGCAGATGCAAGAACTAAACTTGCAAAAGCTTTTAAAGAAAAAGCTAAAAGTGTAAATGAAAAATATATCGTGCCGCCTAAAACTACTGATTTTGCAATTGTGTATGCACCAACAGAGAGTTTGTTTTTAGAGCTAGCTAATTATCAAGATCCTACTACTAAAGAATTATTGACCCAAGAATTAATGAAAAAATATAAAGTAACTATTATGGGACCAAATAATTTATCTGGATATTTACAATCATTACACATGGGTTTCCAAACATTAAAAGTTCAAAAACATGCAACCGAAATATATGATCATTTAAAAAACAATAAGTACAAGATTTACAAAACATTTTGATGGAATTATTAATCTTAGAAAAAAACTAGAAGAAGCTATGACAGCTGTTGATAAATTTGGAACTGATGCAAGATCTATTAAAAGAACATTAGAAAATATAAAAGATCCAGAGCAAATTGAAAAAGCTATTGAAACTGAAAACGTAGAAAAATTTGAAGATATTCCAAGACAGGCAAAAAATTAAATTAATCTTTTACAAACACTTGAATGAAGTGGAATAATAAATTTAACTATCCAAAGTCATCAAGATCAATTGAAGATGGATATAGAAAATATTTACTAGGAGAAAATAAATTACCAAGTGTTACCACAATTTTAAGTGCCACCAAGTCAGAAGAAGAAAAAGCAGCTTTAGCTAACTGGAAAGAAAGAGTAGGAGTTAAAGAAGCAAATAGAATTAAAACAGAAGCATCATCAAGGGGTACTTCTATGCATTCTTATATTGAGGATTACTTAAGAGGAAGAATTAATGAAAGTTTTTTTGAAAGTAATGAACAATACAAAAATATGGCTAAAGAAATAATTCAAAAAGGAATTACTGGAAGACTTAACGAAGTATATGGAATGGAAGAAACTTTATATTATCCAAATCAATATGCTGGAACAGCTGACATGATAGCGGTATACGAAGGTAAAGATGTTATTGTAGATTTTAAACAGTCTAATAAACCAAAAAAAGTAGACTAC